>CAVDAL010000046.1:0-20260 GCA_963606965.1 Acutalibacteraceae bacterium
AACTGTTGCGCGCATTGCACTTCATTTTCTGCATATAAAGCTGCAGTTTAATAAAACACCCACCAGTTAAGCATCGTTTAGATGCTGGCGGGCTTTCGCTTGCACAATATCAAAATTAATGATTATTTTTAGAACACTTTTTCTGCATATAAAAAATAGTTTTCTGCATAAAATATAGCAAAAAATATGCAGAAAATTATCTATTTAGCAGATAATTCCGCCGCCCATGACCATGCCATCGGAATAAAAAACAGCAACCTGTCCAGGTGCAACAGCACGCGCAGCATCATTGAAAAATACTTGCACACCGCCATCTTCCATTGGCACAATCTGGCAAGGAACAGCCTTTGACCTGTACCTGATTTTCACTTTGCAGCTGCGCTTTGCACTCGGCGCTTCAATTGAAGTCCAAACAAGGTCGCGCACTTTGCAAGATTCAGTGGCCTGCAAATTTTCAGGGCCTACAAAAAGCGAATTAGAAATTGGATCTTTTGCAATAACATAAAGCGGCTCGCCTGTGCCACCGCCAACATTTAAGCCTTTGCGCTGGCCAATAGTATAATGATGCAGCCCATTATGCTGCCCCAAAACTTTGCCGCTACCCATATGCATAACATTGCCAGGCTCAGCATTTATGCCATGTTCATCAAGCCAAGCAGCATAATCGTCGCCTTCAATAAAGCAAATGTCTTGACTTTCTGAAATTTCAGAAAATCCAAGCCCTGCTCGCATTTCCATCTTGCGAACAATTGGCTTTGAAATATTGTTCAGCGGAAAAATTGTGCGAGCCAAAATATCTTGCGTCAAACCATAAAGCATATATGACTGGTCTTTATATTCATCGAATGGCACACGCAACTGATACGGCTTTAAGCCAACACCTTCTGTATCTTGCGTGATATTTGCATAATGCCCTGTTGCAATAAAGTCGCAGCCCAAGCTGTCTGCAGCACGCACCAGGGAAGGAAATTTCATTGTCCGGTTGCAAAAAGCACAAGGGTTTGGCGTTAAACCCTGTTCATATTCTTTAATGAAGTCTGCTTCAACAATAGCTTTAAATTCATCTTGTACATCAACAATGCGGTGCTCAATGCCAAGCTTTTCACAAACTTCTGCAGCTTTTGCTTGTGCTTCTATATCTTTTTTGAACGCATGAAAAACAAGCGTGACGCCTATCACTTCATAGCCGTCACGCTGTAAACATAAGGCGGAGACGCTTGAATCGACTCCGCCACTCATGCCAAGTAAAACTTTTTTCAAGTTTTTACGCCTCTTTATTCAGCAGCTTCTTCAGTTGCTTCTTCAGCTGAAGCTTCTTCAGCAGCCTCAGCCTCTACAGCCTCTTCCGCAGGAGCTTCTTCAGCTTTTTCTTCTTTTGCATCAGCTTTACCAGCTGGCTTTTCAAGCTCAGCTACGTCAATTTCAACGCCAAGCTGTTCAGCAGCAGCCTTCATTGACAAAGAAATGCGGCGGCGTTCCATATCAATTTCCATAACCTTAACTTGAACAGTGTCGCCAACTGTGCAAACCTGGCTTGGAATTTCAACATGCTTTGTTGCCATTTCAGAAATATGAACAAGGCCTTCAATGTCTTCGCCCAATTCAACAAAAATGCCGAATGGAACAAGCTTTGTAACTTTGCCTTCAACAACAGAATCAACAGGATAGCTTTGAACAAGTGCACGCCATGGATCTTCTGTTGTTTGCTTCAAACCAAGAGAAATGCGCTCGCGGCTCATGTCGACTTCAAGAACTTCAACTTCAACTTCATCGCCAACAGCAACAACTTCTGATGGATGATTGATGTGACTCCATGAAAGTTCAGAAATGTGAACAAGACCGTCGATGCCGCCCAAGTCAACAAATGCACCAAAGTCAACGATGCTGCTAACAACACCCTTTAAGCGCATGCCCTGTGTGAGCTTGCCCAAAACTTCAGCACGTTCCTGCTTGCGTCCTTCTTCAAGAACAACGCGGCGAGACAAAACAACATTGTTGCGGTTTCTGTCCATTTCGATAACACGAGCTTCGATTGTGTCACCAAGATAAGTGTCAAGATCTTTGACGCGGCGCAAGTCGACCAAAGATGCTGGCAAAAAGCCACGCAATCCAATGTCAAGAATCAAGCCACCCTTAACAACCTCGATAACTTCGCCTTCGACGTTTTGGCCAGCATTGAACTTTTCTTCAACGCTAATCCATGCGCGCTCATATTCAGCGCGGCGTTTAGAAAGCACGGTACGACCATCTTTGTCTTCTTTCTGAAGAACCAAAGCTTCAATCTTGTCGCCAACAGAAACAATGTCAGCTGGATTGACTTCTTTGCGGATGGTGAGTTCGCGCATTGGAATGACACCTTCAGACTTTGAAGCGATGTCTAATAAAACTTCATCGCGATCAATTCTTACTACAGTGCCTGTTAATAAGTCTCCGTCCTTGAATGAGGAGACGCTGTTATCGTACAGAGCTGCCATTTCTTCATCTGTGTAGTCTTCGCTCATGTCGATAACTGAAGGATTCTTGATTTCGCTCAAGAGGACCCCTTTCACATGGGGCCGCGAATAAGTCGTCAAAAACGTTTTTACTCGGGGCCGTACATAATCACGGTGTGGCCTATTCCACACACAAATGCATATTCTACATTAATTGGCGCAGCTTGGCACTAATTATTTTGTACTTTAATGTGCTTCGGCCCAATTTTCGGCGAAAGAAACATCGACAATAAGCGGAACACGCAACTGGGCAGCATTCGACATGACATCTGTGACCATTTCCTTCACGCGGTCGACTTCATCAAGCGGGCATTCAAAGTCAAGTTCATCGTGAACTTGCAATACCATCTTCGTTTTATAATTGCCAGCTTGCAGGCGGTTTTGCACTTCAATCATTGCAATTTTAATGATGTCTGCAGCACTACCCTGCATCGGGTGATTCATTGCTGTGCGTTCTGCAAAATTCCTGTGCACTGCATTGCGCGCATCGATTTCTGGAATGTGACGCTTGCGGCCAAAAAGAGTTTCCACATATTTGTCGCGCTTTGCGCATTCAACCAGTTCATCAAGATATGCGCGCACACCAGGATATGCTTCGAAATATCTATCAATCATTTCCTTTGCTTGAACAAGCGGAATGTGAAGCGCTTGCCCCAAGCCAAAAGCCTGCTGACCATAAACAATGCCGAAGTTCACAGCCTTTGCTCGCGCACGCATTTGCGATGTTACATCTTGCGGCTGCACGCCAAAAACGCGCGCCGCTGTTGCACGATGGAAGTCTTCCCCACTCAAAAATGCATTGATAAGATGTTCATCTTGCGAAAGATGAGCAAGAAGGCGCAATTCAATTTGCGAATAATCTGCAGAAAGAAAAACGCAATCTTGCGGCGCTTTGAATGCACGGCGAATTTCACGCCCAAGCTCTGTGCGCACAGGAATATTTTGCAAGTTCGGGTCTGATGAAGAAAGACGCCCTGTTGAAGTGACAGTTTGATGATATGTTGTATGAACGCGCCCCTTCACATCGACCAAACTTGGCAGCGCATCTGTATAAGTCGAGCGCAATTTTGCAAGCTCGCGATATTTTATGACTTTGCCAGGCATTGGGTGGTCGTCTGCTAATTTTTCCAGAACTTGCGCGCTTGTGGAATATCCACGTTTGTTCTTCTTCGTCTTTTTTGTGTCAAGTCCAAGCTTTTCAAACAAAATTTTGCCAAGTTGAACAGTGGAATCTATATTGAAGTCTTCACCTGCAAGCTCGATAATTTCATCATGAAGTTCATCAATTTGCTTGCCAATTTTTGCAGAAAGCTCATGCAAAATTTGCTTGTCAACATAAACGCCATCTTCTTCCATCTTTGCCAAAACAGGAACAAGTGGCATTTCAACTTCTTCAAAAAGCTTCAATGATGAATCTTTTTCAAGAGCATAATGCAAGATTGAATAAAGCTTGTTTGCACATGCAGCTTCAAAAATTCCAGCGCTATATTCAGCATCTTCAGAATAATAAATTCCAAGATGTGTTGAAGCTAAGTCTTCAATAGCATATTGCGATGTGGAAGAATCCAATAAATAAGCAGCTATTGAGCAATCAAAGATATTTGCAATTTGTTCAGCTTTAAACTGGGAAAGCCCGCAAGTCTTGATTACATTTTTAGCATCAAAAACAGCTACTATCGTTTTTTCAAGCGCAGAAATTAAAAGCTCAATTCCTTCACTTAATGATATGCTTGCACAAGCGCTGCCATCTGAAAAGACAATATCAGGCTCAAGAGCAAAAAGACTATCTTCAGCTGGTTCATCGAATGCAAAGCCAAGCACTCGCCCGCTCTCACAAGCATTTTCAACAAGGCTTTTTGCATCCGGCGCAATATCAAATTTAACTTCAACTTTTGGAACAGCTGCTGCAACAAGGCGTGAATCATCAAAAATCTCGCTAAGTTCGCTCAAGTGCTTTTTAAAACCAAGAGCGCTGAAAGCTTCCACAACTTCTTGCGCATTATAAGACGGGAAATGCAATTCTTCTAAATCTATATCTATCGGCGCATCTTTACGAATTGTTGCAACTTGCTTTGAAATTCTTGCATCGTCTGCATGTTCAGAAATATTCTGGCCCATCTTGCCTTTAATTTCTGAAGCATGAGCTAAAACATCTTCCAGGTCTGCATACTGAGCAAGCAGTTTTGCGGCTGTTTTTTCACCAATTCCAGGGACACCAGGAATGTTGTCGCTTGTGTCGCCTTTAAGCCCCAAAAAATCAGTGACGCGCTGCGGTTCCACGCCATAGCGCTCCACTACTTTTTCTGGCGTATAAATGACAATATCTGACATCCCTTTTTTTGTCGTAACAACGCGAGTGTTTTCTGTCACAAGCTGATATGCATCCTTGTCGCCAGTGATCAAATAGACATCCATGCCTTCTTCTTCTGCACGCGCAGCAACAGTGCCCAAGATATCGTCGCCTTCAAAGCCTTCCAAGCTCACGCAAGGAATGCCTAAAGACTTCAACAAATCCTTTATCAGCGGGAATTGCACCTTCAGCGCGTCGTCCATTGGCGGGCGCTGAGCTTTATAAGCTTCCAACAACTTCATGCGCCAGTCTGGACGGTGAACATCCCATGCACAAACAATAGCATCTGGCTCGAAGTCTTTTATCATCTTTAAAATCATTTGAATGAATCCAAAAACAGCATTTGTTGGGGTGCCATCTTTTGTTGTCATTGATGGCGGAACAGCATGAAATGCTCTGTGAAGTAGTGAATTTCCATCGATAACTGCAACTGCTTTGGACATAACAAACAACTCCAAAATTAAAATTTATTTATCAAAAACCTGCGCCAATAAAGTTTGCGCAGCAAAAACAAGCGCGGCAAACTAAACAGTAAAACATGCACGCAAAAGGCATCACGGCAAACCCACGTGCAAAAACTAAAGCCACAACCGTGCTATTGTGACAAGCGCAACGCCTGCCGCGATGCAAATAATACCTACAACTCGATATTTATCAGTCTTCACTTTTGGCGAAAGCAAAATGCCAGTCGCATCAATCACAACTGCCATAGCAAGCTGGCCAAACATCAAAGCTGCCATGAGCAAGACAACGCCAAGATATGTAACAGCAACGGTGTTGCAAAAAACACCTATCGCTCCATAAAGCCCGCCAAGAATCATCCAAGGTTTAATTCCGCGGCCACGCATTGAATTAAAGTGTCCCTTCTTTGCAAAAAGGCAAGCGATTAAAGAAATCAAAAAGCCGACGGTGAAATTAACAAGGCTTGCATCTATAAAACCAACAGATTCAGACAAAGCAGAATTTGAAGGCGCTTGAATTGCAGTGCCAACGCCAGACAAAAATGCTAAGAATGCGAAGAATAGCGCTTTCTTGGAAATTGGCTTTTTGCCAGCTGAACCGGTACTGCCACTTCCACTGCCGCCTTCCCCACCTGCCGCATCGCGTCTTTTGCTGACATAAACAAGCACAAGACCAACAGCAACAACCAAAATCCCAAGCACGCGAGTAAAGCTTACAGACACAACTTCTGTCTGGAAGAGTCCAAAAATATCAACAACAACGCCCATGGAAAGCTGACCCAACATAATAATTGTTAAAGTCAAAGCAATACCCAAGTGCGGCGCACAATATGTGATTATATAAATAAGGAAAGCGCCATAAAGCCCGCCCAAAAATTGCCACGCAGGCAAACCAGCAGCATTTGCAAGCAACGGCAAATGCCCGCTGAAAAGCGCGACAATAAAAAGGATGATCATACCACCAGCAAAAGAAATTACTGTTGCTTGCGTGTGCCCCACCTTAAATGAAAGCGCAGCATTTGTTGGGCTTTGTACTGAAACTAAAATGCCATTAACAATAGCTATGACTAATGAAAGTAAAACCATAATTTAT
This sequence comes from Acutalibacteraceae bacterium, assembly GCA_963606965.1. GTDB lineage: Bacteria > Actinomycetota > Coriobacteriia > Coriobacteriales > QAMH01 > CAVDAL01. The sequence goes on from CAVDAL010000046.1 coordinate 6,397, forward strand.
TAGTTCACTTTAATCAAAGAGAAAAGCTCTGCATCAGTTTCTTTTTGCAAAAGCTCAACAGGATTTAAGAATGAAAGTTCCATCAAAAATGCCATGCCAACAAGCTTTGCCCCAAATTTTTCCACCAAGTGAACTTGTGCAGCAGCTGTGCCACCAGTTGCTACCAGATCGTCCACAATCAAAACGATATCGTCTGAAGTCAAAGCGTCTGCATGCATTTGAATTTCATCTGTGCCATATTCAAGTTCATAGCTTTCTGTTACAACTTCACGCGGGAGCTTGCCAGGCTTGCGAGCAGGAACAAAGCCAGCGCCAAGTTTATATGCAACAGGAGCACCAACAAGAAAGCCCCTTGCTTCTGCGCCAACAACCTTTGTAACGCCTGCATCTTTAAAATGGTCTGCAATTGCATCTATTGCTGCTGCAAAACCTTCTTGGTCGGCAACCAAAGGAGTAATATCTTTAAAAACAACGCCTGGCTCTGGATAGTCAGGAATGTCAGCAACAAGATGTTCATAAGCAAAATCAGCCATGGAAAATTTACCTTTCAGACAGGGACAAAACAAACAGATTGTACTACCGCAAAGCTTTTATTAAAATAACAAGACCCCAAAATTAGGAGAGATATATGTTTAGAAAAGCACAAGAGGCAGACTTAGATAAAATCGCACAGATTTATTCTGAAATTCATGATTATGAAGAAGCAAACGGGCCTTTCACAAACTGGCGCCGTGACCTTTATCCAACGCGTGAAACAGCAGCTCAAGCTATAGCGGACGGATTTATGTATGTTGGTGAAGATGAAGGTGAAATGTTTGGCGCATCTTTGCTGAACAACAACCAGCTTGATGAATATGCAAAAATTCCATGGGAATATCCTGCTGAAGATGACGAAGTTGGAGTAATTCATACTCTTGTTATTCGCCCAAGCATGAGTGGGCGCGGATATGCACGCAAATTTGTAGCTTGGTTGGAAGAAGAGGCAGCACGCCAAGGTTGCAAAGTTATGCGCCTTGACACTCCAATGACAAATACACCAGCTAAGAAAATGTATCCAAAGCTTGGCTACAGAGAAGCTGGTGTTGAATTCTTCAATTTCTTAGGACAAATTGAAGAAGATTTAGTTTGTTATGAAAAGAAATTAGACTAAAACTTTAGCTAAGAAACTCTTGGTGCGCTCGTTTTGAGGATTGCCTAATACTTGATCGGGCGTACCTTGTTCATAAATAATTCCTTCATCAATGAACAAAACACGGTCTGCAACATTGCGAGCAAATCCCATTTCATGCGTAACAATAACCATTGTCATGCCTTCTTGAGCGAGCTTCTTCATTACATCTAAAACTTCGCCAACCATTTCAGGGTCAAGTGCAGATGTAGGTTCATCAAAAAGCATCAAGTCAGGCTTCATAGCTAAAGCACGCGCAATAGCAACGCGCTGCTTTTGGCCACCAGAAAGATCATTCGGTCTTGCTTTTGCTTTGTCTTCCATGCCAACGCGCTTCAAAAGCTTCATGCCTGTTTCCAAAGCTTCTTCCTTCGTGGCACGCTTGCATGAAATTGGAGCCATTGTGATATTGTCAAGGACAGACATATTTGGGAATAAATTAAAATGCTGGAATACCATGCCAATGTCTTGACGAAGTGCATCTAAGTTTTTGCTCTTAGGATCCATCATATGCCCGTCGACCATGATGGTGCCGTCTGTTAATTCTTCAAGACAATTTATACAGCGCAAGAAAGTTGATTTGCCTGAGCCTGATGGCCCAATAACGCATACAACTTCCCCTTCTTCAATATTTACATCTATTCCACTAAGAACTTCATTTTTGCCAAAGCTCTTATGTAAATTCCTAATCTCTATCTTCGACAAGAGTAACCTTCTTTTCGAGTCTGCGTGCCAAAACTGTAAGCGCATAAATAACAATGAAATACATAATGCCAACCATAATCCAAACAGCGAATGATTGGTATGTGCGCGCGATAATTTGCTTGCCAGCCCATGTGAGTTCTGCAAGACCAATAACACAAATGATTGATGTGTCTTTGATTGTGATGCAGCACTGGTTAACAACAGATGGAATGCAAATGCGAATAGCCTGAGGCAAAATAACCTTGACCATTGCTTTAGCTTTTGAAAGACCCAAAGATCTTGCTGCTTCCATCTGGCCTTTGTCAACAGCTTGAATGCCACCACGGAAAATCTCTGAAAGATAACCGCCAGCATTTAAACTCATTGAAATTACGCCAGCTGCAAAAGCTGTCATCTTAAAACCACAAAGCTGTGTGATGCCAAAATAAATAAAGAATGCTTGAACAAGCAAAGGTGTGCCACGAATAATGGCTACATAAATTTTAGAAATTGCACGCAAAATGCATGAGCGTGAAAGACCGAATAAACAGGATATAAGGCCGATGATCATTGCAATAATTAAAGAAATTATTGACAACTCAAGCGTTAAACCTAAACCTTTTAAAAGCAGCGGAAAGGATTCTACTGCTAGTTGAATTAATCCATTCATACATCGACCTTTTTATCCTGTTAACAATTCAAAAATTCAAATGCTAATTAATTAGCCTTGAACATATTTGCTGACGATTTCGTCATATTTGCCATTAGCTTTGATATTTGCCAAGCCAGTGTTGAACTTTTCAATAAGTTCTGCATTTTCGCCCTTCTTTACAGCAAAGCCATAAGGAGTAGCAAATTCACTGTCTGAATCAACTGTGTTGATAATCTTCAAATCAACAGAGCCTGTGCTGATTGCATAAGACATAACTGGTGTGTCTTCGAAGCAAGCAGCTGAATTACCAGCTGTTACGTCTTGATACATAACATCTGATGTGTCAAATGTTGTTACTTCAAAACCATATTGATCAGCAATGCTTTCAGCCCATGCAGCAGATTGTGTGCCTGTTTTTGTAGCAACCTTCTTGCCCTTTAAGTCGTCCAAGCTAGCAATCTTGCTTGAGCTTGAAACTGCACAGCAAACTGTTGAATCATAATATGCATCAGAAAAATCAAATGTTTGCTTACGTTCATCTGTAATGCTCATGCCAGCGATAACAGCGTCAGCTTGGCCAGATTGAACTGCCTGCAAAGCAGCGTCGAATCCAAGTGGATCAAGCTCATATTCAAAGCCTTGATCTTCTGCAACTGCAGCAAGGATGTCAACGTCAATACCTTCATATTCGCCATCTGCATTTTGATATTCAAATGGAGCAAATGTTGTGTCTGTAGCAATCTTGTAAGTGTCAGCACTGTCTGAACTTCCGCCACAGCCTACTAGTGCCAAAGCAAGAACTGCTGCAAAAATTGTTGCACTAGCAATTGTTAAAAACTTCTTCATACGTCCTCCCTAGGTCGTAAGGCCATAAACCTGCGCGAATAAAAACTCCTGTAGTTTAGCGCAGAAACGCAATAAAAGCACGTAAAACACACAGGTTATGCGTAAAAACCAATAAAAATAACCATATAAATGCATTTTTAGTGAATATCAAGCGATATTTAAGCCTCAACGCGCGTGTATCCATCGTGCACTCGACGGGTATTATACAGCATTTTGCCTTCTGCGGTATTATACAAACTAGTGACAATTGCCATATGGCGAATGAAAATATTTCGCGTTATAGTTTTTAGCTATGGGAAAAATAGATCACATAGAAGCAATTTCCAATGAACTTGCCGCTGCAAATACTGTGTCGTCAATTCCGCGCAGGTGTAATCATGTTCGCAATCACAATTCAAAATGCAAGCGTTGCATTTATGCCTGCAAACATGATGCAATAACAAGACGCGTTGGTAACATAGAAATTTCAGCAGAACTTTGTACTGGTTGCGGCGCCTGCATTGCGGCATGTCCTGCGACTGCATTTTCTGCCCAAAATGTTGACCAAAATGAACTTGTTTTAAGAGCAAAAGAAATTGGAAAACGTTGCGGCGGAGTTGTTTGTTTTGTATGCGAAAAGAATGCCATAGAAGCGAACATGGACACAAGCAATGTTATTGTCCTGCCGTGTCTTGACTATTTAGATGAATATTTATTATGTGGGTTGTTTGCTTGTGGAATTTCTCATGTTGCGCTTTTCCAACCAGGTTGTGATGGTTGCATTATTGATTCTGACGACCCTTATATAAACAAGACAATTGATAGCGCAAAAACGCTTTTAAAGGAATGGAAAGTCAAAGGCAAGCTTAAAGTTTTCCATGAAATTCCAGAAAATATGTGCAATAAAAAGTCGCGCCATAATTCTGTTGAAGCAGACAGCCGCCGCAGCGCATTTGCGCAGGCCGGGGCTTCCGTCTTAGGATATGTAACAGATAGCATAGATAATATGCTTGCAACAGATGAAGAAAAACGCAAGAAAGAAAAGAAGTCGAAGTCTATCGTTGTAAAAATTGAAGATGTTGATTCTGCAAAAACATATAGAAGTGTCAGGATGATTGCGCTATTGCGATATATCGGGACACTTCCAAAAGACTCCACAATTTATTCGCGTTTTTGGTGCGACATTCATATCGATGAAGCTAAATGCAAATATTGCGGAGCATGTGCAACATTTTGCCCTACTCGCGCTCTTCGATATAAGCAAAAAGATCCAAGTGATATTTATAGCCCAGCTACATTGATTTTCAGGCCTGAGCTTTGCACAGCTTGCAATTTGTGCAAAGACAGCTGTATGCACAAAGCTTTGCTTACTTCAAATAGAGTGCCTGCGAACAATTTAGAGCCAAAATTTTATGTGACGCTTTTTAAGAATAAAAAACCAGAAAATAAAAATCCTTTTGGCTTTTAAAGTTAAAACCACAAGCGTTAAAGAAATTGACAAGCCCCGCCGCGAAATAATGCGGCGGGGCTTTCTTCATCAGTAAGCTTTTTGCAAGCTAAAAACTTTTTTGCAAGGTAAGTTTGCAAAAGCAAGCTTTTACTTAACAGTCAGGCTGTTAATCTCGCGCACAGAACCATTTTCTGTATAAGTCAAAGTTAATTTGCTTCCAGACTTCAAGAAAGGCAATTCAGCATTCAAATTGATATTTGCAGTATAAACAACATCTTCACCTTTCATCTTTATATAAAAGATTGTATTGCCATTTACAACTGTCGCCTCTATTGCGTCAACTGTATAGACCTTTTCTTTCTTTACTGTTTCTGTTGAACTTTCCGCTGCTTCATTCAATGTTTCTTCATCAACATTAACTTCACTATCATTTCGCAAGGCATTCACATAACTCTTCTGTGCTTCAGAAACAGTAGAGCCCGTGCCTACAATTTGATATTTCTGCACGTCAATATATGCATACATCTTTACCAAGCCAGCTTGATCTTTAAGCGACAAGAAGTATGTTGGTCTGTCTGCAACATTTAACAAAAGCGGAGCTGTTGCTTGATATTCCATCTGCTGGACTTGGCCTTCTGCAGATGATTGCGCAGAAGATTCCGTAGCACCTGCACAGACATAATATTTGGTCGTCTTTGTTCGCAAGTTCGTGAGCACAAAGCCAACCAATGATTCATCGCTATTCGCAGATGTCATGCCTGTATACATATAAACATCATTATCTATTGCTAGATAGTTATATCCGCTATTTGTTGTAGATGTTGTTTCTTCAGTATCTGTTGAAGAACCACCAAACAAATTAACTGTGGAAGAGCCTGTTGGGCACAAAACTCCAGACTGGCCAATCAAAGAATTCCAGAAGCCCTTTTGATATTTGCCATAGAATTGCAGCTGTTCATAAATCAAATCTGCTGCAAAGACTTTGTCGCACCAGCTTGGAATTTCTTCAATTGAACAACGCTGAACTTCGCCCGAACAAGCATTAACAATCAAAGCGCCGTCATAGTCTTCCCCACCAAAAAGACCAATGCGATATTTCACAATTGGAACAATCCAATATGGGTTGCCATCATCATCAATTTCAAATGAAGCTTCACCAAAAATTGTTGTTGGATATTGGAATCGCAAGTAACGATACAAATATTTATTAAAATATTCGCCTGTTGAAATGTGCATATAATTGCCTTCTTCAAGACGAACAAGCTTTGTTTCCTGTGTTGCCATGTTCACTGTGACATATCCCGGCAAGCCTTTGCTTGTATTGACAAGCCATTTAATGATGTCTGCATATTTCAATGAACTAACACGATAAGGGCTACCCTTGTAATTGATTTGCGTGTAGCCAGCAGTTGATTCATCAATTGAATATTGGCTGACAAGGTCGCTGATTTCACCAATTGTGCGGCTGCCCAAAGTAATAGCTGTATCGCGGTCTACAACTGGAACAGAGCTCATTGGAATTTCTGCAATGTCATCTGCAAAGTCGCCATCTTCTGTTTGAATCAAGTTTGAATATGAACGAGCATTGAAAAATGTTGAACTGACAACGTCGCCAACAACCATTACAAGCAATGATATGACAACTATTGTGCAGCACCAAAACCAAAAGCCTTTGTGCACGCTTTTCAAAAACTTGCCGGGGCCTTTATGGACTTTGTGCTTGCGTGAAGACTTTTTGCCATCAACTGTGGCATCGACTTCTTCTGCATTTGTGCTTTTGCTTTTTGAACCCCAAGATGCAGGATTGTTCATTTTGTCGCGGAAGTTGCCAATGGTATCAAAAACACTATTGCTTTTGTTTTTGAATGATTCAACTCCAGCTTCACCCGCGCGCTTTGCTTTTGGAATGCCAAAGAAAATTGCCACGATGATAACACAGCCAATTAAAAACCACCAAAAGCCTTTGCTATGAACATTGAGTGCTGGGATTTTCGCATAATAAAAAATGCCAATCGCTATGATGGTCAAAATTGTTGAAATGATAATTTGCTTTGTATGTCGCATGAATGTTGAGCCTTCCTGCTGAAAATTTCAGCGAAAATTTGCATTGCTCAACATCCTACACGAAGCCGCCGCGCTTTTAAGGCGCGGCGGCTATTAAATCCACAATTATTACTAATCCGTTACACAAGAAAAGGGCGATTGTTAACTATCTTGTTGCCAGCACAGTTGCCAGCAAGACACATTGCTAATTATTAAAAGCACGCTCCATTATTCACTCATGAAATGCGCAATAAATGCTGCAGATGTTGGTGTGCAAAGTTCGCCTTCCAACTTTTCTTCCACAACAGCAATATCATATTTGCGCAATATTGCAGCTGTTGCAGGAGCAGGAATATCTAACACACCGTGAGAACATTCAACTTTACCGCTGCCAACTTGAACTTTATCAATTACAAGTTTTGGCTTGTCTAAAAGTTCAATAGCTGTGCACATTCCCAAAATTTCACGAATTGTCATGCCAAGCCCAACTTCATGGAAATGAGTTTCTTCAACTGTACAACCATGAGCTTCAGCTTCTGCTTCAGCCAAAATTTCATAGATGGCGCCTGCTTGTTCCTTTGCCCAATCGCTTGCAATGCTATGCTTAATAGCAGCTTTAACCTCAGCAAGATTCGCATATTGAGCCTGCGCAGGAATGGATGTATCTGCAACAACTCTGCCAACCATTGCGCTTGTTTCTTCTTCTTTAATAGCAACAATAAGTTTGCCAAAAATGGTTTTTCGCGTTGCAGACTTTTTTAAATCCAAATTCAAAGTTTCCATAAATGCTCCAACTTCAAACTATATTTAAAACTAACGAACAATTACAGGGCAATTAAGCTTCACTTTGTCAAAAAGCTTAACAACATTTGCATTTGCAAGACGAATGCACCCATGGCTGCCTTGACTGCCAAGCTGATATGTATTTGTTGTGCCATGAATAAAAATGCCACCGCCGCAGCTTAAACCCAACGCACGAAGCCCTAGCGGGTTTGACTCGCCTGGTCCTATAGTTTCTGCCATACCTTCTGACCAGTCACTGTGTGGATTAATCCATGTTGGCATATATTGCTTGTCCACAATAGTAAAGCTGCCTGTTGGAGTTGAATATCCGCTTTTGCCAGGAGTACAAGGCCAGTCAAAAACGACCTTGGTACCTTGGTAAAAACGCAACCTGCAAGCACTTGTATCAACAAGAATAGCTTGATTCAAATCTTTCTTTGGTTGCGTAACTTCACATACAGCAGTCACAGTGACATTTGACTCTTCAGATGAATAAGCATCTTTAATAGCTTTTATTGTCTTTTTAACATTAAGCTTTATTCCAGTTTTGCCAGCAACCTTCACCAAGCCATCAGTTTTTGAATCATATTCATATGTAGCTTGCTTTGCTTCAACATTAATATCTTGTGCAATAGCCTTGATGCGCTTCTTTAATTTCTTTTCATCCAAATCATAATATGTATTCACTTCGTAGCTTGGCTGTTCTTTCATGTCGAACAAAGTTTCAATGCGGTCTTTCCAGCGAAGATAAAATTCTTTGTTATATGGAGCAAATGCAGCTTCAATTGTGTCATCTGCATTTGGCGTGCCCAAAGAATTCATCTTTAATTTTTCGCTTTCGCCATTGATATTTAAAGTCAAATAACTTGCTTTACCTTTTTCAATTCTTTTATCAAGAACACGGCGCAGCTCATCGCTTGTAAGAGAACTTATGTCTTCATCGCCATCTAAAGTTGTATTTGCTGGAACTTCCTGCGTGCGAAGATGGTCATCAATTGCTAAAGCAGCTGTGCAGCCCAATGCCAAGATGACAATCACAATCAAGGCGATTAACAGCGCTTTCAAGCCACGACGCTTCTTCTTAGGCTTAACATCTTGCTGCGTTGCAATCTCTTCATCTTGCACTGCATCTTGTTCTGGCTCTTCTTCAGGAATTTCATCCGTAATTGCAGGAAATTCAGCTGTATGTGCTGGAGAGTCGTCCATAGAAGTTTCAGCCTCAGGTGCTTCATCTTCTGCCAGCTCATCTTCCACTGCTTCAGCTTCAGGCGCATCATTTTCTTCATCGAAATATTCATCAACATCTTCAATGAATTCTTCATCTGCTTCATCAACTTCATTTGAAGGTTCAGCAGATTCTGACAAAATCTCGCTTGCATCTTCCAAAGATTCATCATCATCTAAAGCAGCATCTATGCTATCAGACAAATCATCAACATCAGCGAGATTGTTACCGTGAGTTTCTTGCGCAAATTCACGAACATCTATCTTTTCATCATCTGGAATTAATTCATCTGTTTCCTCTTGCGGGGAAGCAACTTTTTGCTCTTTATTTCTTATAAAGTCATTTGACTCGTCAGCCATTTATGCTCCTAAAAATGCCTATTTACATGCAGAAACTATATTAAGACTTTATAAGCAAATACCTAGCCAAGAACTCGAATTTAGATAAATATTATGCGTCAATGGTCTTGCAATTTAACCACTAAACCGGTTGGCATCTTAACAGCTGCGCTGTTTCATTTATCATTGCTTTTCATGAATTACTCTAAAAAAATAAACATCAGACATATTTTGAAAGATGCTGTGTGCGCGGCGTGGCCAATCATGGCAGGATATATCGTGCTTGGAATTCCATGCGGCTTGCTTTGCCATCAGGCAGGTCTTGGCGCTGTTCAAGTCTTTCTTTTTTCTATTCTATTTTATTCCGGTGCTGGCCAATATATGATTCCAAACATGTTTTTAGCAGGAGCTGACCCGCTATCAATTATTTTGTCTGTGAGCTTGGTCAACACAAGACAAGTCCTTTATAGCGCTTCCCTTTCGCGCTTTTGTGAAAAGACGCGCAAGCGCTTGCTCTTTATTTTTGGAGCAACTGTTACAGATGAAAGCTTTGGCGTAAATCTTGCGCGCTTGCAAGCTGGCAACTGGGATATCAAGCGTTCTACTGCTGTAAACATTTTTAGCTGCTTAACATGGGCCTGTGCAAATGCTGTTGGTGTTTTGATTGGCGCTTTAGTTTCTGTTCCAACAGCTATTGCATCATTTGCTATGACTTCAATTTTTATTTGCCTCTTCTGCATGCAAAAAATTACTGCTTCAAATTTTGCAGCTGCAGGTGCTGCTGTTGTTGGCGTGATTGTTTGTAAGCTTGTCGGGCTTAGCAATCCAGCAATTTTAATTGGCGCAATATTTGGCGTAATTGTTGGCTTTATTGTTTCATGTTTTGAAAAGCAAGGGTGCAACGCAACTGAAAAGGCTGAAGAACTTAATAGCCTTAATGACCACAAAGAAGTTGATGCCGCATGACATGGACTGAATTTGGCATAATCGCAATTTCTGTAATTATCACGATGCTCATCTGCAGAGTTGTGCCAATGTTTTTGCTTAAAGGCAAAGAACTTCCTGAAAAAGTAAGCCGTGCTTTAAATCTTATTCCAGCTGCAACATTTGCAGCCTTAATTGCAAATGATTTATTTTCAGTTGGGATGTTTAGCAATGGCTTGTGGGAAGGCATGATGCCGCTTATCGCAGCGGTTCTTGTTTGCATTGCTGGCTATATTAAAAAGTCGCTTGTTTTGTGCATTGTTGTTGGCGTAGCATCATATGCAATCATGATGTTTATTTAAAGTAACAAATTATTAAAGCTTGCAAAACTCTATAGCATAAATCTTTAAATGTGGTATCCTGTTTTGACACAAATTCGATACAGGGGGTTTTCGATTTTTAGTCGACGCACAAAAAAGATTCAAGCGTATCGGGGCCTAATTGAACGATACCTTAACGTGCCTGAGCTGGACTTATTCTGTTATGGCAGCCTTGCTTCTAGCAACGAGACCGCAAAAGCCCTTATTCGCGATGGTAAAATCAAAAGAAGTTCACTTATAGTCACTGACGAACAAAGTGCAGGCAAAGGCAGAGGGTGCAACACTTTCTATTCCCCTGCCAACACTGGCATTTATATGACGCTTGCTTTTAAGCCTCCTTTTGGACAAGAAAATTTCACTTTAGTCACAACTTATGCAGCTGTCGTTTGTGCGCAAGCAATTGAAAAGACATGTAATACAAAAATCCGCATTAAGTGGGTTAATGACATCTTCAATGAGCTTGGCAAAATTGGTGGGATTTTAACTGAAACAATCAATCCAAGCGGCAAGCTTGAAGACCAGTGGATCATCGTCGGCATTGGCATTAATATTTTTGAGCCGCTTTTGGGATACCCTGACCACTTGGTCGACCATATTTCAAGCATTTATAACGCAAGCGCTATTCACAACTTGAACAGCAATGACATTCGCGCTCAAATAATTGCAGACACTGTTAATTCATTCATGGATGGCTTGAATGTTATTCCGTTAAAGCCGCATTTAAGCGAATATAGGCAGCGTTCACTTTTAACAAATAAAATTGTTGAAATTGAAGAAAATGGCACTTGTTACAAAGCAAAAGTTATTGGCACAGATGATGATTTTGCTTTGCAAATTTTGCTTGAAGATGGCACAGAGCGCACGCTAATAGATGGCGAAGCAAAAATCCCATCTTCGAAAATGCGTCTTTGGACTCAAGCTTGATGCTTTTTTAGCCAATTAATTTTATTGCTAACAAAATCTTCCATTCCATATGGAATATATTCCAAGCTTTCAAGGCCTTCAATGTCTTGTGGAAGGTAATCGCCTAAACTCATGGAAGCTTTCTGCTCAATTTCTGTTGGCTCAACACTTGGCGGGAATGCATTGCAGGCATGGATTTTTGCATTTAACTTGCTAAGGCGAGCTTCATATTCTGTTAAGACATTCGCAATATTTGTGGAATGCAAGTCGCGCGTGACATTTTCAAGTTTATATTGCGCAGCTTCAAATTGAGTCAATGACCAGTCAAAATAAGGCTGACTATCTGTTTTAAAAGCAATATGGCCGCTGTCGCTTTTTAAAATTTTTGCATATTCATTCAAGCGTTGCGCATATGTCAAGCGCAAATGAGCATGCTTTGCTTTTGGGCGCGGAGTACAAAAATTCAAATGAAGCGTATCAACTTCCCCATCTGCAAAAAAGTCGCAAATCTCATCAGCATTTGCCAAAACAAAAATTGCATTGTTCAAGCCGCTTTCCACAGCTTTTTGTGCAGCTAAAGCAATGCAGATATTTTCGCTATCAATTCCAATATATAAATGGTCAGGGTTGCGTCGTGCAGATTCCACAACAAAGCTGCCTTTGCCGCAGCCAAGGTCAACATGCAACTCGCGCGCACTAGCGCAATGTTTTGCAAGCCACTTGCCTTTGCAACTTTGCGGCTGAAGTTCTAAACTTGCGGAATATTTAACAAGACGTTCTTGAATATGTTTTGGTTTGCGGGCTCTCATATTTTCAGTATAGCTTATACTGAATGAGTTTCAGCACTGCATTGATTGGAGAAAAAATGGCCGTTATTGAAATTAACGCGAGTAATTTTGAAGACGAGGTTATCAATAGTGACAAGCCTGTCCTTTTAGACTTTTGGGCAATTTGGTGTGGCCCTTGCCGCAGCTTGTCGCCTGTTGTGGAAGAAATTGCACAAGAACATCCTGAAATTAAAGTTGGCAAAGTCAATACTGACGAACAGCGCCAACTTGCAATGAATTTTGGCGTTACCAGCATTCCTTTGCTTGTTTATTTTGAAAATGGCAAAGTGGTAAAGTCAAGCGTTGGCGCAAGACCAAAAGAAGCTGTTGAAGCTTGGTTATTTGGTTAAGAGTTTTGCTTTAAGTTTTACTGCGACTGACTTTCATCTGATGCTGCAGCATCGTCTGTAGTGTCAGATGAATCTGTTCCACTTTCTTGCTTTGTGAAAGTTAAAGCCATGTCGCCTTCATTCATTAAAAGCGTGCCGTCTTCTTGCAATGTAACAGTAAGCTGGTTGCCTTCCGCATCAAGTAAAGCTTGAGTTGTATCATCTTCATTAGCAGCCCATGTGAAATTGCTTTGCGTGCCAGCTAAGTCTAAAGTTCCACTTAAATCAGAATTCATAATAAGCTGATATGTAAGACCGCTTTTGTTAAGTGCATCCATCACATCTTCTGATGCGTCAGTTCCATTATTTGTTATAGCGCTTAATGTCCATGTTCCCATGAATGCTTTATTTGGATCTTCTTTTTGACCACAAGCTGACAAAGAAAACAAAAGAGCAAGCACACAAGCTAAGCTTATAAATTTCTTCAACATGTTCACAAACGACCTTCCTTGCAATAAAAGATAGAGCATTGAACGAACAACAGTATAAATTACACGCGCATAAAATAATAGCACAAAAAAGACTTGCGAAAGAAAAAGAGGAGTGCATGCCTCCCCTTTTCAAAACGTAAGTATTATTTTGAGAGCTTACTTATTATTAAGAACTCTGCAAGCCCCAACATAACTGCCGTGATTGTCTATGCTTTCAACTCGAACAACAGCGCCAGTATGTGGTGAATGAATCATCTTGCCATTGCCAATATAAATGCCAACATGATTGATTGATGATGTGCTTGAACCAAAGAAGACAAGGTCGCCTTTCTTCAAATTCTTTTTAGAAACATGCTTGCCTTGACTATATTGAGCAGCAGCATTGTGAGTTAAGCTAACTCCAATTTTGCTATAGCAATACATCGTGAAACCAGAACAATCAAAGCCTGCTGGTGTTGAACCACCATAAACATATGGTGTGCCTTTCAAATTTTCAGCAACATCGATAAGCTTATCTACTTTTTCTGTCTTTTTCTTTTCTTTAGCTTTTTCTTGAATTTGATCTTGGATTTGATCGATTTGCTTGTTTAATTGCAGAATTGCTGAAATTGGTCTTCCTGCAGCAGGGTCTGCAAGTGCTTGGCTAGTAGTTGTTGACATTGCAAAAATGCAAGCAATTGCAAAACATAAAATAAGGACTACTCTTGCTGAATGAGTCTTTAGCAAAGTGAGCTTCCCGATTTGTAATTCCATTAAACTCCAATGTTGTAGGTACATTTATGCTTCATTTAAGCTGCGATTATGTTTCCCTTTTTGAAAACAACGAGCAGACATTTTACAGG
>CAVDAL010000047.1:0-14093 GCA_963606965.1 Acutalibacteraceae bacterium
TCTTTACCATTTGAATCGATTATGCAAACTCCAGTGATGACGCGATGTGTGTTGTTTGAAAGTTCATTTAACATGCGCTTTGCGTCTTGTGCATCTTTTGGTTTGCCAAAAACCTCTTTTTCCAGCGCAACAATTGTATCTGCGCCAACAATGACAAAACTTTCTTGCGCGCTTGCATTTTCTTGACGTGTATTCTCAATAATATTTTTGAATGTGGCACGCGCCTTTTGTTTGGCTAAGCTTTTTGCAAGGCAATATGGCTGCAATTTAGGGTCGGCAACTTCATCAACATTGCTTGGCGCAACAATAAAATTAAAACCTGCTTCTTGTAAAAGCTGCTTTCTGCGTGGGGAAGCTGAAGCAAGAATGAGCTGCGGCTGTTGCCCCATTGCGGCAACTGTGACTTCATTATATCGAGGTGTTTTCACAAGGGCTGCAGCTGCGCTTTTCCAATAAATTTTTAAAACTTGAAAAATCAACTTCGAGCTTTTCTTATCAGTTGTCACAACAGTTTTGCAAAGCGACTTCAAAGTCTTTAAACTCATGCTTGAAAAAAGCTCAGTAAAGCTGGATGCATCTGTTGAAATTGCAATGCGATACATGACTTCAATAAAGTCTTCCTTTTGGCTTTCTGTTAAATTTTCAATCAAGCCTTGCACGCCTTCAGAAACTATATGAGCGCTTGGTGCAATCTGTGGCGAAAAACATAAGCTGTCTTCATTCGTCATCCAAAGGAATGGGCTGTGCTGGGTAATAGGAGCACCAACAGCATCGATTATTCGTATGTCTGGCGCTTGCTGAAAAAGCAGCCCGACGATAGATGCGCGCGGAATATAAACGCGAATGCAATTCATTATATGCTGGTAGCCGCTGCTTTCAATTATTGCGCTGCTAATTCCAGGGCCATCAAAATTTACAATGTCAGTGATTCTTTTTTGTGTTTTTTCGCAAGCAAAAGCAGCAGCAAAAATCCCAAGGTTGCCACCTTTTGAATGCCCACAAATTTGAATGGGCTCGCTGGTGCGGCAAGCAATTTCTTCCAAAAAAGCGCAAGCTTCAATTTGTGAAGGAATTGGCTTTGACAATGCCAAGTTGCAGTCTTCTTTCCATCCAATAAAACTTGCATCTGTGCCGCGATATGCAATTATGCATGTGACATTTGGGATCAAAAATGCCGAGGCGGAAAATTGCTCTTCTTTTTCAATGCTGCTTTCTTCCTTAAAAGCAATCACTCGCACCGGAGCAAACCTGCTGCCAGCTAAAAGTTCCAACAAGCGGTCGATGTCTTTTTCTCTATAAGGGAAAAGCGAAGCATAAACTTCACTTTTGCGATTTTGCATATCGCACAAAACATCATTTATGCTTTTGTCTTCCAAAAAATTGCTGCCGCCAATTCGCAGATAAGAAAGGAGCGCGAATGCAAGCAGGTCAAGGTCGTTGCAGGGCAGCTCAGTAAAACTTTTATTTCCAAATTTGTTTAAATAATCCAAGAACATAATAACCATAACTTCGTTTGTCATAGAATGCTGATATTATAGACGAAACTACAAAGGAAGGTCACATGCATCTTATTAAAGAAGAATTTGCAACTCAGCTTGATTTGATGAATAGAGCTATTAAATTGTGCCGCCAAGCAGTTGATGATGGCAAGACGGCTTGGCTTGTTACAACTACGCCCGACCAGGCGGAAGTTTTTAAAAGAATAATTGCGCAGCATGTGAAGGCTGGCGTGAATGTTGAAGCTTATTCGCATTGGCTTGGTGAACTTTGGGATGCATATGGCGATGGCACAAAGCTTATAAATGCAACAAAGCGCAAAATTTTCGCGCGAGTTTTTTTGACTGAAATAATTAAGCGCGACCCAAGTGCTTCATATATTGATGATTTGGCTTCTTTTTTAAGTGATGCTGTTGGCGAGGTTTCGCATACTAGTGCAGGCTTTTCAGATTTGGAACTTGAAGTCATGGATTATGTGGCTTTATATAAAAAGACTTTAGATGACAATTCTGTTGTGGAAGAAGTTCATGTTGAACGCGGGCTGCCACAAGAAGCTTTTAGCGGCTCGGTGGTGATTTTTGTTGATTTGGATATTACAAGCGCGCACAGGTTGCAAGCAGTTGAACATTTTGGCGAATGCACAACTGCATATGACTTGCGAAGGACAATTGCTGCACATGCTAAGCTTTGCGCTGATGTTTGTGGTACTGGCACTGGCGCTGGTGCTGGAATTGGTGTTGGCTCAAGCGAATTACACAATTTGTATGCTGCGTTATATAGTGGCAAAGGCGGGCTGCAAGCAGGCGGCAATGTTATTTTGGGCGAAGCTTATGGCAGCCATTGTGCACAAGATTTGTGTGTGCAACTCATTCAGAATTTGATGGCGCGCGGAGTGAGGACTCGCGACATTGTAATTGTGGAAGATGATGCATCAAAAATTGATTATAAATTTTTTGAAGCTTTTGTAGCTGCTGGCATTCCTTTTTCTGTAAACATAAGCATGCCACTCATGAATACAAAATTTGGTGCTGCTTATATTACTCTTTGCAAGATTCGTTCCACTTTAAGATTGCTGGCAATGGATAGTGACATGTTCATTCCTTCTGAACAGCTATATGAAGAAACAATTAGTTTGGTTTCATCGCCATATTTTGGATTATCAAATTCAAAGGCTCGCAGTTTGCAAAAGAATTGGCGAATGAAAGGCGGGTCAAACTTTTTTGAGCGTATAAATGACATTTTTGAATATACAGATTTGCTAAAGCCTGAAACTTCAGATGAAGATTGCGCAAGAAAAATGTTTGAAAATGTTTCCGCTGCTAAACGAGCAAAGCTTGATTCAGAATTGCTATATTCTGATAAGTTTGAATGTATGCTGCAAGAATCTTTATTTGATGATGCGGCATGTGTTGAAGCAATCTTGGATTATCTTGAAGAATGCGCAGAAGTCGGCATTTATGATTATGATGAACTTTTGGCAAATGTTCCTGTGAAACTTACTCGTGCTTCAGGAAATTTGGAAGATGCTATTGCTATTTGTTCGTCTGATGCTCTTTTTTATACCAAGGTTGACAACCTTATTATGGCAAACTTGGAATCAGATGCATTCAAGATGTCTGCTGGCGTGACTCCATTTGATATGCTCCGCGAAAAGCTTGGAATTTTGTTTGAACAAAACAAGCCTGACCAACAGCGATTAAAGCTTTTGACTCTTGTTGAAAATACACGCAATAATTTTGTTGCATATAGGCTTTGCCATAATGGAATTGGTGATGAAATTTGCCCAAGTGCTCTTTGGGAAGAATTGCTTACTCCATATCGCAGTGATGAAGAAAATAAATCTGGTATGGATGTTCAAAAAGTTCCAAGTACTTTTGATGAAAACGGTCTTGTTTTAAGAGTTTGTGAAGCTGACATTTTCAATAATTATGATGCTGATGACCACACAATGGTTGACATTTTAAGAGCAAAGTTGGAACGCGCTGAATCTTTGGACATCTTGCTGCCAGACTTTGAAAATTATGGCGAGCTTTTTTCTCCAACAGCTTTGGAAGCTTTATATAGGTGTCCTTACAGGTGGTTTATCAATAATAGAATTGGCGTGAAGATCATGGATGTTGGTTTTGAAGCAACCGACATGGGCAATCTCGCGCATGACACTTTGCATGCTTTTTATCAGAAGTGGCTTTCAAACGGTAACGAACGCGTAGTGGAAGATAACTTAGATGAAGCATTGGAAATGCTTGTTGATATTTTTAATGAATGTCTTGATGAGTCCACTGCTAAGGGCGAGTTTGTTATCAAATCTGCTTTTGATACTGTTCAATGTGAAAAGATTCGTGCACAATTAATGAATCTTATTTGCAGAGATGCTAACTTTCTTCCAAAGTTCAAGCCAAAATATTTAGAGCTGAAGTTGACAGGCGATGATGAAAACGGCCCACTTATGTATGCTGGTGTTGCTGTTAGCGGCAAGGTCGACAGAATCGATGTTAATGAAGAAGGCGAAGCTGTAATTATCGACTACAAGATGAGCACGCTTGGGGCTGGCAGGGGCTATGGAGTTGGCCGTGAGCAAGATTTTCCTGCAAGAATTCAAACTGATATTTATGCATCTATGGTTCAGCAATATTTTGATCGCAAAGGCATTGACATAAAAATTGTTGGCTCAGTTTATAGGTCTTATGCAACAAATTGCATGCGCGGTGCATATGATGCAAAAGTTGATTTTGGTGAATATGAATTTCTTTATCCATGCGATGAATTGCCGAATGAAAATCATGCTGTTAAATATAGCGAATATGTTGAAAGAGTCGAAGGATTAGTGAAGAAGTGCTTGGATTCTTTGAAAGAGGGCAACATTCCTGCACATCCGCTCGTGAAGGATGCATGTGAATATTGCCATGCAAAGAATTTCTGTGGGAAGAGGGCACAATAATGAAGCCAACAAAGCAACAACAACAAGCAATAGATTGTCAAGGCAACCCGCTCTTCATTCAAGCAGGGGCTGGCACTGGCAAAACAGCAACATTATCAAAGCGCATTGGCAGACAGCTTGAAGATGGTTCAGTCGAATCTGTGCGCAACTTGATGATTATTACTTTTACAAACAAGGCTGCGGGCGAGCTGATGGGGCGCATTCGTGCTGAATTGCGCTCTCGCGGTTTGGTTGCTGATGCTCTTCAAATTGATGATGCTTTAATTTCGACAATTCACCACATGTGCACAGAGCTTTTGAATGAACATGCTCTTGAAGCTGATATTGACCCAGGTGCTGTTATGCTTTCTGAAGAAGATGCAGCCGTCTTGCGTGGCAAAGCTTTAGAAATTATGCTTTTGCAGCGTGATAAAAATGAAAATGTTCAATTTTTGCTTGATAATTTAAATGGAGTAAAGAACGTTACAAAATTTATCAAGAGGCTTTTTGAATTGGAAGCAAGCTCAGATTGTTCATTGATTGAGCTTGAACGTGCCCCGAAGATTCCAAACCCTGTCAAAGAAATGCGTCAAAGATATTCAAGCATTTTGGCTTGCAAAATCGAGCTTGAAAGTATGGGAATTGAAAATGATGAAAGTACGGGTACAATTCCTGCATGGCGCAACCTTGTGAATGTTTGTTCAAGGCTTGAATCTTTGCTTTTAGAAGATGATATTTCTTGGGAATATTTAGATAGATTTTTAGGGGAATGCAAAATTGGGCCAGGCAGATGCAAGAAAATATATAAAGAACTTTTTTTGGATGCAGCTTTAAAATATGATGAATTGCGCTCTATATTCGAGTGTGTATTAAAACAGAAGTTGCTGGATGCTGGCTTAAATGTTGCTGGTGAAGCATATAGCTATTACAACGCGTTTAAGAAGAATTCAAGAATGCGCGACACAAATGATCTGCAAAAAGATATGTACAAATTGCTGCATGCTAACCCTGAAATTGTGAAGCAGTATCGTGATAGGTTTTCAACAGTAATGATTGATGAATTTCAAGATACTGACCCGCTGCAAGTTGGCATAATAATGAATATCTGCGATGAAGCTTTAAGCACTTTAACAACTGTGGGCGATGCTCAACAAGCAATTTATGGTTTTCGTGGCGCGGACATTGAAACATATAGAAACATGCGCGGATGCATGAAAGAAAAGGATGCGCTTGTTTTGAATCTTGATACAAACTTCAGGTCGCATCCAGACATTTTGCATTTTGTTAAAGCGATATTTGAGAAAAGTGAATTTTTTGGTGCTGAATTTTTAGATATCAAAGCTGGACGCACAGATACTCATTGCAGCTGGATTGATGACAATTCACCAAGAGTAAGAATGCATTTTGTTGCAGGTCATGGCAAGCATGATGGAATAAAAAAGACAAGCGCTAATGATTTGTTTGCTGCTCAAGCAGAATTGATTGCACAACAGTTTGAAGAGTTAGCTCAAAATGGTGTGCCATATGGCAAGATGGCGGTTTTGTTGCGCGCTTTTGCAAATGGTAAGTCGGGCGTTGTTGTGGATGCTTTGCGCAGGCACAACATTCCTTGTGTTGTTTCTGGCGGGCAAGACTATTTTCAGCGTAAAGAAATCACAGCACTTATTTATTTGCTGCGCTTTTTGCAATTGCGCGACGACGATGAAGTTCTGCTCAAGCTTTTAACTTCTGTATTCTTTGATATTCCGGATGATTGTTTGCTTGAACTTGGTGTTGTTCAACATAGGGAACGCAAAGTTAACAATGATGGCAAGAAAGTCAAGATGTCTTTATATGACGCGCTATGTTATCAAGTTGACTTGTTACCAAAGAATATGGACGACCCGCTCATCAAAACAAAGTGCATTTTGGAAATTGCATTGCAAATGGCAGAGTATGCACCAATTATGGAAGTTATTGATTATGTTGTGCATGCAAGTGGTTTATATGCGACTTTGCAAGAATCGGGCGCGCAAGGCATGACAGCGCAAGCAAATATTGCATATTTTGGTGACTTGTTGCAAGACTATATTAACCAAAACAGTTCTGATATTTGCAGCATAGCTTGTCACTTCAAAGAGATTTGCGACACTGCTGAAAAAGGGCTCGGCGGCAGAGGCAAGACTTCAAGCATGATTGCTTTTGGCAGCAATGTTGTTCAGATTATGACAATTCATGCATCTAAAGGTTTGGAATTTCCTGTTGTTGCGACTATACAAAGTAGCGGCAAGCCGGCTGCAAGATATGGTGCTGAAAATGTTTCAGTATTAAGCCAGGGCGGCAAAAGATATCTTTATTATCCAACAAGGTCTAAATTTTTAAAATGTGAAGATGCACCGGCTCATTTGTCAGAAGCAAAAGACGCTATTGAATTTAATGAATGTGCTCGCTTGCTTACAATTGAGCAAGATTCACAAGAAGCGCAAAGATTATTTTATGTTGCTTTAACTCGAGCGCGCGATTTATTAATTTATGTTGCTGGGACAGAAAATTATGCGACCAAAGGTGAAGTTAAGGAAGGTCCTGTAAGGGATGTTTGTGATGCCTTATTTGGTGAAGGATTTTCAACAGCGAATAAAAATTATGAGTCAAGCAATGGCTCAATGTTCGAATTTCATTATTCAGAAGCGCCTTCTGAACGTGAAAGTGTTGAAGGTGAAGAAAGCAAAGAGGAAGCTTCATCATCATCTGGTGAACAAGGCAAATGGGAAGACGCTCCGGAAGATGATTTTGTTCCAGAAAGAAGATCTGTTGCATGCTTGAATCCTCCGATAGTTTTGCGCGCGCATAATGAACATTTTAAAGATATGCATTCTTATTCTTCTCTTGCAAAAGAAAAGAAGTCTCCTGCAAGCTCTAGTGCCTATGCGCATTTGCGTTCACGCGAAGACGATGTTGAAACTGTAAGCACGGTTGGTTCAGCATTTCACCAAGTAGCTCAATGGATTGCGCAAAATCGCAGTGAAGTTTGTGATGAAGAAAAACTTAAAGGCCGCATTGCTGCAGCTGCAAAAAGATGGGGAGTTGAACCAGATGATTTATCGCGCTTGCAAAGTGCGATAAATACATGGCTCGAGTCAAAATGGTTTGAAGAGCTTGCTGCCTATAAACAGATATTTGCTGAATATGCATTTTGTGCGCCAGCAGGCGAGATGTTTTTAGAAGGATCTATCGACTTGCTTTGCTTGCGTGATGATGGCACTGCAAGAATCATTGATTATAAAACTGGAACAAGCGGCACAGATGATGAATTGCATGATAGATATTTGTTGCAAGCAACTGTTTATGCATATGCAGTTTTGAGTGCTGGCCTGTGCAAAAAAGTTGAACTTGCATTTTTGCGAATTGAAGACGGAATGAAGCCTACCACTTATGAGTGGCAGGCTTCTGATCTTAATGCTTTGCGCGAGATGATTTTGTCTTAGTTTGGATTATGCATTTTTTTGAATGAGGTAAGTGCCTAGTTTTTGGGAGTGCGCGTGTTTGTAGTTTTGCGGCGCGCGCGCTTTTTACAAATTAAGCAAATGCAAAGCGCTGCAAAACTTGTGCCAGCAAGCATTAAGATCCAAGCAATATAATCTGCTTCGCCTGTTTTAACAGATCCTGTTTCTTTTGCAGTTGCTGTTTTTTCAGGACTCTGCTTTTTAACAATTTTATTTTCCGGTTCATCATCATTTGTTTCTTGTTGAGGCTCAGGCGTATCTTCTGCTGGAGGGTCTTCGGCAGGTGGGGTTTCATCTTGAGGCTCTTGGGGTTGTGTTGGGTCATCGCTTGGATTGTTGTCGATTGTTCCAAAGTTTATTGCAACACCGTCGCGACTTATTGAAATGTTGTCATCTTTGACAAGATTCATACCATCATTAGCAGCACATGGCAATTCTTCAAGCATATAAGTGTCAAAGGGAAGAGCGCAAAGTTTGTCATTTACTTCGCAATATTGCTCGCCACTTTGCTGTCCAAACCATATGCCTGCATTTGCATCAAGCTTTGATTCGTCAATGCTTGTTCCATCTTCAGATAGCGCTGCATCATTAGAATTGGTATTGTTGCTGTGAGCATTCCAACTTGATTCGCTAGAAAAATATCCATTTTCATCTGTCACAATAATGTGACTTTCACCTGTTGTTTTTGACGTAAGCTTAAAGACGGTATTTGCCATATGTTCACCAGTTTCACCATTCTTTTTGTTGAAGCTTATGTCTCCGCGTTTAATTTGGTCTGGCACAGAATATATATTCCAGCTATTAATTTTTTCTGTTGTTCCAGATGCTTTTATAGTTTGTGTAAAGACCTCTTTATTCAATATGTACCCGCTTGGTGCTTCAATTTCTTGCAGAGTATATGTGCCTATGGGCAAGCCATATGTGCCATCGCTTGCTTTAAACATTTTGCTGCCAGATACTAAATAATTATCAGGATTTTGGAAGTTTATAATGCCTTCTTTGTCAGTCTTGAATATCCAAGAATATGTTGCAGCGCCAGAAGTATTGCCACTTGTATTGCAATAATATTTCAATTCGAACTTTGCGCCTTCAAGACTGGCACCACCCAAAGGGCTACCCACCAAAGATTCTTTGTCAACCTTTTTCATTAGATATTGCAATGTCACAATTTTTGGTACTTCACTTGTTTTGCTTTCTTGTGCACTGGTTGTTGTGCCGCATGTAACATTTACTTTAATAACGTTGCTATTTAGCACATATGAAGCTGGCGCGCTTATCTCTTTTATGTAATATGTCCCAACATCCAAAGCATCAGATTTTGCATACCCGCTTGCATTTGTTTTTAGTTCAGCTATTTTCTTCGTGCATTCTTCATTTTTATATATCCCATATTTAGCGCCAGCTAATGAATAACATGAATTGCCATTTGTTAGCGCGGCATTTGCACTGGATTTTGTAAGACAAAGATATCCTGAAGCTTCTATTCCAAACATGTCTTGATGTTCGCTGCCTGTTGAGACTCTATAAATTTTGAATTCATCTGGCACGCTCCAATCTTTATTAGTGCGCGAGTGATACATCTTTCCATATACTGAATTTTTCCTAGAATCTTGTGTCACTTTTCCATCGCCTTTGCTATATCCGCCAGTGACTTCTTCAGCAAGCCAAGACTTAAATTCTGAATTGCATCCATATGTTGCAGTTTTTAAGTCATTTGAATATAAATCAGATAAAACAACATGAGTCAAAGCAATATATTGCTTTTTTGATATTGTGCTTTTGTCATACCACTTGCTTGGCCAAAAACTTTTGTCAAACCCAGGACTGTCTGGGTGCCCAAAATAAAAAACGCGCTCTATCATTGCAAGTCTGTTTTCATACAACCACAAAACAGTTGCTTTTTCTTCATCAGTTTCACAGTTTGAATAGTCTGGACCGTCCACATTATTTTCCCATTTATAATCTTTTTTATAAGAGCCTTCCTTTGGCGTCTTTTTGGAAGGCTGCGCGCATATAAGCGCATATCCAGTCTCTTCATCTGTCACGTGGCAAGTTGAATATCCAGCATATTCAATCTGGTCGCCAACAATAAGTTTGACCTGTTCAGACTCTGCAATTGCACTGCTTTCATGATTCAAATAAAACGGAAGCGCAATGCTTACACAAAGAACAAGCGCAAGGCTGCAACGCAGCACTTTGTTGTTCAAAATCTTTTTCTCCATTGATACTCCAATCCATAGCAAAGGGGTTCAGCGCGGATAGTGTAGCAACAAAACCTTGCCAAAAATCCGGATGAAATCAGAGCAAAATCCGGACATCCCTCGAGCAAAATTTGGACATCCCTCGGGCTGGATTGGAAAAAAGTAAGGGGATTGTCCGGGTTAGGTTCTATGATCTGTCGGAAAAAGTAAGGGGATTGCCCGAGTTTTGAATATAAATTGTAATTAACAAAAAAGAAATGTACTCGCGCCGAATTAGTCCAAATTTTCATGGATATTGTTTGCGAGTTTCGTTAATTTATTGAACTGTTTTTCATTCGCCGCCTGTGAACGGCTATGAAAAACGAAGTTCATTGTCCGTTTAGATAAGAAAGAGGAAAAGAAAGAGGAAACAAAAATGAACGAAATTTCTGTTGGCAAAAAAATTACATCACTCAGAGAAGCCCACCAATTAAGCGTTGAAGAACTAGCAAATATGTGCGGTTGTGAGCCTGCAGAGATCCTAGAACTAGAAGAAAGCGAGGTAGTACCCTCGCTAGCGCCTCTAATTATGATTACGCGAGCATTGGATGTGCGATTGGGTACTTTGCTCGATGATGATAAAGATCTTGGCCCCGTTTTTGTAGAAGCTGGTGCTGAAAAAGCAGACACAGCTAAAAAGACATTGGAAACATCAAGTGATGCTGGCTTGCTCACATTCTTCTCTTTAGCAGAAGGCAAGGCTGCTCGTCACATGGATCCATTTATCATTACAATTGATCCATCACATGAAGTTGTTCACCAAACTGAATCTCATGAAGGTGAAGAATTTATTTATGCTTTAGAAGGTCCAGTTGAAATTCAATATGGCAAAGAGCTTTATGTTTTGCAACCTGGCGACAGCATTTATTACGATTCCATTGTTCCGCATGAAGTACGCGCACATAATGACGAATGGGCACGCTTCCTGGCGGTAGTTTACACTCTTTAAGGTGATGCAATATGACAAATGAATATAAGAATGACGGTTTCGAGACCGACTCTGCCTTTGCGGCCGCTCCAGGAGACGCAAAGGAATTTGATGACAAACAAGACCCGTCAAAACTTATCCGCAATAATGAAGAGCGTTTAGAAAAACTGAAGAATGTTGTTTTGCACAGTGAAGAAACTATAGGCGATTACCTGCGCAAACAAACAGCAATTGAACCTGACCATGAATTCATCATTTATCCAGACCGCCAACTGCGCTGGAGTTATAAAGATTTTGATGAACGTACAGACGACCTTGCAAAGGGCATGCTCGCTATTGGCTTGCGTCCAGGCGACCATCTTGGTGTGTGGGCTCGCAACATTCCTGACTGGCTTACATTCATGTTTGCCTGTGCAAAAATTGGTGTCGTCTTCGTCACAGTAAATCCAGTTTATAAAAGCCACGAGCTTGATTATGTTTTGAAGCAGTCTGACATGAAAGCTCTGTGCGTTATTGATTCATATCGCGACGTTGACTATGTGCAAATTATTCGTGACCTTATTCCTGAATCTCGCACGCAGCCACGCGGCAAGCTCAATTGTAAAGAATATCCATGTTTGAAGAGCTTGATTTATATGGGCCCAGAAAAGCATCATGGATTCTTCACTGTGCCTGAGCTTATGCTGCTTGGTCAATATTTGCCAGATGCAGATAAGATGCTTGAAGAGGCCCGCACGCAATTTGACAATAATGATGTTGCGATGATGCAATACACGTCTGGCACAACGGGCTTTCCAAAAGGCGTTATGCTTACTCACCGCAACATTTTGAACAATGGCTTTTATATTGGCGACCGTCAAGCACTTGACGCACCAGACCGCGTTGTTTTGCCAGTGCCTTTCTTCCATTGCTTTGGCTGCGTGCTTGGCGTTTTGGCAATTTTGACTCACCGTTCCACAATGATTATTGTGGAAGAATTCAATGCGCTGCGTGTTCTGCAGGCAATTGATCATGAAAAAGCAACAGCTGTTTATGGCGTGCCAACAATGTATATCGCTGAAATGAACCATCCACAGTTCAATGATTTTGATTGTTCTTCACTGCGCACTGGCATTATGGCTGGCAGTTCGTGCCCTCCGGAAACTATGAAAGAAGTTATGGAGAAAATGCACATGCCAGAAATCACAATTTGCTATGGTTTGACAGAAACTTCACCTGTGTTTACGCAGACTACTGTTAGTGAAACTTTGGAAGATCGCTGCTATACAGTTGGCCGCGCGCATGATGTTGTTGATGTTGCTGTTATTGACCCAGAGACTGGTCGCGAGTGCGATGTCAATGAACCAGGCGAGCTTTGCTGCCGCGGTTATAACGTTATGAAGGGCTATTACAAAATGCCTGAAGAAACAGCAAAAGTTATTGATGCAAATGGCTTTTTGCATTCAGGTGACCTTGGCATGGTTGATGAACGTGGCTATTACAAAGTTACTGGCCGCATTAAGGATATGATTATTCGCGGCGGTGAAAATATTTATCCGCTTGAAATCGAGGACTTCCTTTTGAAGATGCCTGGAGTTTTGGATGCTCAAGTTGTTGGCATTCCTGACCCTAAATATGGCGAAATTGTTGGCGCATTCATTCGCGAACGTCCTGAAACAAAAGGCGAGCTTACAGAGGAAAAAGTGCGCGAATATTGCATCGCTCATATCGCAAGATATAAAGTCCCGAAGAAGGTCTTTTTCGTGGATGACTTCCCAATGACTCCTTCTATGAAGATTCAAAAGTTCAAGCTGCGTGAAATGGCAAAGGAACTTTGCGGGATTAAATAAAAAGCTTCGCGCTTGATTTTGCTAAGGCGCGCAACAAAATAGGTTCAACATGAAAGCCGGCATGCTGCATGAGCGTGCCGGTTTTTCTTTTTGCTGTAATATCTATGTCTATTGGCGTGTGCGTTGTTAATTTGCGTGTTACGTTTTTGAATTTAGTGTTACGCTTTTTGCGTAAGATTTTTCTCAAATTTTTAAAGCGCGAATAAGGGGAAGCACTTTGTCCATATCACGCAGAAATTTCATGAAACATATTGGTGGCGCGGCTGCAGCAATTGCATGCGGTGGGCTTTCCGCTAGCACAATTAGCGGCTGTTCAGGAAATGATTCCAGCACTGAACGCGACACTGAAAGCGTTATTGTTGTCATGAATACAGATAGCGAACCTTCAGCAGGCTTTGACCCATTCTATTCATGGGGCTGTGGCGAACATGTGCACGAGCCGCTCATTCAATCAACTTTAATCACAACAGATGAAGACTTGAATTTTGTCAATGATCTTGCAACAAAATATTCATGCAGTAAAGACGGTCTAACGTGGACTTTTGATATTCGCAAAGATGCAAAATTCACAGACGGGACGGCTCTAACAGCAAAGGACGTTGCTTTCACAATCAATGGAATAAAGAATTTTGAAGGCTCGCAGCTTGACCTTTCATATGTGAAGAAGGCTACAGCAAAAAGCAAAACTCGCGTGATAATTGAGCTGAACAAGCCCTTTAATGCGTTGCTTTATACTTTGGCAGTTGTTGGGATTGTGCCAGCGCATGCTTATGATTCAAAAACATATGGCGCTTGCCCAATTGGCTCTGGCAGATACAAGCTTGAGCAATGGGATAGAGGCCAGCAGGTCATTTTGACTGCCAACCCAGATTATTATGGAACTGCTCCGCTCATCAAGAAGTTAACAGTTGTTTTTATGGAAGAAGATGCTGCTTTGGCAGCTGCTAAATCTGGCGAGGTTGATGTTGCATATACATCGCCAACATTGGCAGACAAAACTCCGGAAAATTATTCGCTCCTTACTTGCGCAACAGTGGACTGTAGAGGAATTTCTTTGCCTTGCATTGAACCTGGCAAAACAAAAGAAGACGCGGGAAATGAATATGTAGCTGGCAATGCAGTGACTTGCAATTTGGAAATTCGCCAAGCAATAAATTATGCAATTGACCGCAAGGCGCTTGTTAATAATGTTTTGAATGG
>CAVDAL010000048.1:0-5548 GCA_963606965.1 Acutalibacteraceae bacterium
CAAGTGGTAATGTATCAACTGCTGCACGTAATGCGCAGATGTATTCAATCTTGACATTTGTATGGTCTGAAGTTTGCAGAAGCCGTGTAAGTGGAAAGCCGCTTAGGTTAGTAGTTGATGAAGCACACATGTTGCTAGGTTGTGATAATGATACTGCATCTGACACTGGTGCTTCTGCTATTGCAGCAGCACTTCTTGCAACAATTTCTCGCCGTGCTAGAAAATATAATTGCGGCCTAATGTTAGCTACTCAAAAATTATCTGATTTTACAGACGCGTCTGTTCGCCGTCATGGTGAAGCACTAATTGAAAATAGTGCATACCAGATGGCTTTTGCAACAAAAAATATCACTCCTGTAATGGAGTTGATGCATATACCACTACAACAAGCTCGCAGACTTCCATCATATGAGAGAGGTAGATGTATCTTTAAGGCAGGGAATGCAATGTGTGAGCTGCATGTTGAAGATACTCAAAGCGAGTGGGAATGGATAGGCAAGGCAGAGGGCAAGTAGGCTTATGGCTGTTCAAATTGCTACTGGTGTTGCAAAAGCAGCAAAAGCTATTACCAGAGGTGCAAAAATTGCATCTACTGTAAAGACAGTATCATCAAAAAGTAGTGATAATGATACAAGCATTATCAAAATCATTTTAATAATTTTACTTGTTATGCTTTTAGCTCCAACAACTTTATATGGTGCAGCTTCTGCGTCTGTATCTGCTTCAGGTAAGCTCCCTTCATGGATGAGCGCACAATTTGTGACAGCTGCATATAGTGCAAAAGAAAAATATGGCATTCCAGTTTCTGCGGGACTGGGTCAGATGATTTTAGAAGCTGGTGTAGATATTAGTAATAATAAGATTGCAGCAGGTCATAATTATGGTGGTGTTAAATATGCAAAACAAAGTGAAGCTTGTGGATATACTAAAACTAAAGATGGTAATAAGTATGCGGCGTTTGAAAGTGATGCAGCTTGGCTAAATTATTACTACAATGTCTTGCTTCAACAAGACAACTTCAAAACGCAAAGAGGTTATAAAGTAGGCTGCAAACAAAATAATCCTTATCAATTTTGGGTAGGTTTAGGTGAAGGTGGATATTGTGAAGGCAATACAGGGGAGACCTATGCTAACAAAGTCAAAGCAGCAACAGAAAGTTTTCCAACACTGCAAGCTTTTGATTCACTAACTCTATCTCAAGCTCTAAGTTCAATTGTTGGGGGTAATGTTGGCGGCACTCTAACATCAGATGCACGAACAACAATTGTAAATGCTGCAATTTCACAACTTGGTGTTCCTTATGTGTGGGGTGGAGAAACTCCAAATGTTGCACTAGATTGTAGCGGTCTTACAATGTATTGCTACAAGTGTGCTGGGATAAATATTCCACACTATACAGGCGATCAATTAAAAGCATCTAAAACACAAGTTGATGTAAAGGAAGCGCAAGCAGGAGACATCTTATATAAGGAAGGCCATGTAGCAATATATATAGGAAACGGCAAATGTATTGAAGCTCCACATTCTGGTGCAGTTGTAAGAATATCTTCTGATATAAATAGGTTTACTAAAGCATTAAGATTTTAAAAATTTAAACTCAAATACTATTAGCTTGCTAATATTGTTATAAAAAAATACGCTATTAAGATAATAATAGTCCCCGTGAATTTAGCTTAATAGAAGTCCAGAAATTTATAGACTCTTGCCTTTGTCAAACTAGGGTCTAGATAAAGTCATGCATTTTTGTCACAGGTTGAGGCTTAAATAAATCTCCATTTATATTCTGTAGATTTTTTATTGCTAATAGCGGAAAATTTGAGAGTTTTGTTTTTTTAGAAGAAAGGAAATGTAGATGGCAACAAAGAAAAATAAAGTGCTGATTTTTTGTGAGCCAATTTTAGAAGATGAAGTTTTATCACTTGTTGAAGAAAATGCAGAGATTGCCCATTCTGTTGATATGCAAGGAGTAATCAATGAAGCTTATTCAGACAATATTAAAACTTTGATTCTTTTTGACAAAATGCCAAATGTCACAGATGGTGACTATATCGCTGCAGCTCGCACTCTATCTCCAGAAGGTATAAGGGTTTTACTTGTCTCAAAAGCAGAATATAGGCAAACACCTTCGATATTTTTCACAAGGCTTTTTGATGCAGGTTGCAAAGAAATTATCTGTCCTCCACAAGGACCTCTGTCTTGGATGCAGCCGCTTGCAAAAGCAATTTATTCTCCAATTCCAGAAGAAGAAGTTTTGAAGCTATGCCAGCTGGCCGATGGGCAAAAAAGTGAAGCTAAGAAAGATGATATTAAAGAGCAGACGCAAGCAGCTTCAGTGCTACAGATTGAAGAGGCAACTCAAGAGCAACTTGATGAAGTGACAAGACTTTATGATGCAGGTGATATTTCGGACGAAATATTTTCGGCAGCGTCTTCGATGTCAAAATCTGAAACGCAGCACATCATCGAGATGGCGCAGCATGCTGAAAAAATCAGATTAGACGCAGATGAAAATTTGCGTCAAGCTTACGAGCAAATGAAGCGCGATGCTAACTCACGCATTGGAAGAGTTGAATTTATCAACATCTGCCAAGGTTCTATGCGTGAAGGCTCAACACACCTGAGCCTTGGGATTGCAAGAGCACTTTCTTTGATCAATAAAAAAGTAGCTGTAGTTTTGCCAATGTATCACTTGCAGCAGCTTCGAGAAAATTATTCAAAGTGCCCATATGATGTTGAGCGCCAGTGCATGCGTATAAATAAAATCGATTTTTATGCAGGTGAAGCTCCAACGGCAGCACCTGATGGCTATGAGATTGTTATTTGTGATTTTGGGTGCGCTAAGTGGCTTGGTAGCGTTAGTGGCAAAGAAGAAATTAAAGCTGCACAAACAAAAGCAAACTTTTATAACGCGCACGTGAAAGTTTTATCCTCTTTTGTTGCGCCTACAGGGGATTGGTCTGCGCGAGCAAAAATCATGCGAAACATGAATAAAAAGGATTTAGATAGAACAACATTTGCTGTGTTTGGAATGCAGACAGAAGCGATGTTTGAAGCATACAAGCAAGATATATCTTCAGAGCATGGAAAAGTGCGTGTTGTAAATATTGGATATCTTCCATCACCTTTGATGTGTACATCAGTTTCACAAATTGATGATGGCGTTAAAAAAATTGCATCAATGGTACTTACAAAAAATGATTCAAAGAAATTATTTCCACAAGATATTGAAGAAGAAATAGAAGAGGCTGCAGAAGACTGTGCAAGAAAGAAGAGGGGCTTCTTTAATTTTGGGGGTGCTCAATAATGCAAAAAAATATAAAAGCAAAAGATAACAACAGTGAAAATGAGATAGATGAGTGGTGTCCTGTATGGGGGAATCCTGATTCTGTCAAGGAAGATGAAGAAACAAATGATGGGTCTGACGGAAACCATGGTTTCCAAAAGACCCATGAAATAAATGACAAAAAGGGTCTTGACATTGAATCAGCTTCTACTGTATCAGGCGTTGGACTAACTGCTGAAGATGGCACACCTGTCATTATGGTTAATCAAGTTGTGTCAACTAGGTCTACAAAATCATTTTCAAATAGGCTGCGCCGACTTAGGCGTAATGCAGCAGATTTTATCTGGTGGTTGATTGGTATTGTCATTGTATCCGCAGTCTTAAGCTGGCTGCTAAATGGGGGAGTAGATGTGATACGCGACATTATCAATCATATGTTTTAAAAGCCAGTAAAAATAAATGGGAAAAAGTAACGGGAAGGAAATTACTTATGAGTAGAAAAAGACAAAAAAGTCAAGGAAAAATTGGAAAAATATTATGTGTTTTTTCGATAACATGGTTTGCGCTAGCATCATATAATCTTGCAGCTTTTGCAGACCAAACACAATTATCCGATGATGGAAACACATACACTATCACAAAAACTTATATGCAAAATGATGATGACGGCACGACTTCATTTGTCGAAGAGATTGAAGTTGATGGCAAAACATTTGTTTTGAAAAACAAAAATGCAGCATCTATTGATAAGTCTTATGTTCATCCCTCACGCATAGAAAAGATGACAGAGACTAAGAAAATCAATGCAGATGAGTTGAGCAAAGTTAAATCTATCTTTGATAAAACTAAGACTTATGACAAGGATGGATATAAGGGAACGCTTTCACAAGGCAAATATACATATGAGCCAATTTATCAATCAAATACACGTCAAGTTGATAAACGTATAGCTATTAAAAATTTGCCAAGCAATGATGTGAGCCAACTTTCACAAACAAAAGATTTTACAATTTCATCTGATACATCTTATGGTGCAACAACAAAAGCAACTCTAAAACTTTCAGATGTTTCATGGAAAGTCACGCAAAAAGACGAATATGGTATTCCAACAAAATACACAGCTTATCTTAATTATCGCGGCCAAGAAAAATATCTAGTAATCAAAGGCTATAGCGTCACTATGAACTATAAGGGAAAAGTGACTGCTGAAGAAAATCAAATGACAGTCACTGCAACTTATGTCAAAAAATCCCTTCCATGGTGGCAAGCAGCAGTTGCAGGTGCAGCCGCAGCAGCAGCTGCTGGAATTATTGCAACTGTTATTTTGCGCCGCCGCCGCAGAGCAAGCGTAATTGAAGTGCAAGGAGAAAAAGAAAAAGTAATCGACAAGCTCAAAGTCAAAAAAGATGGCACGCAGTTAAACGTAAATATCCCAGAAGATATTGTTCTTGTATTAACGCCAGGAAATGAAACATGGTTAGAGATGCCGAAGTGCTATCTAGATGCTGGTTATACCTTAACAGTTACACAAAGCGAAAGTGATGGATCAATTACTACAGTATTTAGTGGTGCAAGCGAGCGCAGAGTACGTCTTGTAAATCCAATATCTGATGCTGAATAGATAAGGGAAAAGGAGATAAAAAGATGAAATTAGAGTTTGAGAAAAAACGAGAAAAAAGGGGCAAGATGTCTGTTGCAAGACGCACTACTTGTGCAGTTATTGCAGCGGCACTTGCTGCAATGCTTATCCCTGTTGGTTTTTGGGGAGCATTTGCAGCAGATGGTGAAAGTGCGTTTGATACACAAACTGCAATTGAGCAAGTTGCAGATGAACAAACAGATAAGCAAAGCGCGGATGAAAGTACGCAAGCAAGTGAAGCTGCAAGTGAAAATGCAGGCGAAAATGCAAATACAGACAATGCAGCTGCAACGGACGCGGTTGAAAAATATGTTGTCGAAGTAAAGCTTGAAAAAGGCAGTCTGGCAGACAATCAAGACGGCATTAAATTTAAGCTTGAGAAAAAGTCTGGTAGTGAGTGGGAAAATGCAGGAGAAGCATCACTTACTGAAGATAAGTTAAAAATTGATGAACTTGAAAGTGGCACATATCGCTTTGTTGTAGATGATGAAGCGGAAAGCCGCGAGCTAGCGCAAAAAATTGAAATTAAAAAAGGAGACACTACAGATAAATTAAAAACAGAAGATGGTTTTGAATTAAATGAAAATACTGCAAACTCACTTATCACTTTATCTTTTGAAGATGAG
>CAVDAL010000049.1:0-16594 GCA_963606965.1 Acutalibacteraceae bacterium
GTTCTCGCGCCGCATGCTTAATCTGCTTTGCATGCCCTTTTAAAGTTGGGCGATAAGAATCGATTATAACTTCCCTTGGATATTCATATCTATAAATAAGGCTTTTTGCGATATTGCTTGGAACATCAATGACAACTGGCCCTGGGCGCCCAGTGCTTGCAATATGATAAGCCTGCGCCACAACGCGCGGAATGTCTGTGGCATCTTTCAAAAGAAAGCTATGTTTAACAACAGGCATTGTTATTCCTGTTATGTCAGATTCTTGAAATGCGTCTGTCCCCAAAACATTTGTAGGCACCTGCCCGCAAACAACAACAAGCGGAACAGAATCCATATATGCAGCAGCAATTCCAGTGACTGTGTTCGTAGCGCCAGGACCGCTTGTTACTAAAACTGTTCCGCACTTTCCTGTTGCGCGCGCATATCCATCAGCAGCATGCGCCGCCCCTTGTTCGTGACGCACTAAAATATGCTTTATCTTTTTGCTGTCATAAAGCGCATTATAAATATCTAAAACTTGCGCGCCTGGCAAGCCAAAAATCAATTCCACACCAGCATCTTCAAGCGCAAAAATCAACGCTTGTGCGCCAGTCATAACTTGCGGGCGCTGCGTGCTGGCAGATTGCTGGGCGCATTCGTCTTCCGCAAACTCTTTAGCAGCACTTTCTGTGGCATTTTGCTCAGCGCCGTTGTTGGCGCCGCCCAACTGTGCGCCATGCACATCTGCCGCATCTTTACGCGGACGGCCGCTCTTGCGTGGCTGCATTGCAAATGCATCTAAACTTGCCTCATCAATAAACCATGAACGACCTATCTTTTCAGCCTTCAAAACACCATCTTCAATAAGTTTTGTCACACGCCGAGTTGAAATCCCTAAACTCTTTGCAACTTCTGCTGTGCTTTTCATCATTTTCTCTTTTCGGAACAATTTTCTTTTAGAATGCAGAATACTTCTCCGCATTGCTTGCGGAATAGTTTATTGCAAAATATTATTCTGTTTAGTTATCGGAATAATTATTTTATGAACGTTCAGAATAATTACGTGAATGATTAACGCAATACAAGCGCACTAAATTTTTGCCATCTCATTCGCGCACTTGTTATACCAGCTCTTCCATGTTGGCGGACAATATGTCTTTGCAGCGGCTTCTGTTAGATAGCCGCCATACATCGAGCCACCCAATGCGGAACAAATCTTTTCAATGCCTTCTTGCCATGAAGAAAATCCCGAACTGCCATATCCCCAAGCGTTATAGCTTCGGAAGCAAACTTCACCCTTGCTACTTTCCACAAATGAAATTGCAGGAGCCCACCTTGGATCAACGCCATAATCCCAAGCATATTGCGCATAATAAACGCCAGTGCCTGCTGTGGCAGTTCCCGCTAAATAAGCATTGATGCGCGGTGCCCACTTGTCAACAAATGCCTGTTTGTCGCTATCCCAATTTACATTGCTAGCGCTTGCTGCCTTCTTAGCTTTCTTTGTTTTTTTCGATGAAGATGATTTCGAATTTGATTGTTTTGCCGCCGCAGCAGCAGCCTCTTCTTCTTTCTTTTGTGCTGCAGCAGCTGCCTCCTGAGCTTCTTTGCGCGCCTGCTTTGCAGCTTCTAAATTGCTGGCTGCTGTTGCGGCGGCCTCGTCAGCTTCCTTCTTTCGCTTCTGAAGATTAGACTTGGATTTTTCCAGCTTTTCTTTCAGCTCAACAGTTTTCCTTACTTCAGCTTCGTTATATTCATAAATCCAATTATATGCATCTACCAGTGCTAATACATCAGTAATGCTCTTCGCATTTAAGAGTGCAGAAATCATGCTCATTTTATCCGATGAATTTTTATACATCGCACACAAGCTTTCATCGCAAACAGATTGCTGTTGCGGCAATTCATCTTCAAGTTCTTTTATCTGGGAATTTAAATCTGATATATCATTGGCAATTTTTTCTTGATTGCTGACGGCTTCATTATAAGCTTTAGCAGATTGAGCAACCTTTGTATCTGCTTCATCAGCTAAAGCGCTACCAATATAAAGCGGCAAGCTAGCTGCACAAAGCACCACGCAAAGAGCACATGAAAGGAGTTTTTGTGCTACGTTTATTGGCAAATTTCTTCTCCTAATAATTCGCATGGCTCTAAACTTTACTACTTTTTAGCAAAAATTGCAGCACTCTATACGCTAAGCCCACAAATCCATTAGGTTGAAACGTTAGATTCAATGCAACTAGCAAGTCAGAAATTATTCCCGCCACTTAAAAAAGTATCTTAGCCACACTATATAGATATGGCTAAGATACTTTAATTGCACCAGTTATAGAATCACCTTAATGTGCGGCTTCAAATTCTTTCATGAATTCAACCAAAGCTTCAACGCCTTCATAAGGCATTGCATTATAAATGCTTGCGCGCATGCCGCCAACGCTGCGGTGACCTTTGATATTTTCAATGCCATGTTCTTTAGCTTGTGCAACAAACAAAGCATCCAAATCTTTATCGCCAGTAATGAATGGAACATTCATAATTGAACGGTCTTCCTTGCATGCAGTCGCCTTGAATAATTCGCTTGAATCCAAGCAATCATAAAGCAAACCAGCTTTGCGTTCATTGCGTTCCTTCAAAGCTTCAAGCCCACCTTGAGCCTTAATCCACTTGAAGACCTTGCCGCAGATGTAAATGCCATATGCCGGCGGAGTGTTATAAAGAGATTTTGCATCCACATGAGTTTTATAGCGCATCATTGTTGGAGTATTTGGCAGCCATTCTTCCTTCACCAAATCTTTGCGAACAATAACAATAACAACGCCAGCAGGTCCAATATTTTTCTGGACACCACCATAAATCAAGCCATAATCATCAACATTGATTGGCTCTGACAAAAAGCAAGAAGAAACATCTGCAACCAATGGCACATTGCCTGTCTTTGGCAACTTATGATAAAGAGTGCCATAGATAGTTTCATTCTGGCAAATATAAACATAATCTGCATCGTCGCGGAATTGCAAAGAATCAACATCTGGAACATAAGAAAAATTTTCATCTTCACTTGAAGCAACGCACTTTGCATCACCAAAAATGCAAGCTTCTTTATAAGCTTTCTTTGACCAAGAACCGCTAACAATATAGTCTGCTTTGCCGCCAAGCATTAAATTCATTGGAATCATTGCAAATTGCAATGAAGCACCACCTTGCAAGAACAAAACTTCATAATCGTCAGAAATTCCCATCAAATCGCGCAAGTCTTGTTCGGCACTTTCAATGATTCCGGCAAATGCAGCGCTGCGATGGCTCATTTCCATAACTGACATGCCTGTATCGCCATAATCGAGCATCTCGTCTGCGGCTTCACGCAAAACTTCTTCAGGCAATACGGCTGGACCAGCAGAAAAATTATAAACACGTTTCATTTTTATATCCCTTCAATCTGTAAGATTTTTATTCTTCATAATCATGCAGCGCGAATGCAAACTGCATAGCAATTTGCGATTCGAATTCATTATCACCGCACTGCTATTAATTGTTTTTGCTGCTGCTCTTTTTACTTTTGCTCGACGTTGACTTTTTTGCTTCAATTTTTGCTGGCAGCGTGGAAGTGTCTGTGCCTCCTGGAATCAGCGCCGAGCCCGTAGAGGACAACCACTTGTTTGTTATCGTGCTTTGTTCGCCATTTGAAGCAACCTCTTGCACAGCAATATTTACGCCATTTAAAAGCTCTGAATTTGCAGCCAAAACAGCCGCATAAATTGGAGTAATGTTTGCAGAACTCATATAATTCACAAAGGAAACACCTTCATAATTGCGAGCATAATATGCACCTTCAACAGCATTGCAAATCATATAATCTGCTGTGCCAGACTGCAGCCCTTCAAAAGCTTCTTCTATGCTTGAAGTAACAACAATTGTGCTAACGCCAAAAGCTTTTTGCACTGCATAAGTTGAATCTGTGCCTGCCTGAGCAAGGACTTTCACGCTGCCAAAATTCACGTCTGAAATGCTAGCAGGCTTGGCATCTTCCTTACAGAAAAGAGCAATGCCATCATTTAAATATGAATTTGCATAACTTAAAGTATCCTTCTTTTTGGTAGCTTGCTTTTGCATTCCAAAAACAACATCAACTTGCTTTGTTTCCAAAGCTTCTTTGCCATCTTCTGCAACGTCAACAATCTTGACTTTCAAGCCCATCTGCGCGCCAACGGCATTTGCATAATCAACATCATATCCAACAATGTCGCCGCTTGAATTCTTACCACCGTAAGGAGTGTTGCTTGCATCGACACCAACAGTCAAAGTTCCTGCTTCGACCAAACATGAATCTGTGACTGTTGCTTCTGTATTTGCTTGAACAGATTCTTCACGAACAAGGTCGCAACCACACAAGATGCATAAACTGCAAACCACCAGGCTTAAAATCAATACTAAGCTTATCGACTTTTTTGTCATTGTTGAATCCTTCATCATCCCAATAAACCAAGTTAGGCTCCTCCCAACTGACCTGGTTTTTGGCCCCACACTCGCATACTGGAACTTTCGCTTCGGCCACAGCAAATAAATGCCACAGCCCCACTACTTGCCCTCTCGTCCCAGGCGCCGGATGCGCCTTAACAAAGACGGTACGTCTTACCCCTAAGATGCGCCATGCTCGTATGTTCTTTCAAACATATTTACGTGGATCCTTTTGACCGCATCTGCCTTGGACTAAAGTTGCAAAAGCAACTCGCAACCACAGACTTGGGAGGAGTTGCAATAGTTTAGCACACTGTTCAAGCACGTTGCAGAATATAGCAGTGATGTATGTTCTGATTGCGGGAAAAGTCTTCGGGAATAGTTTTTTCTGTAATGTCGAAAGCGCGCACACCAGCTTTTTCAAGCGTGTCTTTATCAAGCTTAAATTTGCGAAGATTACAGCTGAAAACTATCGCACCGCCACGCGTAAGAAGCCTGCTAGCACATATCAGCAATTCTGCATGATCGCGTTGGATGTCCCATGTGCGCTTGCCCATCTTTGATGAATTTGAAAATGTTGGCGGGTCGATGAAAATCAAATCCCACCTGTCTTTGCTATGTCTTTTTTCTTGAGCCCAAATTAAAACATCAGCGCGGACAAATTCATTGTTTTCACCAGATAATTTGTTAAGTTCTAAATTGCGCTTTGCCCAATCCAAATATGTATTTGAAATGTCAACTGTTGTTGTTGATTTTGCACCACCGCTAGCAGCATAAACAGTAGCACTGCCAGTATATGCAAAAAGATTCAAAAAGCTTTTGTCTTTAGCAAGGACGCGAATCATATTTCTTGTTTTGCGATGATCTATAAAAAGCCCTGTGTCAAGATAGTCGCTCAAGTTCACTTCAAAAAGCAGTCTATTTTCGCAGGTCACAAGTTGGACAGGCTTCTTTTCTTCTTCTTGAATGTCTTTGCCATATTGCGAGCCGCCCTTAGACTTACACCTTTGTTTGCAATAAATATTTGAAATAGGAACATCAAAGACGACACGAATAATTGCCAGCGCATCCGTCAGGCGCGCACGCGTCTTTTCTTCAGCAATAGCTTTTGGTGCAGCATATTCTGCAACATGAATTCTGCGCCCAGCTTCCGCGCAATCATAAACATCAATCGCTAAATTGTAATCTGGCAAGTCTGCATCATAAACTCTATATGCAAAAATTTGATTTTCCTTCGCCCACTTTTCGCGCTGCTTAACAACCTTGTTCAAGCGCGAAGCAAACTGCTGTGCCCCAGCATCTAAAACAGGAATATTGCAGTCGCGCACTGTTGCCACATGTTCGCCCTGGTGTGGCTGCTTGCTTAAGTCATATGAACGAATTGCACTTTCCAAAGGCCCGTTATAAGTCTTGATGCAATTTTTTGCTTGCAAATGCAAATAGCCATCTATTGATTTGTCAGAACTAATTAGCACAAGCTTGCATGCGCCGCTGCGTTCAAAACAAAGACGCATCTCGCTATATAAAGCAGGCAGTTGCGCCAAACTTGAAAGGCGCTGCCCATATGGCGGATTGGTAACAATTACATCTGCTTTCTTTTTATTTGCAGCAATGTCTTGCGTTGAAAATGTAATTCTGTGATATACGCCCGCTGCCTGCGCATTCTTTCTTGCAACAGCAATTGAATTGTCATCAATGTCGC
The DNA here is from genome assembly GCA_963606965.1 of Acutalibacteraceae bacterium. GTDB lineage: Bacteria > Actinomycetota > Coriobacteriia > Coriobacteriales > QAMH01 > CAVDAL01. The sequence continues at coordinate 6,137 of CAVDAL010000049.1, forward strand.
TTGCGATAATTTCGATTTTAGGATTCATTAATGCAGCTTCAATAGCAATTGTGCCAGAACCGCACATCGGGTCCATCAATTTTGTTCCAGCTGGCAGTTTGTCAACGCCAGCAATTCGCAACATTGCTGCTGCTAAAGTTTCACGCAAAGGAGCTTCAACTTGCCCATGCGCACGATATCCGCGTTTGTGCATTGCGCCTGACAAATCAAGAGAGATAAGCACTTTGTTGCCGCGCAAAACAAGAACAATTGAAACATCAGGATTTTTTGTATTAACATCCGGACGAGCGCCGCGCAATTCACGCAGCCTGTCGCAAATTGCATCCTTAGCACGCATTGCAATAAATCTTGTATCGCGCAAGTTTTCATTTGTGCCGCGCGCATGAATTGCAATGCTGCAATCTTTAGCAATATATTCTTCCCATGCAATATCTTTCACGCCAGCATACAAACTGTTTGCATCGCTTGCTTCAAAACGCGCAACAGTTTGCAAAACGCGACTAGCAACACGCGAACACTCTATCGCTTTTTCAGCGTCTTCGCAGCTTTCACCAAAGGAAACGCCCCCACTAAGAGGGCGTACCCGTTTGATTCTAGCAGCGCGAAGCTCATCTCCAACTAATTTTTCAAGCCCAATGGCACACGCAGCAAAAAATTCCATACTAATTTTGTGAGAAGAACCCGCCAAAGTTAGGAGTGCCGGGCTCGTCTTGATCATCCTCGTCGTCTAAATTTTCACCCAAAAATTCTTCAATGCTCATTCCAAGCGCACCGCGAGCAAATTCGTCCTGCGTCATTTCTTCAGCTGCAGACCAATCAAGGCCGAATTCAGAACAGGTCTTTTCATCCTCGTACAAAAGCGCTAAAGCTTGAACATTCAAGTCTTCACCACCAACTATAGCAAGCAAATGATAAAGCTGGTGAATTGTTTCAATCATCGGCAGCGTAAGGTCTAAATCTTCCGCCGTATCCAAAATAACATCCAGGCAATCAATGAAAGATTCAACACTAATCACGCCTGAATAATCATGGCTTTTAATGCGCGGTGCATAATCATAAAGTGCAGCAGAATTGCCGCAACTCAAAGATAGAACATTCAATGCAGCCTTGTTCGAAAAGCCCGCCATGCGCTGGATTGCCAAAGCTTCAACAGTGCTGAAAATTGAGCCAGCAAATGTAATCATAGAAAGAACAGCTGCCAGCTGACCGTCCCCTGGGTTTTCTTGAATTGAAATCTTCGGAGCAAAATATGGGAATAATGGCGCGAGTTTATCGACCAATTCCTTTTCGCCGCCAACAAATGCAATTGTTTGTTCTTTTGAGGCAACATTAACAATTGGAGCGTCCAAAACGCCAATTTCATTCACTGTTGCCATAGCATAAATTTCACGCGCAAGCTGCGGCGTTGAAAAACTTAAATCTATTGCATACTGGCCAGGCTGCATCAATTCGAGCAGGCCGTTTTCCCCAAAATATAATTCTTCAAGATCCATAGGAGTTCTGCATGACGTCAAGATAATTTGCGAATTTTTAATAGCTTCAGTTCTGCTTTCAATGTAGTGCAAACTAAGCGGTGCTAAATAAACAGATTCGCGTGGGTCGTGATCACAAACAACAACATCGTATTCTGCGCCAACCAAATTTTTGACTGCACGAACCGCAGCCCTGTTGTTGGCTCCACCAAAAAAGGTGATCTTGGTATCCTCTGGACTAATCATGGGCTAACTCCCTTACAACAAGGACGGATGAGACCACAGCAAAAAGCTGTAGTGCTTAGTATAGCGAATCTAAGCCGCGAAGTTGTAAAATTAATTGAGTCCTCACATTAAATAATTCTCGTTCAATTCCTGCAGGATATCTATGAGGATTCAAAAAGCGTTTTGTCGAATTTTCAAGTAGCTCAATTTGTTCATGACAATGCGCGCGAGCGTGCGTTGCATCCAAGTCGAAGTCACACATTTTGCCGCCGCGAGCAAAAGGTTTTAACATGCTTTCATGGCGAAGATTTGCGTCATATTTTTTGCGATGAGTTTGATCATTTTGATCAACGCCAATCATGACTTGCGGAACTTCGCGGCATGTGTCAAAAATAACATCGCCAGCAAAAGTGCCATCGTCATTATAAAAACGCATTGTGTCCAAAACACCTGGGATTGTGAGCTTGCTTGTTTCTTCAGAAACTTTAATCTTTGGTTGCCACGGTTCATCTTTAGATTGACGAATTGCTGAAAGCTTATACACACCGCCAAGAGCAGCTTGATCATATGCTGTAGCAAGCTTTGTTCCAACACCCAAAGAATCAAAACATGCTCCCTGTTCCACGAGAGCAGAAATTGTATATTCATCCAAGTCGTTGCTCAAGACAATCTTTACATTTTGCAGCCCTGCTTCATCAAGCATTTTTCTTGCCTTGCGTGAAAGCCAAGCCAAGTCGCCTGAATCAATGCGAATGCCAGACAGCTGTTCCCCGCGTTCTTGCATCTCTTTTGCAACAGTTATCGCATTTTGAACTCCTTGAGTCACGTTATATGTATCAACAAGCAAAATGCAATTCTTTGGCATGGACTGCGCATATGCCCTAAATGCAGTTAACTCATCTTCAAAAGACATGATCCATGAATGAGCATGCGTGCCGCTGACTGGGATTTTATATTCCTTACCAGCCAAAACATTTGCAACAGATGCAGCGCCACCAATAAAAGCTGCCCTGCTTGCAGACATTCCGCCATCTGGGCCTTGCGCACGTCGCAAACCAAATTCTGCAATTGGTTTGTAGCCTGCTGCATAACACATGCGCGCAGCTTTTGTTGCAATGAGTGTTTGGAAGTTAATGCCGTTAAGCAGTGCTGTTTCAAGCAGTTGACAGTGAAGAAGCGACCCTGTTACACGGACAAGTGGTTCATGAGGGAAGACAACTGTACCATCTGGAATGGCATCGATATCAACATTTAATTCAAAATCAAGCAGCCATTCCAAAAACTCTTGGCAAAACATCTTGCCGCCGCCTGGTGCTTCAAGTTGAGCAAGATAATCGATATCATCTTGTGTAAATTTGAAGTTGCTAACAAGCGTTGCAATCTGGTCTGTGCCACATGAAATTGCATATCCACCACCAAATGGATTGTTGCGATAAAAAGCATAAAAGCATGCTTGTTCATCAAGCTTGTTGAATTGCCAATAGCCCTGCGCCATTGTCAGCTGGTACAAGTCTGTTAAAAGCGTAAGGTTTCTTGACATTGTTTGCTCCTTAAACGCCACGTGGCGGACGTCTTGTTTGTCTGTCCCCACTTAAACTTGAAGAATGTTGGCCTGGGCGTGGCTTACTTGTGTTGCTGTTGCCACCGCCATTGCCATTTTTATTTTGATTGTTACTTTGCTTGCTATGCTGTTGATTATGCTGCTTGTTATGCTGCTGCGCATTAGCCGAAGAATTTCCAGCACTTCCAACGCTTCTTTTACGGCGGCGCGGTTTACGTGAATCATTTTCTTCTTGCTTAACAGTTTGCTGTTGCTTTTGATGAGCAGCTTCAACATGTTTAGGTGCTGGTTTAGAAACGCTTTGTGCTTCATCTGCGCCTTTTTCAACAGAAACACTGCGGCGCTTGCGCAAGACTCGTCCGTCTTCATGCTTTTTAGATGGAGCAACTGCAACAGTCTTTTTAGCTGCTTTAGCCTGCCCATTTTTTGCAGCACGCGGAACTGGTGTCTTAACGGTCTTAGCAGAATTTTTTGAAGAAGGCTTGCCTTGCGAATGTTGCGCTTTTGGATTTTCAGCAACAACATCCTTAAGGTCTGCACTATCAGAAAAGTTAGTTTCTGCCATCAATGCAAGCTTTTTATCATTGCGCAATTCTTCCAAAGCGCGTTCAAGAGATTTCTGCGAAATATGACAAGGACGCACACATTCGCCATCTTCAGGCTTCTTTGCACCATCTGTATCCATTGCATGCAAAGGAACAGAAAGACTTTGTCCATCTTCCAAAACCAAATTTATAATTTCTGCTGGAGTGTTGAAGTCGACAACTTTTGCCTGTCCAAGCGGCGTATCAATAATGTCACCTTTTTTAGGCGCACGGTTTTTGAAGTCCTGATAAGCTTCAAGTTCATAACGCAAACAGCACATCAGCCTTCCGCACTGACCAGAAATTTTATTTGAACTAAGCGGCAAATCTTGATCTTTTGCCATGCGAATAGAAACTTGTTGAATTTCTGCGCCAAACCTGTGACAGCATAATTCTTCACCGCAATGCCCAATGCCACCAAGAATACGAGCTTCATCGCGCACGCCAATCTGACGCATGTCAATGCGAACATGAAAATATGATGCCAAGTCGCGTACCAATGCGCGAAAATCAACACGTTCATCTGCGGAAAAATAAAATGTAGCAAAGTCGCCAGAAAATACAAATTCAACACGAATTGGCTTCATGTCAAGTTCATTTTTTTGAACCATTTCACAAAAAACAGGAAATGCTTCTTCGCTTTTCTTTGCAAGACTATCCGCAGTCTTGAAATCTTCTTCTGTTGCAACTCGCAAAACAGGCTTTAAAGGAGCTACAAGTTCTTCTTCTGTAACTTCCTTTTCAGCTTCAACGCAAAGACCCATTTCTTTGCCGCGAGCTGTTTCAACAATCAAATGATCGCCATTTTTAATTTCTATTCCGTTTGGGTCGAACCAATAATGTTTAGCAGCATAACGCAAACGAACTGCTACTACCTTGGGCATAAAGCCTCCCTGATTTTAAATAAGTATGCCTCTATGGCTAGTTGTGGTGTCACATTATACGAGATTTGAAGCAAAACATCGTCCGCAGCTTGCAATGCAGTCAGCAAGGCGCTGCTAGAAACCCGCGTTGCTACTTCCATTGTTTGATTTTGCGCCTGTTCAAATGCAATCATGTCTGCCGCACCTTGGTTTGTAACAAGACAATCCCGAAGCCATGCACGCGATTGTTCCAAAGCTTCCACGAGTGCAGCGCGCTCTTGCGCACTATATTCCCGCTTGTGTCGTTGTTCCAAAGTTTTTTGTGCACCTTTGCTCAAAAAGTCAGATGCGCTTTCTTCCTCTTCTTTGTGCTGGGCTTCTAATTCATCCAAACCATAAGAAGACATTGATTTTATTATTTGCGCAGCATCAAAAATTGTAGCATTATTTGCACCATTTGCCACGTCATACATAATATCAAAAATAGTCTGATTTGCTCTGTGCGCTGTGCCTCTGCTTTTGCAGTGCAAAATTTGGCAGCGGCTGCGCAAAGTTTCAAGCACGCCGTCTTCAGATGCTGTTAACATCAAAATGCAAACTCCAGCTGGTGGCTCTTCTAAAGTCTTAAGAAAAGCATTTGCACAAGATTCATTAAATTTTTCCGCGCTATTAATTATATAAACTTTTGCATTTGAACGAATTGGAGCCAAAGAAATGTCATGAATTAACTCTGTGACCTGCTCTTTTACATAAGTTTTTGTGCCTTGCGGACTGACGATGTGAATGTCTGGATGTACAAGGCGCAATGCAGTTTGCAATTCTTCTTCATCATCTTGTGCAACAAGTGCTGCAGCAAAGCGTAAAGCTATCAATTCTTTGCTTGAATCTTTTGCACCAATTAACATATAAGCATGCGTGACAGAATTTGTTTCAAGCGCTTGTTCAAGATAGCCAACAACTTGCTCTTGGCCTGTTATGTCTGAAAACACATCTTGCATTAATGTTGCTCCTTTTTTACAGCTTCACAATTCGGAGCTTTTGTTTCAGGAAAAATTTTCGCAATATGTTCCCAAACTTCATTTTGAACGCATTCGATTGATTGCTGTGCTTGCACAACATGAACACGCTGTGGGTTAGCTTTTGCAAGATTTTCAAAGCCATCATGCACTCGTTTATGAAATTCCATGCCAGCGCCTTCAATGCGGTCTGCGCCACCGCTTGAAACTTCAGCCGCGCGCTTCACTCCTTGCTCAGGATCAATCTGCAGCAAGATGGTGCAATCTGGCACTGTGTCAGCACTTGCCAAACTATTAAGCTGTTCAACTAAAGCTGGGTCAATTCCGCGCCCAAAGCCTTGATATGCAACAGTTGAATCAATAAAGCGGTCGCACAAAACAACTCTGCCAGCCTCAAGTGCAGGCTTGATCACATCTTGCACAATCTGCGCACGAGCAGCTTCATACAAAAAAAGCTCTGTAATCAAAGACATTTCATCTTGCTCTTTATCCAAAAGAATAGCGCGAATTTTTTCACCAATTGGTGTTGCACCAGGTTCACGCACAAGCAAAACATCAAAGCCATTTTGCTCTAAATGTTCTTTCAAAAGCTTGATTTGGGTGCTTTTACCAGCGCCTTCTCCGCCTTCGAATGTTATGAAGATGCCCTTTCCGTTGCTTGTACCAACACTAGATGGCATAAATATCACCACCATATGTGTCCAAAGCAACAAAGCATGGGAAGTCTTTTAATTCAAGCTTGCGCAAAGCTTCTGTGCCCAAATCTTTCCATGCGACTGTTTGCGCATTAACAACACATTTTGCAAGCAGAGCCGCACTGCCACCAACAGCAGCAAAATATATGCTGCCAGTGTCTATGCAAGATTGCTTGACTTGTTCACTGCGCGTGCCTTTGCCAATACTTGCAACAATTCCAGCTTCATGAAGGCGCGGGGCTGCAAAATCCATGCGACTTGCAGTTGTTGGCCCAACTGAACCCAAAGGCCTGCCAGCCGCTGCAGGAGTTGGACCTGCATAAAAAATTGTTTGCCCTTTCAAATGAAAAGGCAATTCACCGCATTCATCTAAAGCTTCAAGCAAGCGAACGTGGCCTGCATCTCTTGCCGTGAATACTGGTCCAGAAAGCAGAACAAAATCTCCTGCATGAAGCTCTTTTAATTTCTCTTTGCTTAAAGGCAATTGCAATTTAACTTCTACCATGGCAACTGCCCCGTTTCTGCAAAATCTTCCAAATCAATGCTAATTGATCGCATTGCACTGCAGCCCATATTAACTGCAACAGGCAAAGCTGCAATGTGACATGGAGCTGTTGCAATATGGCAAGCAACAGCAGTCGCGCTGCCGCCAAGAGCACCTGCTCCAATGCCTAAAGCATTAATTTCTTCCAAAAGCTCGGCCTCAAGCTTTGCAAGCTCTTCATTTTTATTCTGTTCATCAACAGGTCGAAGAAGCGCATGCTTTGCCAAACCGGCAACTTTGTCGAAGGTCGCACCAATGCCAATTCCAACAACCAAAGGTGGGCAAGCATTTGCTGCTTTTGCTTTTACGCGATTCAGCACAACTTGCTTTATGCCTTCCCAACCTGCACTTGGCGGCAGCATTTCAACACAGCTTGCATTGTCTGAGCCGCCACCTTTCAGCATTATATGAAGAGTTGCGCTGTTGCCTTCTACAAAATGAATTTCCGTAAAAGCCGGCGTGTTTGTGCCAGGGTTAGTGCGATCACATAATGCATCGCGCAAAGTGCTCATTCGCAATGCATTTTCCTTATAAGCAGTAGCAACCGCCTTATCCACCAACGCGAATGGGTCGCCTTCCAAAATGCAATCAGCGCCAACTTCCAAGCAAACCCAAACTGTGCCAGTATCCTGGCACAAAGGCACGCTATCTTCGCTAGCAATTTCTGCATTTTTGCAAAGCTGCTGCAAAACCAACTTCCCACGTTCGTGCTGTTCTGCATGCTCCACTTCCTGCAAAGCGCGCAACATATCTGGTCGCAAATTAAATGCGATATGCGGAATAGCCTTGCTTAAAGCTTCTGAAATTATTTGTGAATCAATCTTCATTTATTTGCGAAGATCCAAGCTATCAATTTGCTGTGCAATTGAAGAAGCTGAAGCCTGCAATTCAGCCAACTCTTCTTCATTCAAATCGAATTCAACGACTTTTTCCACACCATTTTTGCCAAGCTCGACAGGCACGCACATATATGTATCTTCAATGCCATATTCGCCTTCAAGATATGCACAAACGCTCATGACTTCATGTGTGTCATTCACAATTGCTTCAACCATGTGTGCAATTGAAGCACCTGGAGCATAAAAAGCAGAACCAGTCTTCAAAAATTCAACGACTTCAGCGCCAGAATTTACAGTGCGCTTTGTTGTGCGCTCGATGCCTTCCGCATCCAAAACTTCTGTCAAAGGCTTGCCATTAACTGTTGTGAAGCGAGGCAATGTAACCATTGATTCACCATGAGCGCCAACAGCATATGCGCAAATGTCTTCAACGCTTGCTCCTATTTCTTCAGAAATTGCAAAAGCATAGCGAGCAGAATCAAGCACGCCGCCCATACCCATCAGCCTATTCTTTGGAACGCCAGCATTTTTGAATGCAAGATATGTCATAACATCAAGCGGGTTTGTAACGCAGACAAAAATTGCATCTGGGCTTGCTTCTTTAGCCTTGCCAATAACATCAAGCATAATCTTTGAATTAACGCCAATTAAATCTTCACGAGTCATGCCAGGCTTGCGGGCAACGCCAGCGGTAATAACAACAACATCACTATTTGCTGTATCTGCATAATCATTGGTGCCAACAACACGTGGACCAAATTTTTCAATTGAACGCATATGCATCATATCGAGCGCTTTGCCCTGTGGCATTCCTTCAACAACATCGCACAAAACAACGTCTGCAATGCCCTTCATTGCTAAAATGTGACCAGCAGTTGCGCCAACATTACCAGCGCCAACAATAGTAACCTTAGGATAAGACATGAATTCCTCCACTTTTCTCTTTTTTGTCCTGAACAAATTTTATTACATAGCATGCCCTTGCATTAAGCGCATACCAGCAATTTTATGCAAATGCCAAACTAATCCGTGCGCGACATTCTTATAACTTAACTATCTTCGAATTAAATTCATTTTCTTTAAAAACTTTATTTGTAACTTTCAACTTATTTTCCTAAATCCGTATAGCCTTTATCTTAAAATCATCATCTACACCAGCTGAAATTAATTTTGGAAGAACAAAAAGAGCATAAAAAGGCAAGTAAAGCACTTTGTCTTTGCGCTCAATATTTCCTTTTGAAAAAACAATGCCTTTACTAATTTTATAAGCAGGCGTTTCTAAAATATTATCAAGGGCTGCATGCGCGTGATAATATCTTCCAGACTTAACTTCAATTGGAACAACTTCCCCGCGCGAATCTTCAATAACGAAATCGACCTCTCCGCGCTTATTCGTCTGATAATAATAAAGCTTAAAATCATGCGCCGTCAGTTCTTGAGCTATCAAATTTTCATATATCCCGCCAAGATTAAATTCATTATTGCCAAGATATGCAGACTGCGCAACGCCTAAAGGATATCGCGCCAGCAACATTCCAGTATCAGATTGATACAATTTGAATTTGCTTATATTTGCAGTTTTGAGCAGTGGCGATTTTGGCTCGTTGACCAGTTCCGTCTTAAGAGCAACTCCAGCATTTTGCAACCAAACAAAATCACGCTGATACTTTTCAAAGCGCGCATCAGGATCAATAGAATTTAGAACAAATCGTTGCGAATCGCCTTCAAGCTGCGCCGGCAACTGATCAAAGATACTTTGAACTTGCAACGAACGCGTCCCCGCATATTTAGAAATGTCACGCCGATACTGCTTGTTCAGTTCAGCTTGAATCGAACGAACAGCACTAAAATCTCCAGAAGTTTCAATAAACTTTGCAACAACTTCCGGCATGCCGCCCACAACAAGATAACTACGGAAGTTTGACATCATTATATTGTGCAAATATTCTGGAACAGGCTTTTCAGCAAGACAGCATTCCTGAATCGTTTTAAATGTTTCATCAGATATACCTATTGCCCAACAAAATTCCTCCCAATCCATTGGCTTCATATACAATTCATGAACATAGCCAACAGGATATGAACGTATTCCCTTGAATTCTGTGCCAAGCATTGAACCGGAAAAAATCCAGCTGCAACGACCATCATCAACAAGAAACTTAAGCATAGTCATAAGTTCTGGAGCTTCTTGAATTTCATCAATAAAAACAAGAGTGTCGTCATTAACAATTTGCTTGCCAGAAAGAATTGTTATGCGGCTTATAAATTCATTCGCATTTTGCGCATCAAGAAGAGCATTCTTTGCTTGCTTATTTTCAAAGAGGTTAATTTCAATATATGATGCATAATTTCTTGAAGCAAAATCACGAATTGCATAGCTTTTGCCAACTTGGCGTGCCCCATACACAAGCAAGGCCTTTTTTCTTTTATCACTCTTGGCGTCTCGCCACTTTTCAAATTCTGCTGTAATTTTCCTTTTTAGCATGTTTACCTCTGCTTTTAGTAGATAATCCTACGAAATGCAGAATTTATTATACACAAAATCCCACGAAATGCAAAATTTCTATAACGTAAAAACCTACGAAATGCGGAATTTATATCCCACAAAATCCGACGAAATGCGGAATTTTTATCTGCTAACAGCTTGGCATGATCGCCT
>CAVDAL010000050.1:0-10402 GCA_963606965.1 Acutalibacteraceae bacterium
GCCTTCGCGCGCCCACGCATCCAAAGTTTCACGCACAGACGGCTGCAACCACTTCCTGTTATCGAAGCGCGACTGATAAGCCACAGCATAATCATCGCTGCCAAGCCCAAGGCGCGCTGCCAGGTCTGCAGCCGTTGCTTCAGCTTGCTCTTTATATGGGTCGCCTGCATTGATATCTGCCATCAATGTTGAGTGGAAGGAAACTAGCAGCTTGGCGCGCGAAGCATGACCAGCATCATTCGCGGCAGTAACGCCGTCACCGCCAACAGCACTCCAACATTCGCGCACAGACGCAGCTAGCGCGTGTGCGTATGCCGGCAAGTCATAGTAATATGGAATTTCCACAAGCTCAGGCTGCCAGCCACAACGCGCAAGCTGCGCCAAACAATCGCGCACCTTTTTCAAGCACGTACCAGCGCAAACCTTAACCTGCTGCGGATAAAGCGGAAAAGCCACAACGCGCTCACATCCACCGTCGCGCAAGCGATCAAGCGCAGCTTCAACAGACGGGTTGCCATATCGCATAGCAAGCTCAAGCTGAAATTCGCCACCACAAAAACCGCGCTGCTCTAACACAGCCTGCAACTTGTCGCACTGGCTTGCAGATGTCAACATAAAAGGCGAACCTTCCGCCGTCCAAATTTCTTCATAACTTGAAACAGTATGCTTTGGTCTATTCGGCAAAATGAACAAAGAAAGGATTGGCTTCCAAAGCGCCTTTGGCAGCGGACGAATGTATGGATCCATCAAGAATTCGCCCAGATAACGCTGAATCGCACCAACCTCTGGCGCATCCGGCGTACCTGTATTTATCAGCAAAATTCCTGTTTTCATCAGCCTCTCCTTGTAGTCGTTTTATAATACCTGACAATCAAAAGTTTTACCTAATGGCACGAGATGAGGAACTGTGGAAGGCTCGCTTATACTGGACCGATACAGGCGAATTAATACAGCTGGCTCAGGCGGCAGCGGACAAGTCGACATATGTTGGGATGCGCGCATTCAGCGCCGCGTTGCCATAAAGCACATTCCGCTTTCAACGCAAGGTCCGCTTTCTGGCGAAGGAACGCCCGGCTTGGCGGAAGCTCGTACAGCTGCCCTGCTCAAGCACCCTGCCATTGTCAGCTTGATAGATTTTGAAGTCGAAAACGATGAAGCGTTGCTGATTATGGAAGCTGTGGAAGGCCCATCGCTTTCAGACATCATCGACAGCGTGGATGAAGGCGATCTTGACCTTGATATAATCGCGACAGTCACAGAAGCTATGGCAAGCGCGCTTGATTATGCACATGAAAATCAAGTCCTGCACTTGGACATAAAACCAGACAACATCTTAATAGACGCAAGTGGCAGACCAAAAGTCAGCGATTTTGGCATTGCAGAACTTGCAGACGCACAAGGCTTTGGCCAAGCATGCGGCGGAACAATCGGCTATATGCCTCCAGAACAAATTTGTAGCGAAGAACTTGACCAGCGTTGCGATCTTTTTTCACTAGCTGTTTGTGTTTATGAAATGCTAACTGGCACAAACCCTTTCACAGCAAATAGCATCGATGCAAGCCTCATGCGCATCGAAGCATTTTCATTCGAACCGCCGTCTGCCTTTCGCGAAGACACAGCATATGAACTTGACGATGTGCTGTTCACAGCCATGCAGCCCAACCGCGAAGACCGCTATGAAACTGTAGTCGACTTCATGGAAGAGCTGCGCCCATATTTGGGAGATGCAAAAGTTGGTCAGCAAAAATTGCGCCAAGGCATGCATTCGCAAGATGATAGCGAAGGCGGCGAAGATTATGATGCGGAAAACTCTGATAAAGATGACAGCGGCGCCGGCTTAAACTTTGGCCAAAACCTATGGAACAAATTCCCACCTACAGCTAAAAAAATAGCAGGCCGCAGCTGCGCCGCCATACTTTCATGGTGCATTGCTGCATATGGCTTGGCTCTTTTTGAACAGTTGCAAATAGAAGTTGCGCTGATAGGCGCCTTAGCTGCGGCTGCTCTTGCTGCAATATCACCTAGCATTGGAGCCGGCGCCGCGCTTTGCGTGCTTGCTGCCGCGCTCATATACTTGCCGCAAATCCCAACACTGGCAGGCCTTTTGCTTTTAGCATTCACTATTTTATGGTGGATATTCATAGCGCGCGGCAGCACATCCGCAGTCAATGTGACGCTATTTTCCGCTCCACTGGGTTTAATTTATGGCACTCCATTCGTTCCGCTGATTGCCGGATACACACTCCGCCCAAGACAAGCAGTCGGGTCAAGCTTGATGGCGGGCATGCTGCTCATGTGCTTATGTTTGGCAACAGGCAGCCCTTCAATCTTGCATACAAACTTCCAAGTAATCCAAAACGCAAGCCCAATAACACTCCTGACCAGCGTTTGGGGTAATCCAGTTATGTGGATATGCTATGTTTCTTGGCCAATTGCAGCGCTTTTAATGTCATTATGTTGTGCTACAAACAAGAAGTTTTTATGCATTCTTGGTTCCTTTTTAGCGACTGCCGTGTTGTTTGGCACTCAGTTGCTCGTACAATGGATGCAAGCAGACGCGTTTGCACTTCCACCAGTCGCGTGGTGCCTGGCGCATCTACTAGCTTTAATGTGCATAATTGCAATATGTGCCGTGGGAATAGTCCCTCGCACAAGAATGGAAGGTTAACATGGGCCTTTTTTCAAAATTTGAAGATAAAGCAGAAGACATCATCGAAGGCGGTGGCGGCAAAGGCAGCAAAGGCGGCATCGAGCCTGTAAAGATCGCCAAGCGCGCCGGCAAAGAAATGCAGCGTGAAAAAATGATTGGCGTTGGTCATGAATATGCGCCAACACTTTACAACGTGCTTGTTTCTGATGAAGATGAAGCTGCAATGATCAATTATTATCCGACGCTTGCTGGCGAGGTTGAAACTTACTTGACAGGTTTGGCAAATCAGCAAAACTTGGTTTTTGACTGTCCGCCGCTTGTGCGCTTCATTGTCGACCACGACTTGCGCCGCGGCAAATTTGACGTAGTCGCTGAAAACGTTTCGCCAGATGTTGTGGAAGACCTTCGCCATGAAGAAATGGTCTTTTATGGCTTGGAAGAACCTGAGCCAAATCCATATGATGAACCATATCAAAATAATGGTGAATTTGACCCATTTGCTCCATCAGACCAGCCTTATACATTTGATGAAGAACAATACAACAATGAAAACTTTGCCTATGCACAAGAAAATGCGAAAGACGAATATCAAGCGGAATATGAGCCTGCAGATTATGCGAGCGATGGTGCCGGCAATGCCGCCCGCGCCGCATATGACAGCTCACAATTCCCTTCAACTTATGAACATAATGCTGGGCAGCAACACCATGCACATCCGCATGGCGGCGCGGGCGCTGTTAGCGGCGCTGCTGCTGCAAGCACACACCTCCCAGCTGAAGAAAGCACGCCTGCTGCGGCTGCCGCAGCTGCAGGTGCTGGCATAGCAGCTGGTGCTGGGGCTGCCGCTGTTGGTGCAGCAGCAGGCGCCGCTGCACATCAAGCAGCTGACCGCAATCCTCAAAGCCAGCAAAACCCACAGCAGCATCCACAACAACAACCACACCAAGACGCAGCACAAACTGTCTTGCTTGGTCACGGCTCTGCACCTTTAAGCACTGCATATTTAATTGAGCATGCAACAAATAAAGAGCATGCTCTTAATGGCAACAAAATTAAAATTGGCCGCAGCTTGCAATGCGACGTCACAATCAGCGATCCTGGCGTTTCCCGTCTTCACGCTGAACTCATTCGCGAAGCAGACGGCTGGCTCATTCGCGATGCAAAGTCAACAAATGGCACTCGCGTCAACGATGTGCTTGTTCAGCAATCACAAATTTTCAATGGCGATGTCATTTGCCTTGGCAATTCAGAGCTAACATTTTCGGAGGGCTAAAGTGGTCGATATTGCGCTTTTAGTAGGGCGCCTTGTTCTGGTCGCGCTGCTTTACTTATTCCTCTTCGCCGTTATGAAGACAGGAATAGGTCTTGTTAAAGGGCAAAACAAAAAAGAACGTCATTGGACTTTAACAGTCGAACATGGTCCTAAAGAACTCCGCGGGGTTAAGCTGACTGTTACAAGCCCAATTGTCATTGGGCGCGCGCCAGGCTCAGACATTCTTATTCCGCTTGACGTTGTGTCTGGCAGACATGCTCGCTTTTCACTGATGGGCACAGGCTTGATGGTTGAAGACCTTGGCTCAACAAATGGAACTTTTATCAATGGCACACCCGTACAAGGGCCAACACCATGCGAATCGGGCGACACTGTAAGCGTGGGCACCGCCGACATAAAGATTGGTTTTAAATAATAATGTCTTTGAAAGAACATGTACCTCAAGTATACGCTGCTAACAGCAACGTTGGTTGCGTGCGCGGCCATAATGAAGATAGCTTCATCGCGCAGTCGCCACTCTTTGTTGTGGCAGACGGAATGGGCGGCCATGAAGCTGGCGAAGTCGCAAGCGAAATTGCAGTAACCACAATCTCGAAGCTCGCCCCCAAAAAGCCAGACCGCAATGCTTTTGTTCGCGCTATTGAAGAAGCAAACCACCAAATTTTGGATGCTTCTGCACGCGGCATTGGCAAACCCGGCATGGGTACGACCGTCACCGCGGCTTTAATTTTTGACGACCAACTTATAATTGCGCAGGTAGGCGACTCAAGAGCATATTTGCTTCACGATGGGCGCTTGCAGCGCATCACACGCGATCATTCCCTTGTGGCTGACCTTGTGGATCAAGGCTCCATCACAGAAGAAGAGGCTCGCGTGCACCCGCAGCGTTCAGTTATTACGCGCGCATTGGGTTCAGAATATCATGTCGAACCAGACATTTATTCATTGCGAGTTGCAGATGGCGACAGGCTCTTGCTTTGTTCTGATGGCTTGTCGAGCATGATTTTTGATTCAAAAATTGAATCTGTCTTGAATGGATATGAAGACACAAACGACTGTTGCGATGCTTTAATCAATGAAGCAATGAAGGCTGGCGGCTTAGACAACATCACAGTTATTGTTGTTGACCCGCTGAAAGACTCACATGGCAATGCAATCCGTCGCAATTCAAAAGGCAAATTTGACGGCGCTGCTTCGTCGAACAAAGCACACAAAAAGCGCCGCATCTTCCCCATCGTTTGGATTTTAGCTTTTGTCATAATTTTGGCAGGCGCTGGCTTTGGCTTTTATGAATATACGCAACATTCTTATTATGTAATTGCAGAAGATGGATATGTCAACATTTATAAAGGCTTGCCGGGCAGCGCTGCTGGCATAAAATTTTCTTGGCTTGAAGAAAATACAGATGTCAAAGTTAGCAAGCTTGCCGCTTCCACGGCTGGGCGTTTGGAAGAAGGCATTAGCGTGGATTCTTTGGAAGAAGCGCAAAGTCTTGTTAATAGCTACAGAATGGATATTGCAGGCGACACTGACGCTGCCATTGATGCTGGTAAGGGCTCTACAGATTCAACAAATATGCAAAAGAGCAACAAGAGTGCCAGTGCAACATCAAGCAGCGCGAACACATCCAGCGCCAACAGCAGCAAAAACACGAACACAACAAAGACCAAAAGCAATAAAAAGAAAAGTAGCTCTTCAAAATCTTCAAAATCTTCAAAAAGCAAGAGCAAATCTAAAAGCAAAAGCAGCAAGAAAACTGCAAACTAGGAGCATAAATTGAGCAAAAGGCGAACAACAGAACTTTGGCTACTAATTGCAGCTACACCTGTGCTCTTTTTGCTATTTTTAATGTTGCTTGTTAATGGCGAACAAGAAATCACAATTGCATCGTTCGTTGTTCCAGGCGCACTGGTGGCACTATTTTTCATAGCTCACATTGCAGCACGCAAATTCGCGCCGGGCGCAGACCCAGCAATTTTGCCAATTGTTTACTTACTTGCTGGCGTTGGCATATGCTTTGTTTTACGACTTGCTCCAACAGACACAGCTCTTAAGCAGGTCGTTTGGCTATTTGCAGCTGTTGTTTGCATGATAGCTGTAATTATCTTCATTCCAAGTTTGGAAAAATTAAGCCGCTTTAAATATACAAGCTTGCTTTTTGGTTTGATTCTTTTGCTTTTGCCATTAGCTCCATTTATTGGCGCAGAATATAACGGCTCAAAAATTTGGCTTTCAATTGCTGGCTTTTCATTCCAGCCAGGTGAAATTGCAAAAATCTGCATAGTCTTATTCTTGGCCGCATATCTTGCAGATAATCGCGAGATGCTTTCAACTTCACGCCGCGGATTCTTGGGGCTCAAAATTCCTAACTTCCGCACTTTGCTGCCACTGCTTTTCATGTGGGTTTTGGCATTACTCATTGTTATCTTTGAAAAAGACCTTGGCAGCGCTTTGCTATTCTTTGGCATATTCCTTGTGATGATTTATATCTGCACAGGCAAGCTTTCATATGTCATCATCGGCATTTTGCTTGTTGCTATTGGCGGCGTTGGGCTTTATTACTGCTTCAGCCACGTTCAAACGCGTGTGCAAATTTGGCTTGACCCATTTTCTGACCCATCCGGCAGCGGCTACCAGCTTGTTCAATCGCTTTATTCTTTAGCTGACGGCGGGCTTTTTGGCACAGGCATTGGGCGCGGTCTTCCAACATACATTCCAGAAGTCATGAGCGACTTTATCTTTAGCGCTATTGGTGAAGAACTTGGGCTTTTTGGAGCATGCGCCGTAATTTTACTCTTCATGCTTTTTGCTGTTCGCGGCTTTGCAACTGCAGCGCGCGCAAAAAGTGATGTTGCTGCATTTATAGCTGTTGGTTTAACAACATCAATTTGCTTGCAAGCATTCATCATCATCGGCGGCGTTACAGGATTCATTCCTTTAACAGGTCTGACCTTGCCCTTTATGAGCCAAGGCGGTTCGTCCTTAATTTCAAGCTTCATTATTGTTGGCTTGCTTCTTCATGCTGGCAATGAAGGCACAGGTCTTGGAACAGAGCTCACTGGCACAATGCAGTTCACAAAAATTGGACCGCGAGCAGCTTATACAGCGCGCGCTGCTCAAGGTTCACACAGCTCAGCTGGCGCGGCAGCCTTCAGGCCGCAGTCCGACCAAGGTGTTTTAGGCCGTGCAGCTTTGGGCAAACGCTTAACAATTTTGGTAACTGTTTTTGCTATTTTATTCGCCGCATTAATCGCCAATTTAAGCTATATCCAGATTGTTCGTGCAGATGAAATCCAAAATATGGAAACAAACAATCACACGCTCAAAAAACAGTCTGAACGTGAACGCGGCGCAATCCTTACCAGCGACAATGTCATTTTGGCAGAGTCTACAAAAGATGAAGATGGCAGCTATACGCGCAGCTATCCGCAAGGCTCGCTAGCTTCACATGTTGTTGGATATTATTCACAACAATATGGAGCATCAGGCATTGAAAGCAGCATGAGCAGTTCGCTTGTTGGCGATGAAAATTTTGCAAGCCTTGGCGATGCAATTCGCAGCTATGCCGGAATAAAAACATCTGGAAATGATGTTGTTTTGACACTAAATTCCAAAGTCCAAAAGGCGGCGGAAAGCGTTTTGAAAGGCGAAAAGGGCGCTTGCGTTGTGCTCGACACAAAGACTGGCGCTGTTTTAGCAGAGGCATCTTCCCCAACATATGACATAAATGAAGTTGGCAGCTTGCTAGACGGCAGCACTTCAAGCAACGACGGCGAGCTTGTAAATCGCGCAACAAATTCGCTTTATGCGCCAGGCTCGACCTTCAAAACTTTAACGCTTGCTGCAGCTCTTGACACAGGTACTGTCAAGCTAAAAGACAAGTTCAAGTCTTCAAAAACTGTAGAAATTGGCGGCGGCAAAATCACCAATTATCACAAAGAAAGCCATGGCAAAATCACTGTTGAAGAAGCATTGCAAGTTTCTTCCAATACAGTTTTTGCGCAAATTGCAGACAAACTTGGAGCGGACAAGCTTGTTTCTTATGCAGAAAAATTTGGATTCAACACAAGCTATGCACAGGACTTTTCACTAACAAAATCAATCATGCCAAAAGCTTCAAACATGACTCAGTGGGAAGCTGCATGGGCAGGCGTCGGGCAACCTGTTGGAAGCGACAGCTCAACAGCAGGTCCGCAGGTCAGCGTCATGCAAATGGCAATGATTATGCAAGCAATAAGCAACGACGGCGTCTTGATGAAGCCTTATGTTGTTGAAAAAGTTCTGTCTTCTTCCGGCGCTGTAATATCAAGCACAAAGTCGCAAATTGCAGGGCAAGTTGTTTCTTCTGAAACAGCAAAGACGGAACAGAAGGCGTTAAAGAAAGTTGTCACCAGCGGCACAGGCACAGCTGCTCAGATTTCTGGCGCAAAAGTCATTGGCAAGACTGGCACGGCAGAAACTGGCAAAAAGCTTGACGACGCTTGGTTTATTGGAACAGCTACAAAAGATGGAAAAAGTGTGACCATTGCAATTGTCATTGAACAGGGCGCTAGCGGCGGCGGAACTGCAGCACCTAAAGCAAAGACAGTGCTAGAAGAAGCATTAAACAGTATAATGTGAGCACGAACGTAAAGGGAGTTAAAGTGACTAAGCAAGAATTTGGCCAGCGCTATAAAGTTACAGAGCGCATTGGCATGGGCGGCATGGCAGAAGTTTTCAAAGCCGTCGACACAACTTTAGGCAGGACAGTAGCGTTGAAGGTTATGCTGCCGCAATACGCAAATGACAAAACATTTGCTGCAAGATTTCGTCAAGAAGCACAGGCTGCTGCAAACTTGTCCAGCCCATATATCGTAAACATTTACGACTGGGGCAAGGACGAAGATTCATATTATATCGTTATGGAATATGTCCGTGGCACAGACTTAAAAACTGCTATCCAACAACGTGGCGCTATTCACCAGCGCAAAGTTGCAGAAATTGGCGCACAGGTTTGTTCGGCACTTTCTGTTGCTCACAGCTATGACATCATTCACCGCGACATTAAATCTGCAAATATCATGGTGCAGACAGATGGCAACATCAAAGTCATGGACTTTGGCATTGCACAAGCTGGCAATTCTGCTATGACGCAAGATTCGTCCGTTTTAGGCACTGCTCATTATGTGAGCCCTGAACAAGCACAAGGTCACGCTCTTACTCCCGCAAGTGACTTATATTCTTTGGGCATTGTTATGTATGAAGCTGCCACAGGCCAGCTGCCCTTCGATGGCACAGATGCAGTTTCAGTCGCGTTAAAGCAAGTCAATGAAGCTCCAATTCCGCCACATCAGTTGAACCCTGCGATTGATAAAAATCTTGAAAATATCATTATGCGTGCGCTTTCAAAGCGCGTTGAAACTCGATATCAAACAGCAAATGAAATGAAGCGCGATTTGGAGGCTTATCTTGCCGGCGCAAGTGTTGCTGCTGCAAAGACTACAGTTATTCCAAATGCTTCACAGGGTTACAATGCTGGCACAACAACTGTTATGCCTCATATTGGCGATGAAGATGCAGCGCGCGGTTCTTATTATGATCAAGATGGCGGACAGCAGCAAAAGAAGAAAAAGAATAGCAAAGTGAAGATTATCATTGCGATTGTTATTGTGCTTGTTTTGGCTGGCGCTGGATATGGCATTGCTTCTGCAATGGGCGTTTTTGCAGAAAAAGTTATTGTTCCAGACGTGTGCGGCATGACTTTGGATGAAGCAAAGACAGAGCTCACAAGCTATAACTTGACTGTTGGCAAGGTTGATTATGAACCA
The DNA here is from genome assembly GCA_963606965.1 of Acutalibacteraceae bacterium. Lineage (GTDB taxonomy): Bacteria > Actinomycetota > Coriobacteriia > Coriobacteriales > QAMH01 > CAVDAL01. The sequence continues at coordinate 9,731 of CAVDAL010000050.1, forward strand.
AGCAATACAGTGGAAAAAGACCATGTAATTTCTCAGGACCCGAAGGCTAATGGCAGCGCTGAAAGTGGCGGTGCAATTTCTTTGGTTGTTTCTTCTGGTGAGGATGAATCGAACAAGGTCGATGTGCCAAACCTTAAAGGCTTGAGCAGCGAAGATGCACAAAGCATGATAAATTCTGCTGGACTTATTGCCTCTGTGTCTGAAACTTATAGCGATTCAAATGATGACAAAGGCAAAGTTATCAGCCAAGACCCTAAGGCGAATACAAAGGTTGACAAGGGTTCAACCATCAGTATTACAGTTTCTCTTGGTGCTAAAGACGAATATGTTGAAGTTCCGAATGTCATTGGCATGAAGAAGAATGCTGCAATTGCTGCTATTAAAAATGCAGGTCTTTATGTTGATTCTTCAACTGAAGAATCTGAAACTGTTGCAAAGGGCAGAGTTGTTAGCCAGACCCCAAATGGTGGCAGCTTGAAGAAAGGCGACACAGTTACGCTTGTTATTTCAAGTGGAGTCCCTGCTTCCACAACACCTGATGGCGGCACTGATGACCCTAACTCAGGATCAGGATCTTCAACATCAAATTAGAACGGCAATATATGCCAGCTCATAAGTAGCTGGTTTTGATAGCCAATTTTGAGGGCACAAACGTTTCTACTTGCCATGCTG
>CAVDAL010000051.1:0-119489 GCA_963606965.1 Acutalibacteraceae bacterium
TGCGCGGAAAAGTTATTTCCAAGAAAGATATTCAAATATGCATGATGCCGCAAGATCCACGCACATTGTTTGTTTGTGATACTTTGATGGAAGATTTACAAGAGCTTATGCATAAGTTCAACTACGCTCAAAATGATATTGAAACAATTTTGCATGTTCTTGATATGGCTAAACTTGCAAATATGCATTGCTTTGATTTGTCTGGCGGCCAGCTGCAAAAAGCTGCCTTAGCCAAGCTTCTGTTGCTCAAGCCAGACGTCTTGCTATTAGACGAGCCAGCAAAAGGACTTGATGCAAAAGCGAAACAAGAGTTTGTTTCTATTTTAAAAAAACTAGCTGCAAATGGATGTGCCATTGCAATAGCAACTCACGATTTGGATTTTGCAGCATCTGTTGCAGATAGATGTTCAATGCTTTTTGGTGGGGAAATAACTTGCACAGAAAATATAAAAGACTTTTTCTGTGGGAATATGTTTTTCACGACGCAAACAAATTGCATGACAAGAAATATTATTGACGGATGCATCTTGCCACAAGATGTTATTGCAAAGTTCAAAGTCAGTTGAGGCAATAGAAATATGTCTCGTTTTTTAAACATTCTTGAACCTATATTACTAATTGCTATTCCAGCCTCTTTACTGCTTTGCGCTTATTTTCAAATCAATAATTCTGCATTACTTGGCGCTATAGTTGCAATTTGCGCACTTGTTCCATTTTTCTTGCGTTTTGAATTTCAAAGGCCAAAGTTGCGTGAAATTATGCCAATAGCTGTTCTTAGTGCTATTGGGATTGCCGGGCGCATTCTTTTTGCTGCTGTTCCAAATTTCAAACCTGTCACAGCAATAACAATTGTTGCAGGAGCATCCTTTGGCAGGCAAGCTGGATTTTTGGTTGGCGCATTAATTGCTTTATGTTCAAATATCTTCTTTGGACAAGGCCCTTGGACTCCATGGCAGATGTATGCATGGGGGCTCGCGGGATATTTAGCTGGTGTGTTTGCAAATGCAGGATTTTTCAAGCACAAGCCTATTGTTTTTGTATATGGATTTATAATCTCTCTTGTTTATGGCTTCATCTTAGATTCATGGACTCTTGTTGGTTTTATCAATCCAATTTCATGGGGAAGTGCTATTGCTATTTATGGAGCGGGTTTAACTTTTTCACTCATTCATGCAATTGCTACAGTTATATTTTTAATTCCGGTTTATGGGCCTTGGATGAAGAAATTTGAACGCATAAAGCAAAAATTTGGCTTCCTTTAATTGCGCTACGGCACATCTTTTTAAGAAGAAATGCTGCTCATTACAAGATTTTTAACTTCCGCATGATATTGCGGTTTTATGATGTAATAAGTCAAAGCTTCCAAGACAGTAGCAAAAGGCACACCTCTGCCAACAATTTTGAAATATTGCACACCATATTTATTGCTTAATTCTTGGACTTCATCTGCTGTAAAAATTACTGGGTGACCAGATTCATGTTTGAAGAAATCTGCTTTATTATGAGGGCAGACAAATTCTGTTATTGCATCACCTTGCTGGTCAATGCTGTTGTGTTGATAATGCTTAGCGCGCTGCGTGCAGCCTTTAACGCAAAATTCATTAACCATGATTTCTGCTTTTTCAGGCTGCTTTATAGCTGAAAGAAATGCATCGTCTTTATGCATTGAATAATCTAAAACAACAAAATCATTTTCCTTACAAGCAGCATTGAATTCATTTATATCTGTAATATTGCGCGTTGTTGAAAGAACAGTCTTCATTCCATAATTATCACGAACAAAGTCACGAACTTTATCGCTATAAATAATTGCTTCTGCACCATGTTCGGCACCAAGGCGAAGAATTGTATTTAAATATTCATCATTAAAGTCTTCTTCATGCGGGAACATATTTGTCAATGTTAAACGCGCAGTCAAGCCATATTCATCCAAGATATTATATGTCTGCTCAATCTGCTGAGTGCTATAACGCTTGCGCACCAAAGCGCGGCCACCATTTAAAATGCAACTTGGGAAGCATCCGTAAATGCTCCCAACTTCCACATTGTCACGACAGATTTCAGGGCTTGTCTTTAGTGCGCGGCAAAAGAATAAATTAAGCCCTAAGTTTTGTGTAAAATCTGGCAATGTGTAAGTTATCACGCGAACTTCTCCTAAAAAATATCTTAAAAATGACCTGTGTTGATATCTGGGCCTAGCCAGTCAGCAAACTTATTGTACATTGAATCGGGAGTATTTGGCTGCCATTTTGGATGTGGCAGTTCAATAAATATTTCTTCCTTGCCTAAGAATTCTTCCAGAGAAAGTTTTGAATCTATTGTAATTGCTTCCTTTGCACAGATTTGTTCGCAGCAGCGGCATTGCATGCAAAGCGATGGCCTGTGCATAAGTCCAAATTCTTCATCCTCATTTTTGCCATCGCCATGCTTTAGCAAAGCGCCAGTAGGGCAAAAGACAGAACACATTCTGCAAGACATGCATTTTTCAGTATCAATGCTAACTCTTCCTGCAAGGCGCGTTTCAATATCGCCGCCTTTTGGTTTGCCAAGGTGCGACAAACAATTGAATAGGCGAGTGCGCTTCATTGGAATATGGTGCGACAGCGTTCCATTTTTGCCAACTTTGTTATAAAGATCGCTCAGTGAATATTTATTGCTATCTCCTTCATCTTGGCTTTTTGAATTATCTTTTGCCTCTAGACTGAATAATGTGGAATCTGTATTAGAAGCTGAATCATTACTTTTGGGCAGCTGCTCTAAAGCTTCAAAAACTTCTGCTGGCATTACATCTGTATATTCAATCTTGCATTCACTTTCAAAAGCTTGCAGCAATTGTTGAGCTTCTTTGCAAACTTGCTTGCAAAGTTCGCCACCGCGCACATGGTCGCATGCAGAACATTCTCCATGAACAATATAAACGCATTTTGCTTTGCGTGCTGCAAGTTCTGCAAGCAAAGCCTCATCGATATGACCAAGACAAGGCAAAACGCAAATATTTGCAGCTTCAAGCTGGTGTGCATTCGCTTTTTCAAAAGCAGTAGCGAATGTTTCACAACAAAAGATTGCACTGCCGCCATATTTCACAAGCGATGCTTTTGCAGCTTTAGAAATTTGCGCAGGGCTTGGGAATGACAAACTTATTGCAGCTGTTGGGCACGCATTTGCACACGTGCCGCAACCTATACATTTGTCTGCATCTACCAATATGTCATCGCCATCTCTATAAAGTGCGCCAGATGCGCAAGAGTCAACACATCGCTGGCATGATGCATTCTTATGGCGAACAGAAATGCATCTTTTTGGGTCTATTGCAATGCGTTCAGCATTCATTCCATGAAGCATTGCTGACATGCTGGTATTAAGTCCCATGATAAATCAAATCCTTCTTATTTTTCCTTGCTAGCAGCTGCTACAGCTTTTTTCTTTGTTTGAATAAAGGGGAATGTAATTGCTTTTTTAGGGCAAATATCTGCACATGCTCTGCATTTGCTGCAATCATTGATTGTGCTGCGCCCTAAAGCAGTATCGTGTAAGTTAATTCCTTCAGGGCATGTTTTAAAGCATAAATTACATTCTTTGCCTTCACTTGTTTGAATGCATATATCTTCATTAATTTTTGGAACAAAAGTCTTATTTGGAATACTGAATAATGACATCAAAGCTCCAAGTGGGCACAAATTGTGGCACCACTTTGGCAACAAGAAAAGTTCGATAAAAACAATGACAGGAAAGACAATGATAGTCCATGTTGTTGTTCCAAAAGCAAAAAGCTGCATAACAAGCAATACTGTCGCAAATGTCAAACCAACAGGGCATGCTAAGCAAAATACAGGGTAGCCAAAAATTAATGAGCTGACCAAAGCTGCAAGTAAAATAATGTGGCGACTGTCAAAGTGAACACCTTTGCTTTTTCCGCATTGAGCAGCGCATGTTTCACATGCTGTTTTTGTGCAAAGACGCTTGCGCCCTTTAACACCTTGCTTTTTTGGAGAAATAAAATGAACAGGGCAAATCCAAGAACAAAAAACTTTGCCAAGGAATAAACAAACAACAAATGTGATTACAATGCTAACAATTGCAACAGGTAAAACTGTCTTTTTTGCAATCAGGGAAAATAGAGCGCCAAGGGGGCAGATAAGAGAAATATCGCCCCAGCCAAAGCCGCATGAATTTCCAATTCCACCTGCTGTGAAATAACCAACAGCAACAATAATAAGTACGATAAGCATCACTGCTACGCGCACTGGATATGACTTAAACTTCTTCATGTGCTTTGCTCCTAATCTACATATGTCACAGAATCGCGAATGCTGCGCTCTTGTTCTTCAGGGCGTTTTGCGATGCTAACAGGTTTTACAAGAATTGCTCTGTCGCTTGCTTCGTCAATGAGCGAGCCTGCCGACATGCTAATGCAGTTGAATTCACATGCGCCGCACCCATTGCATACATCAAATTTGACAACAGGAACATGATCTTCGCCAATTTCCATGGCATCATAAGGGCAGCTATCAACGCAAGAATGGCAGCCCATGCCACGAGCAGCCAAACACCAATTTCTATTAAGTTCTGCTTTGCCAATGATTACATCACTTGTACTTACAAGCTGTTCAATTGCATGTGTTGGACAAACTTGCGCGCACTTTGGCCCGCCTTCTTGGTCTTCACAGAAGTTGCAATAGCCGCTCTTGAAGTCCATAACAGGAGTTCTAGCATTTAAAATTCCGTCTTCGATATGTCCAAAGCCTATTGCATCATGTGGACAAACTTCGCGACATTTATTACAGCGAATACAGCTAGTTATAAGAGCTGTTTCATCCTGCGCTCCAGGTGGACGCAATTGCTCTTCTTTTGGAATAAATTTGACTGCTCCAAGACCAATTGCAGCGCATGCTCCAACAGCGCCTATTGTGAATGTGCGACGCGTGACATTAGGCTTTTTAGCTTCTTTTTGCTGCTTTTCTGCACTGTCATGCATTTGATCAGCGCTCATTTCTTCTCCTTTTTCTTTCCTCATAATTTCCTCTTTCATCTATCTTTTCGACATGTTTGAATCTAAGCGCTTACAGCTTCTTTTTCTTTCTCTTTTTCTGCTGCTTCTGCTTCATCTAAAGCGTCTTGAACATCTTGTTTTGTTGGAATATCAAGCTCAATAGGGGATATATCGACTTCCATGTGAACAACTTTACCGCCTTCAGCTTCTTCGCCATCATCTTCAATAAGCTCATCCAAGAATTCATGATCTTGCTTAATTACGCCTTCAGTAAGATATGCAAGACCAGTATAAAAATCTGTATTTGAAAACTTACGCATGTCTTCTGCCATCATTGGGAACCATGGCTTAATATGATCTTCAATAAAATTCTTTTGTTGCAGCATTAAATATGCGCAGCGTTCTTCATCACCATCTTTGTATGCTTTAATTGCGCGCTTGGTCAAGATTGCAATAAATTCAAGCTCTAGTGCAATATGATCTTCGCCTTCTTTCCATGATTCTTGTTTTTCAAGACCAGCAGCATGATAAATAACCAAAACTTCATCGCGAGAATCTTGCATCATTAATCGCTTTGGGCTTGTATAAACGCTTTCGAATGGATATGCAGCACTAAAGCCATCATTGCCGCTGCCAATAAATGTCCGGACATAATCAATTGCTAAATCTGTCAAAGAATTTGCATCTACTGTCCCTAAAAACTTGCGAATAAGGCTATATCCTTTTTCAACATCTTTATTTTCGCTTTTTGCTGGGAATTTCATCTTTAACATGTTGTCAAGCAAGTCTTGGTCTGCTTCAACGCGGAAAAGCCTTGACAAAAATTCAAATGTTTTTTCTCGCTTTTCTAATGTATCAATAAAGATTTCATCATTTACAATTTCTTCACTCATTTTATGCTCCTTGCTCTGTCTCATCTTTGCCTTGAATATCTATTTCTTCTTCATTTTTTTGTGCATTATTTGCATCTTGCACAAGTTCTTCATTTCCTTCAACTTCTGTGCCATCTTCAGTTATGGCTTCGCTATCTGTTTCTTCTTCAATCTCATCTTGTGGTGGAGTGTATGGGAATGCAAACCTAGGGCCACCAGAACCATTTTTTGGCTCTTCTTCAGGCAAAGGCTCACCAGCTTCAATAGCTCTTTGGATTTCCTCTTGCTTCTTTGCTTCAAGCTCTGCATAATATGCATCGCGTTCAGCTTTTTCTGCTTCAAACTTAGCTTCTTTTGCAAGTTGTTTTTCTTTGGCAGCGCTTGCAGCTTCTTCGGCATCTTTATCATTGTTTGCCTGTTCACTTTCTGCCAAAAGCCCAAGGTCTAATGCTTTTTTGCCATAATCTGTGATCTTCCATGTATCATCAAAACGCACAGCACCTTCATCTTCCAAATTACGAAGAAAATAAGTTGCAAATCTGCGAGGTTCAGCGCAAATTGGGTCAGGATCAATAACAGCATTTATCTCTTGAACAAGTCTGCCGCCTTCAACATTGCACATTGTTAAGATGCGCTTATAAATTGGAAGATACTGAGGTTCTTTGCTAAGGAATTCTTGAACATTTTTAATATCTATGCTTGCTTCATAAGCTTGGATTCCAGCTTCAGTTGCAATGAAGCGCGATGGCTTTGCGCGTTGCACTTCAACATATTCAACGCCGGGGTCAACAATTGGATATATGTCATCTGAATATGGGGAAGCATATTCTTCACCTTCTTCAAACTCACCATTAACTTCATTATCTTCTAAGACTTCTTCTGTTTGTTCTTCTGGCTCTTCAATTTCTTCTTCGTCATCTTCTGGGTCAATGCGTTCGATTGCACCTGCACGTTCAAGCAGCTGGACAATTCTGCCTGTAGAAAATACGCTATTGACGTTTGAAAATTCTGCATCAACTTCTTCAATTATTTCATCTAATGTTTTTTCTTTACCTGCACAAGCTTTAACAGCTGCCAAAACTCTGAAGTGTTGAGCAGGCATGCCTTTTAGCAAGTTCCTAATTCTTTCTTCTGCAGGCAGTTCAACATGTTCAGGGATGATACTTTTGTCTGCATCTGGAATTACAGGAACACTATATTCATTATCTGGCTCTTCTTCTTCCAAGTCATCTAAGCTTTCAACAGCAAACGGGTCAAAATCTTCATCAACTTCAAATGCTTCAAATTCACTCATTGTTTTTCTCCTTGCTTCTTTGCTTTATGCATTGTTTTTATTATTGATAAGTTCTTCTACAAAAATTGATGGCGCGATCTTTGCGCAACGATTGTTGTCTTTGAAGAAAATGCGCGTTGTATCCATCTTTAATTTGCCTGCATTTTCAAGTATGTCTTCTTCGAATAATGTAAGGGTTAAAGTTTCACTTGGGATTGATTTAATATAGTTGAAAAATTCAGTTTCGCTTGCTTTGTTTTTCGCGCGTTCATCGATTGTATATCTGTCATCAACAGCTCGAAGGCTAGGGAAGAAGCCATTAATCATTCCGCACAAAATTAAATGTTTTACTTCACGCCCAATGCAGCGCTTATATGTTGTGATAATTACAGCATCTTCATCTTTAGTATTTACTGCAAGGCTGTGCGGCATATCAATTATGCTGCCAAGTCCAGCAAAAGCAATTTTGTCTAATTCTTCATTGCTTAAAGTTTTTGCTGTGCTATTTAAAAGTGAAGCAGCTTCTTCATTTAACGCAATTTTATGCGCTTTGAATGCCTTATTTATTTCTTGTTTGTTGCCGCTTTTGAAAGCTTTCATAACATCATCAAGTTCAACGAGCCTTTTGTCAATCTTATGGAAGAACATCTTGTCTGCAGCTTCTTTTGTATTTGTATGAAGATAACGCATAGCTTCTAATGTTGAAATATTATTTTCAGTAGCATGAGCCATTAATTCAAGGAATGCTTCTGAATGCAAAAGCCAGTCGCCAATTCCAATCCATGTGCGCAATGCTGTAATATCATCTTCATTTAACCAAAGGCGGAAGAATGCTCTAGCAGCAATTGATGCTGCGCTTTCAATATCTCTTGGGTCGCCTTTAAGCTTTGCATGACCAAAGTCAATTTTATTTTTGATTCCGTCGCTTTCAAGCTTTGAACTAATTTTGCTTGCCCATATTTTGTTTGGGCACCCAATAATAATGTCGCTTGCTTTTGCGCCGCCTTCAATAGTTTTTGAAACATTTTCAGATACAACTTTAAATTCAGCATTTGGATTTGCTGCAGTATAAACATTTGCATGAATGTCTTGTTTTTCTGGGATAAAGAACAAACTTTCAGTTTCAGGCAGGCTTTCAAATTCTATAAAGCCTTCAACATTTGGATAAGGTTCGCTGATGCTTGGGATTTTTGCGCCACTGCCAATAGCAATGAATGTTTCTCGAGCAAGACTTTTTGCAAGACGCTGAGCAGACTTGCTTAAAGCATCAAAGCTATCAACAATAATTATGTCTGCTCCAAAGTCATTTGCACCTTTGCCGCATTCTTGCATTCCTTTATATGTAATAGAAAAAAGCTCGCAGGGAAGGACTGACTTTCTTTCTTCAAGATTTCTTATAAAGACATTATAAACTTGCTGTTCTTCACCTGAAATTATCCAGCCATCTTCTTCATCAGCGCAATTTGCAATGCTGTTATAGAAGAATTTAAGCATTTCGCGCAGGCGCTTTGGCTTTAACCCTGTGACTTTTACATCTTCTAATAAAACATCATTTTCATTTTCATCAATCAAGCGGCATTCACGTCCAGTTGCTTTTTGTACATCTTTGTCGCTCAGAATTTTTAATGCCAAATCTTGCATCAAACAAATGCGATCAGTGCTTATATTTGAATATTGTGGTAAGAGTGAAATGTAATTTTTTGCAACAACTTCATCAGCGCAAATTAGCATCACGCTTTTATTATTGAAAATCGAATTGCTTATATAATTTAATATTGATTCATGTGCGACACGTGAAGGAGGTATGCGCAAAGTAATGCATGAATTGCTTGAATTTGCTAATGCATTATTTAAATCTTCATTTGTTGAACATGTCAAAGCATCCATTTTTGAGTCTCCATCCTTTACTAGTTCTTTTTGGATGAAGCCCTCTGTCTAAAGCTCCCCAGCTTCTTTATGCTTCGCGCAAAAGTATGCAACTCATTTCTTTTGATTTCTATATTTTATTCCATTTTGGAATAATTTCCCTCATAAATGGGGGATTAATTTGAATTCAATCAAAAATTTTTTACTAACTCTTCAAGTCTATGTTTGCCATGTGTATTTGTCTTTTTATAAACATTACCAAGAATAGTTGCAACTTCATCACGCGTATAATTTGTGTTAGCAGCAATGCTTTCAAGGTCTTTGCCATTTAAATAAAATTCTAAAAGTTTAAATTCTTCAGAGCTTAAAGACCATTTTTCTTTAAATGCAGAACTCAGCTTAATCTTTTTGGATTTAGCTTTGTTTGAATTTGATAGCCTTGTAGAATTTGCATGTGGTGCAAGACTTGAATAAACATTTTGCACTAACTGTTGGATGCGCGCTGCATGAGCATATAAAATGCGACCTTCTTTTGTAGGGTAGACTCTGCCGCCGCTTCTTTCTAAAAGCGCGCATGAAAATTCATGTTCTAATGCTGCCATATGTTTGCTTAATGTTGGCTGTGTGCAATGCAAAACCTTTGCAGCTTTGCTAAAGCTGCCTTCATCAACAATTGTAATAAATTCATGCAAATGATTAGTTTCCATCTTAAGCCTTGTTTTTCATCCGCTTTTCAGGAGACTTTTCTGTGCCGTGAGCATATTGTTCGCCCAAGTCTAAAAGTTCTTGTTTGCGTTCAACGCCTGTCTTTTGATAGATATGACGAATGTGCGTGCTTACGGTTCCAGCGCTAATATATAAGCTGTCTTGAATGCGAGCAATTGTTCTTCCTGCTAAAAGCAGCGGCAAAACTTCGCTTTCGCGCGCAGATAAGTGATAATCTGATGCAATGCGCTTGGCGACTTCATCAAAATCAGGCAATTTTTCATTTTGTTTTTCCGGATTGTCCAAAATTTCTTGTTCTTCTTTTGAAAGGAATGGCCTAATTTCACCAATGCCCACTGCAATAAGATCAAGGTCAGTGAACAAGAAGACGCTTGTAAGAAAGACAAGAAACATTGCGCCAACGCAACAAATTGTGAAAACATTCGCACCTGCTGTTGCGGGGGAAAATAGATTATTTACGCCTACGCCAATAAATTCACCCATATACATCAAGAAGAATGCAAAGCCATAAACAATGGAAGGATTGATTTCATAATTGTTACTTATTTCAACGCAGACGCTTGTAATGAGTATGCAAAAACACATATAGCCAGCAAAAAATATTGCAGAAGTATAAATCCAATCTTTTCCAAGGACTAGTGAAAGGGCACAAGTTGCAAAGAATAGAACCAAAGAAATTTTATAGATACTATATAAAATATTATGCTTTGCGGAAATTATTATAAGAACAATTATGCAGATAATAACAAATGCAGCAATATATAGTAATGCACCATATGTAAATGTTACAGATTCTGGCGAATTTCCAAAAAAGCTATCAAAGAAACCTTCAACAGCGCCTATGCATAATGCGCCAACAAAAGTTTTGCCAATTAAAAAGCGTGTTCTTTTTGAAAAGTTTGCTTTTGGTGTTGTGGCATGTTTTAGTTGCAATTCTTTATTATTTTGCTTAGGGCTTAAGTCAAGTAATATTGCAGATGCAATGGGAAGAATGACAATTGCAACTTTTTCTATAATCGCTGGAGCCATCAATAATATTAATGCAAGGAATAATGCTATGCATGTTCCAAGTGCAACTTCTAAAGTAGCTATGCGTGTTCCAGATAAAGAGAAAGAATCAAAAAAGCAATGGATTAAACAAGCACTGCCAATTCCTGTAAAAATTGCGCTCACAATAAGCAGTAAAATTCCATTGAAACTTGACATATTGCTAAGAACTAATAAAAATGCCCCAACTGCCATAAAAATTGAAGAGCCATAAATTAGCGGCTTGCATAATATCGGGCGAAATCCAATTTTGCTTAGCAATTTAAAAATAACAGCAGAAAGCAAAAGAGTTATAGCCATCACAGCCATAGAAATAGAAAGATTTGTATATAAGAGGTTTAATTTTTCACTGATAGTTGTAGCGCCTGTATAAAACATGACGCTATAAAAGATTACTAAAACCCATAATCTGTCGAGTGAATATGCGAAAATTCGCATAATGGAAGCATGTTCCTTCTCCAAAATAATCCCTCCGTGCTTGTGCACCCTTATTCCTTCTTAATGCATTCTCCCTAAATAATGCATAAGCCCCTAAAATCGCAATTCTCCAAAAGCGATATGAAGGATTATAAAACAAAATCATTTAATATGCTAGAAAAAGTTATTCTCCATTGCACACAATAAAGCTTTCACTAAAACCGCAGGTCAAGTGCATCATAAATTTTTATGATATGGAAAAATCTATTATTTTTATGACTAAGTTTTTATATAAATCAAAACTTTTCTTTGATGTTTTATGACCCGCCTGATGTTCAGACTGTTCGTCGTAATGCAAAGGCTCTTTGCGGGGTTATATATGCGCAACATGGCGCGCACACATTCATAAGAGCAATTGCAAAAAAAGAGAGAGCGAGAAAAGAAAAGGAGGAGATATGGGCGTAAAACTGAACATGTCCAGGCGCACATTCGTTAAAGTAGCTGCTGTAACAGGCGCTGCTGCAGCTTTTGCTGGAAATACTGGAACTGCTCTTGCAGAAAAAACATATCCAGAGATTTCAGGCCAAGACACCGTAGAAGTTAAATCATGTTGCCGTGGTTGTGGCAAGATGGAATGCGGCGTTAAGGTTATCGTGCAAAACGGTCGCGCAATCCGCGTTGAAGCTGACGAAGGAGCTTGGCAGTCCATGGGTAACTGCTGTTCTAAGAGCCAGTCATCCATTCAGGCCGCTTATCATCCAGACAGACTTCATTATCCAATGAAGCGCACAAACCCTAAGGGCGAAGAACCTGGTTGGGTTCGTATTTCTTGGGATCAAGCTATTAAAGAAGTATGCGATGGCTTGCTTGCAGTCAAAAAGAAGTATGGTGGAGAAGCAATCGTTTGCCAGGTTGGTACATCACGTATTTGGTGTATGCACTCTGAATCTATTTTGAAGAACTTGCTTGAAACACCAAACAATCTTGAAGCTTGGCAGATTTGCAAAGGTCCAAGACACTTTGCGACAACAATGGTTTCTCAGTTCGCAATGAGCTGGATGGAAACTATCACTCGTCCAAAAGTATTTGTTCAGTGGGCTGGTGCATCTGAATTATCAAACTATGATGACTCATGCCGTACAACAGTTGATGTAGCTAGCAGAGCGGACGTTCACATTTCAGTTGATCCTCGTATGGCAAACCTTGGTAAAGAAGCTGACTACTGGCAAAACCTTCGTCCTGGCACAGACGGTGCATTAGCACTTGCTTGGACAAATGTAATTATCGAGAAAAAACTTTATGATGACCTTTATGTAAAGAAGTGGACAAATGCTCCATTTTTGGTATGCATGGATATGGAACCAACAGGCTTTCCAACAGTGCGTACTGATGGTTCATATTGGGATGTCAAAACTCATCTTCTTAAAGAAAGTGACATCAAAAAGGGCGGCAGCCCATTCAAGTTTCTTGTATATGACAAGAACTGGCGCAAACTCAAGAAGAAGGGCATTACTCACGAATATGGTGCCTTTACCTGGTTTAACGCAGACCAAGAAGGTCGTATTGATGAAACTGGTGGCTTCTGGGAAGGCGAAAATTATAATTCTGTAAAGGCACGTGAAACAGGTCGCGAAGCAGATCAAGACAACTTGCTTCCAGGCCAGACTCAAGGTTGGCTCCCTGATCTTTTGCCATTTGATCCAGAAATTGACCCTGCTATTGAAGGCGAATTTGAAATCAAATTAAAGAACGGCAAGAAGGTTAAAGTAAAGCCAGTTTGGGAATATTACAAAGCTGCTGCTGCTGAATATAATTTGGAACGCGCTGAAGAAATCACAGGCATTCCAGCTTCAGAAATTGAAGCAGCTGCTACTGCATATGGCACTCGCATTGATCCAGACAGTGGCTATGGTAATGGTGGTATTCAATACATGCTCGCTCAAGAACATGCTTGCAATGCTATCCAGAACTCACGCGCTTTGGACAACCTTGTTGGTATTACTGGCAACATGGACACTCCTGGCGGTAACCGTGGACCGACCATTGTTCCAATCGACGGTGACCTTCAGGGCTTTTCTGCTTGGGCACCTGGCGCTTCAACACCTCCAGCAGAATTGATGGAAAAACAGATGGGCGTTGAAAAGTTCCCACTTTTGCACTGGTGGCAATATTGGAGTGACGGCCCGACTTGCTATGATGCTATGGTTACAGGTGAACCTTATCCATTGCGTGCTCTTTGGAATGAATCTGGCAACTTTATGGCTTATGCAAATACAACACGCGCATGGGAAGGCCTTTGCAACTTAGATTTCTATGTTGATCTTAACTTGTGGCATGCTCCTTCCACTGACGCTGCAGACATTATTTTGCCTGTTGCTCATTGGATTGAACTTAACTCTCCACGTGCTTCTCAGGGTTCAGCTGGTGCTATGGGCGCTACTGTTAAGTGCGTTGAACCACCTGCAGAAGCTAAATATGACCCTGAAATTGTTATGGCTGTTTGTAAGCAACTTGGTGTTCCTTGGAATAATGAAAAGGGCAATGAATGGCCAAGCATTGAATGGTTGCTTGATGATTCAATTAAGCTTTTAACAGATGACGAACTTACATGGACAGAATGGACTGTTAAAAACGGTAAGGTTTCAAAGAAGCGTCATGGTGTTCCAATGGCTGAAGTTAAGACAAAATACAATTGGAATGAATATGTTGCTGAGTTCGAGAAAAATGGTTGGTGGCAAGCTAAAGACATCGAACCAAGGAACTGGGGCACATATAGACGTTATCAGACTGGCGCTATGCGTGCTCGTGACCGTGTTTGGGCTCGTCTTGACTACACAGCAGGCAAGGGCATTGGCGACTGGAAGCCTGGTTGGTTTACTCCAACAATGAAACAAGAGCTCTGGTCAACTGTTATGGAAACTCACTATCCAGAAACATTTGAATGGTGGTTGCCTTCATGGAAAGAACCACCACATGGTCCAAAAGATGGTGACAGAATCAAGGAATATCCTTTGACAGCTACAACTGGTCGTCGTATTCCTTGTTACTTCCACTCAGAGCATAGACAGCTTCCATGGTGTCGTGAATTATGGCCTGTTCCACGTATTGAAATTAATCCAATTACTGCTGCTAAATATGGCATTGAACAAGGTGACTGGGTTTGGATTGAAACTGAGTGGGGCAAGATCCGTGAAGTTGCAGATCTTTATTATGGCGTTGATGAAAGCGTTGTTAACCTTGAACACACATGGTGGTATCCAGAAGTTAAAGACGCTGGCCATGGCTTCCAGCTTTCAGCTGTAAACCAACTTCTTGATAACCATGCACAAGATCCACATAGTGGTTCTTCAAACTTGCGTGCTTATCAGGTAAAGATTTACAAAGCAACACCAGAAAACTCACCATTTAATAACCCTGTTCCATGTGATAGCAGTGGCACACCAATTATTCACACATCTGATGATCCGCGCCTGAAGGAATGGTTACCAACATATGAAGGCCGCGATCAGGAAATTAGTAAGGAAGGAGAGTAGGTCATGACACATAAGGCGATTATTACAGACTTGAACCGTTGCGTTGGCTGCTTGGCTTGCTCTGTTGCCTGCAAAGCGCTTAACGGTGTACAGATTGGTAATTATTGGAACAAAGTCATGCGCGTTGGTCCAAACTTGGAACCAGATGGTTCAGGTGAATGGCCAGATGCATATATGTACTTTTTGCCAATGACTTGCCAACATTGTTCAAACCCTGAATGCGTAAAGGTTTGCCCAACAGAAGCATCACATATCGCAGAAGACGGAACTATTCAGATTGATAAAGAAAAATGTATTGGTTGTCAGTTCTGCGTAATGGCATGCCCATATGGCGTTCGCTATTTGAATGAAGAAGAACTCGTTGTTGAAAAGTGCACTTTGTGTGAACAACGTTTGACTCAAGATGAGCTTCCTGCTTGCGTTGCACAATGTGGTGGCAATGCACGCTGGGTTGGCGACATTGACGAAGGCTATGATTCATTTGTTGGCGCACGCAATTCAACAAAACGCGGCAAGGGCCCTGGTGAATATCGTAAGATGATGGACTTTGTGGAACCATTTGAAGAATCTGATGTTCATTCTTTGCCAGATGTTGGCAATGGCCCAGCAAACAAATACATTCTTCGCAGACATCACTGGGAAGAAGGTGACAAATAATGGAAACACAATGGCCCTTAGTTATATTCACTCTGTTTGTTTGTGTTAGCAGTGGTCTTTTAGGAACAGAATCATTCATGCTCTATAAAGGCAAAGGTCAAAAACTCATGATGCCAACTCTTATTGCATCAGCAGTAGCTTTGGTTATCGGCGGTCTTGGCTCATTTACTCACTTGCAGCACTGGGAACGTATCTTTAATGGCTTTGGTCATATCACTTCAGGCATTACACAAGAAATTATTGGCTGTGTATTGATGGGTGTAATCATGGTTATTTGGTTTGTCTTCTGGTATCGCAAGAAGGAAATCAAAAAACCACTTGCAATTGTCACAATTGTTATTTGCGCAATTATGGTTATCGCGACAGGTCATTCTTACATGATGGCTGCTCGTCCTGCTTGGATGTTTGTTCTTATCTTCTATATTGGCAATGCAGTAATGCTTGGTGCTATAGGAATGTGGGGAATAATTACATTCAGGAAAGAAACTAAACTTGAAAATGCTGGCAAGAAGTTGGCATTCTGGGGCAGCATCATTGGTCTTGGCACAACAGTTCTTTACACAATTTGCTTGCTTTTTGCAAATGTCTGGGACTTTGGTTATTACGCAGACCCAACAGCATTAACAACAGCTCCAACACATGTTTCTAGCTTGTTTGGCGAAGCTGTTGCAGGTTCTGGTGCAATCTTCTTCTGGGCAGCAATTGTTACAGCAATTTTAGTTCTTGCATGTGTATTTATTGCAAAGAAGAAAAATGACAAGGTCAAACCAGTCGTGTTGCCAATCGTTGCAATTGTATGTGCTTTAGCAACAAGTGTTTTTATGAGAATCGTTATCTATATTGTTGGCTACACAATGTACTTAATGTTCTAAGGACATTACGAACTTTGAAATTTGCATTACATAAAGTTAAGGCGGGCTTGCACACATACCTCCTCTCTTCGTCTTAACTTCCTTTCTTTAGCGCCGCTTAAGTTGCCTGCTCCATGCACAGGCAGGCAACAGTGGCCACTTAAAAAGGATTGAAATGTTATGCATTCATGATGTGCAAAAAATTGGGCAAATTGTCCATTTTGAAAATGTTTAGGCATCTTCGCTGCCTTCCATAGAGCGGAACTTCTCCCCGAATTCGACTCTGTCGGTTCCGTTCTATAGAAGGCGGCGAGGAAAGAAAAAAGTAAAGGAGCAAGTATGGCTACTAAGCAAATAAAACGCAGTGCAAATAAGCTTTGCGCACTAATCCTTGCTCTTGTCATGTGTGTTGCTGGTGTTGGTTGTTTATCTGGTTGCGGTAGCAATGCAGAGGGCTATACAAATACTGCGCAAGACACTTCAGCTGAAAAGCCACAAACTGCTTCAGGTAGCGAACAGGTAACAAGCTTTTCAAACTTGAAAGTGGGCGATACATTCGCATTTGGCACATATCAAGACAAGAGTATCGGATGGCAAGTTTTAGCTGTTGAAGATGGCAAAGCACTTGTTATTACACAAGAAGGCGTTGATGTAAAAGCATTCAATGATGAACGTGGCGAATATGTTTGGAAAAATTCCACTCTTCGCAAATGGTTGAATGGCGACTTTTTGAACGCTGCTTTTACAGCTGATCAGCAAAAATTGATCCAAACTACAGATGTAGTTAATGACTTAAACCCTTATTGGGCTACAGGTGGAAGCAAGAATACACAAGATAAACTCTTCTGCTTGTCTATCACTGAAGCTGAAAAATATTTTGGACGTGAAGGTGACGCAGCATGCTGGCCAAGCGATTATGCTTCAACTGTTGAAGGCATTTATACAAACAATAGTGGACAGTGTGCATGGTGGCTTCGCGATGCAGGCTATGATGTAAATCAAGGTGAATCTGCAGCAAATGTTGACCCAGATGGTTTCATTTTTGACTCTGGTGCATATGTTGACAAAGCTTCATATTGTGTACGTCCTGCAATGTGGGTGACTGTACAATAAATTAGCTTTTAACTGCCCTCCCATGTGTAGTTTTTAAGCAGCGCGAATTTAAGCAATTCGCAACTATCTAATGAAAAAAGGTGTCCTGACCTGCGACAGGGCACCTTTTTTGTTTCCTATGGTGCATACAGTGGTTTTTCGCCTTAATAATTGACGGAATTGAACGGGGCATCTTGCGCGTTACTTCAATAATATTGGTGCAATTTGAATGCTTAGCATGTTACCTTATTCCTTGTAAATAGACGTGAATTTTAGAGAAGGGATGCAAAGTGGCATACAAATCAGACATTGAAATTGCTCAAGAAACGCAAGCTGAAGACATTCGCCTTGTTGCAGCCCGTGCAGGAATTGATGAAAAATTCATCGAACTGCATGGAAATGACAAAGCAAAAATCGACTTTGCGCTTTTGGATTCTTTAGAATCTGAGCCTGATGGAAAGCTTATTTTGGTCACTGCCATTACACCAACTCCGGCTGGTGAAGGCAAAACAACAACATCTGTTGGTCTTGTTGATGGCTTGCGAAAGATTGGTAAGAATGCATTAATTGCATTGCGTGAACCATCGCTTGGCCCTGTTTTTGGAATTAAGGGTGGCGCTGCTGGCGGCGGATATGCCCAAGTTATTCCAATGGAAGACATTAATTTGCATTTTACGGGCGACTTCCATGCAATTGGCGCTGCCAACAACTTGCTTGCTGCAATGCTTGATAATCATATTCAGCAGGGCAATGAACTTGGCATTGATCCTAAAAAGATTACTTGGAAGCGCGCAGTAGACATGAATGATCGTCAACTTCGCAATATTGTTGATGGTCTTGGTGGGGAAAAGCAAGGTGTTCCACGCGAGGACGGTTTTGAAATTACTGTTGCTTCTGAAATCATGGCAATCTTTTGTTTGGCAAATTCAATTGCAGATTTAAAGAAGCGCATTGCAAATATCATTGTTGCTTATACTTATGATGGCAAACCTGTTACAGCTCATGATTTAAAAGCTGAAGGTGCAATGACTGCTTTATTGAAGGATGCTTTGAAGCCAAACCTTGTTCAGACACTTGAGCATACACCTGCTTTTGTTCATGGTGGTCCTTTTGCAAATATTGCTCATGGCTGCAATTCAGTTTTAGCAACAAAGACAGCTTTAAAACTTGGCGACTATGTTGTTACAGAGGCCGGCTTTGGCGGTGACCTTGGCGCAGAAAAATTCTTAGACATTAAATGCAGATTTGCAAACTTGACTCCATCTGCTGTTGTAGTCGTTGCTACTGTACGAGCTTTGAAGATGCATGGCGGTTTGCCAAAAGATAAACTCGGGGAAGAAGATTTGAAAGCTCTAGAAGCTGGTCTTCCAAATCTTTTGCAACATGTTAGCAATATGCAAGATGTTTATAAGTTGCCAGTCGTTGTTGCAATTAATGCATTCCCAACAGATACAGAAGCTGAGCTTAAGCTTGTGGAAGAAAAGTGCAAAGAACTTGGCGTAAATGTTGCTTTGGCACAGCATTGGGCTAAAGGCGGCGAAGGTGCAGTTGCTCTTGCTGAAGAAGTTGTGCGTTTGTGTGAAGAAGATAAAGGCGAATTTGAATTTTGCTATTCACTCGATTTATCTATCAAAGAAAAGCTCGAAACAATCGCAAAGCGCATTTATCATGCAGATGGTGTTGACCTTGTTGGAAATGCACCTGCTCAAATCAAGCAACTTGAAGAATTAGGCTTTGGAAATATGCCAATTTGCATGGCAAAGACTCAATATAGTTTTTCTGATAATCCTGCTTTACTTGGTGCTCCAAAAGACTTCCGCATTACTGTGCGCAACTTGAAGGTTAGCGCTGGTGCAGGCTTTATTGTTGCTTTGACAGGCGATGTTTTAACAATGCCAGGCTTGCCAAAAGTTCCAGCTGCAGAAAAAATTGATGTTGATGAAAATGGCAAAATTACTGGCTTGTTCTAAGCTTGGTTTTAGTAGTTAAAGGAAATTTTTGGAATGAAATTTGCTGAAAAGTCTTTAAGTGATTTTCTTGATGAAATGGGAAGCAAAGCTCCTGTTCCAGGCGGTGGAGGAGGTGCTGCAGCTGTCGGTGCTGTTGCAGCCTCTTTAGCTCAGATGGTTTGTTCTTTAACTAGCGGCAAAGAAAAGTATGCAAATGTTGAAGATGAGATTTGTCAATTAGCTGCAAAAACCCAGCAAACTCGCTTAAAAATGCTTGAACTTATTGATAGGGACGCAAAAGCATTCGAGCCCCTTTCAAAAGCATATAGCATTCCAAAAGATAATCCTGAACGTGAAAGTATTATGGAGGCTGCGCTTGTCAGTGCAGCCTCTGCTCCAATTGAATTGATGGAAGTGTTGTGTGAAACAATCGGCGCAACCGCTCGCATTGCTGAAATTGGAACACCTTTGGCAATTTCAGATGCTGGCGTTGCTGCAATTTGCTGCAAGAGTGCTTTGCAAAGTGCTGCATTAAATGTTTTTATCAACACAAAAAGCATGAAAGATCGCCTTTACGCAAAAAGTTTAGAAGATAAAGCAAATGAAATGCTTGATGAGTATTGCACAAAGGCAGACAAAATTTATACTGACGTTTTGTTGCGCATTCAATAGGGTGCAAACATAGAGGGAATGATTTAAAATGGCAAAAATTTTGTATGGATCTGAAGTAGTAGAATCCATGAGCGCGCAAGCTTCAAAAGATATTTTGATGCTTGAAGAAAATGGCATCACTCCTTGCCTTGCAATTTTGCGCATAGGGAATCGCCCTGATGATATTTCATATGAAAAGACAGCAACAAAACGTTGTGAAAAATTAGGAATTGCTGTAAAGCATATTTGTCTTGATTCAAATGTAGAAACTGATGAAGTTTTACAAAATATTGAAAAACTAAATTCTGATGATAAAGTTCATGGTGTTTTAATGTTTAGGCCAATGCCTGTTCATATTGATGAACAAGCTTGTTGCTTGGCATTAGACCCATCAAAGGATGTTGACGCTGCTACTCCTGCATCTATGGCTGGAGTTTTTATGAATGCGCCAACTGGTTATAAGCCCTGTACTGCACAGGCATGTATTGAGATTCTTAATCACTTTAATATAGATATTCGCGGCAAAAAAGCTGTTGTTATTGGCAGAAGTCTTGTTGTTGGTAAGCCTGTAGCAATGCTTTTATTGGCGGAAAATGCAACTGTAACAATCTGTCACACAAAGACGCAAGATATTGAATCGGTTGTTCGTGAAGCAGACATTGTTATTGTTGCATCTGGCCAGATGGAAAGTGTTGGAGCAACTTATTTGCGCGAAGGTCAAGTTGTAATTGATGTTGGCATTGCATGGAATGATGAAAAGCAAAAGCTTTGTGGGGATGTAATTTTTGAAGAGGCACAAGATATTTGCGCAGCTTTAACTCCTGTTCCAGGCGGCGTTGGCACTGTCACAACTAGTGTATTATTGAGTCATGTTATAGAATCTGCAAAACAAATGCTTGAGCATACAGGAGCGATATGATTATTATCGGAGAAAAACTTAATAGTTTTGTTCCAAAAGTTGGAAGAGCAATCGCAGAACGCGATGCAGACTATTTAAAAAAAGTTGCAATAAAACAATGTGAAGCAGGAGCGCATTATTTAGACATTTGCCCTGCTGTTGAAACTGATTCAGCGCCAACAATGGAATGGCTTATCGATGTTGTTCAATCATGTTGCGACATTCCGCTTTGCATTGATAGTTTGGACGCAGATTTACTCATTCAGTCTATGCACAAATGTAAAAAGCCAGGCATTATAAATTCTGCATCTCTTGTTGCTGGTAAGGCAGATAAAATTTTTCCAGAAATTGCAAATACTGATTGGTCTTGCATAGTCTTGCTTGATCACGACAGTGGCATTCCAAAAACTCCAGAAGAATCTTTAGAAGTTTTTGATGAAGTTTATGCAAAAGCAAAGCAGTTTGGAATTGCTCCACAGCGCTTGTTCTTTGACCCGCTCATTGACACATTAAGCACAAATGATGAAGCTCTGCTTAATTTTGCAACTGTTTGCCGCGAGATAAAAAAGAGGCTCCCGCAAGCTCATATTACAAGTGGTCTTTCTAATGTATCAATTGGGCTGCCTGCAAGAAAGATGGTTAATGCAAGTTTTCTTGTTCTAGCAATTACAGCAGGAATGGATTCTGCAATTATTGACCCGTTGAATCGCGAGCTTATTGCTGTTGCATTTGCAACGCAGGCATTGCTAGGACAAGATCATAACTGTGTAAATTATCGTGAAGCATATATTGAAAAACTTTTTGAGCCTGTTT
This sequence comes from Acutalibacteraceae bacterium, assembly GCA_963606965.1. GTDB lineage: Bacteria > Actinomycetota > Coriobacteriia > Coriobacteriales > QAMH01 > CAVDAL01. The sequence continues at coordinate 21,636 of CAVDAL010000051.1, forward strand.
TATTGAGTGAAATATGAGTGCTAATACAGAAAATATGGATTCTCTTTTTTCTGAAGTTGAAAATAAAGTCCGCATGGAGAATGCACCTTTAGCTGTGCGAATGCGTCCGAATTCAATTGAAGAAATCGTTGGACAACAAGAAGCTATAGGGCAAGGCACATGGTTAAGAAAAGCTATTGCAAATGATTCGCTTTCTTCACTAATTTTGTATGGACCTGCTGGCACAGGCAAAACTTCTATTGCTCATGTTATTGCGCAAACAACCCATGCTATATTTGTTGAAGTCAGTGCAATTACTGGTGGAGTTTCAGATTTGCGCCGTGAAATTAAAGCAGCTTCGCAAAGGCTACTTGCACGCAACCAACGTACCATTCTTTTCGTGGATGAAATTCATAGATTTTCACGCTCACAACAAGATGCATTGCTCCATGCTGTTGAAGAACGTACTGTAATTTTAATTGGGGCTACAACTGAAAATCCATTTTTTGAAGTCAATACTGCTTTGATATCGCGTTCGCGCATAGTCATGCTTAAAGCTATAAGCAGTGAAGACATCAAGACGCTGGTTAAACGGGCTATAACAGACAAGCGTGGTCTAAATGGCGTATATACAATTACAGATGAAGCATTAGATGCAATAGCTTTAACATCTGGCGGTGACGCTCGCAGCGCTTTAACAACTCTTGAGCTTGCTGCTGCACTTGTTGAAGAAGATAAGTGCATTAATTTAAAGCAGGTGCGCGATGCTACACCAACTCGCGCGCTTCCATATGATAAAGATGGCGATGTTCATTATGATGTAATTTCCGCTTTTATAAAGTCGATGCGCGGTTCCGACCCAGACGCAGCTGTTTATTGGCTTGCTCGCATGATTGAAAGCGGGGAAGACCCTCGCTTTATCGCTCGAAGAATTTTCATTTTAGCAAGTGAAGATATAGGGCTTGCAGACCCGCGCGCTTTGCCCATCGCAGAAGCTGCCTTTAAAGCAACAGAAGTTATTGGATATCCAGAATGCCGCATAATTTTGGCTCATGCTGCAATTTATATGGCACTTGCTCCAAAGTCGAACTCTGCATATCTTGCAATAGATAAAGCTATTTCTGAAGTCCGTAATGGCAAGCCGCATGCAGTACCGAATCATTTGCGTGACAGGCACAGGCCAGGCTCTGAAGATTATGGCGACTATCTTTATCCTCATAGCTATGAAGGCGGTTGGGTTGAACAACAATATTTGCCTGATGGCTTAAAGAAGGGCGACTTTTATTCGCCGAGTAATAATGGCTGGGAAGCATTGCGTTTTCCTAAAGATGAAAAAAACATAAATAAATAGCGCGAACAACACAGTTCAAATATTACACACACGTAAAAATATAAAAGCCTTAAATATAAAAAAGAATATGTCGGTTAGAATATATTTTTAGCATTTTCGTTAAAAGAAGGGTAATTATGTCTGCTGCAGAAATTGTTTCACAAGCTTGGCCTTATGCAAAACTTGTTTTGGTTGTTGTTGCAATCGTTGCAATTATCATCCTGATTGTTGTTTTGTCTCGTGTTTCAAAAACAATGAAGCGCGTCGATACTTTGGTTGAAACAACAGAAAAAGAAATCGAACCAGCATTAAAGAAGGTTGACCCATTGATGGAAAAGGTTGAACTCACTGTAGACACAGTGAATTTGGAACTTTTGCGCGTTGATGGAATTTTGGAAGATGTTGGCAATGTTTCAGGAATGGCAGGCAATGCTGCCAATGCTGTGAATACTTTAGCTTCAGCACCAGCAGAAATTGTTACTTCTGTTGTGAAGAAGGTGCGCGGTTCATTTAGCTCACCTTTGAAATCTGAAGACGATAAAAAGATGATTTATCCAGCTGGAAAGTCCAGCGACGAAGAATAAAAAAATAAAGGAGCCTATCTATGTCAGTACCAAGGACCTCAGCAGAAATCCGCGAGGCTTATGTTAAATTTTTCGAATCCAAAGGTTGCCAGCGCTGGCCTTCATCATCTCTTGTTCCAGATGATCCATCGCTTTTGTTGACTGTTGCTGGAATGGTTCAGTTTAAGCCATACTTCTTGCAGCAAAAACATATTGACCCAAGATTCATTGGCACAACAACATCTCAAAAGTGCGTGCGCACAAATGATATTGAACTTATTGGTACAGACGGCAGACATCTTTCATTTTTTGAAATGCTTGGCAATTTCAGCTTTGGCGAATATTTCAAAAAAGAAATGTGCACATGGGCTTGGGAATTTTCAACTCAAGTTTTGTGTTTAGATCCAGAAAAGATTTATGTTACTGTCTTTTTGGATGATGATGAAGCTGCTCAAATTTGGGAAGAGGTTGGAGTTGACCCTAGCCACATTTCAAGATTGGGCGAAGAGGACAACTTCTGGACAGCAGGTCCTACAGGTCCATGCGGTCCTTGCTCTGAAATGTATTATGACCAAGGTGAAGAAGTTGGCTGCGGCAGCCCTGATTGCAAACCAGGTTGCGACTGCGACAGATTTTTGGAATATTGGAATTTAGTTTTCACACAGTTTGACCGCCAAGAAGACGGCACAATGGTTCCGCTGCAAAAGAAAAATATCGATACGGGCATGGGTCTTGAACGCGCAGCTGCAATTATGCAGGGCGTGACTTCAAACTTTGATACTGACATTTTGCGCGCTCTTGTTGGCGTTGGTGAAAAGCTTACTGGCACTAAATATGGTAAAGATGAAAAGACAGATTTGTCTCTTCGTATTATGGCAGACCATACTCGCGCTATTACATTTATGCTTGGCGATGGCATTTTGCCTTCAAATGAAGGTCGTGGATATGTTTTGCGCAGACTGCTAAGACGTGCTGTTCGTCATGGCCACATCCTTGGAATTGATAAGCCTTTCTTGAAAGAATTTTTGGCTGTTATTGTTGACTTGATGGGCGATGAATTCCCTGAAATTATTGAAAATCGCACACTCATTGAACAAACAATGCTTGCAGAAGAAGAAAGATTTCGTCAGACAATCAGTAATGGTGAACATTATTTAATGGAAGCTATCGAAAAGATGAATGAAGGCGACACATTAGACGGCGCTAGTGCATTTAAATTGCATGATACATTTGGCTTCCCATTTGAATTAACTGAAGAAATCTGTGCAGAAAGCGGTATTTTTGTAGACAAGGCTGGCTTTGAAAAGGAAATGGAAGCTCAGCGTGAGCGTGCACGTTCTGCAAGAAAAGATGATGCATGGTCAGAAATTGGCGATGTTTATACAAGTATTCTTGATAAACAGGGCGAGCCTGAATTTGTTGGCTATCGTTTCACTGAAACTGATGCAAATGTTACAGCAATTATTGTTGATGGTGAGCTTGTCCAAGAAGCACAAGCTGGAACAGAATGCGGCATTGTTTTAAATAAGACTCCTTTTTATGGAGAAATGGGCGGCCAAGTTGGCGACACTGGCACAATTTCTACAGATACGTTGGAAATTGAAGTCAAAGATACACAAAAGCCAGAAGCAGGATTGCCTGTCCATATGTGTGTTGTTAAAAGTGGCTCTGTTAAAGTTGGCAGTGAGGTTCATGCTCAAATTGATACAAAGCGTCGCGCAAGAATTGCACGCAATCATACAGCAACGCACATTTTGCAAAAAGCTTTAAGTACAGTTTTGGGCGACCATGTAAAGCAGGCTGGTTCTGTTGTCCATCCTGATAGATTCCGCTTTGACTTTACTCATTTTGAAGCAATGACACCTGAGCAAATCAAAGAAGTTGAACATCTTTGCAATAAAGTTATTATGTCTGATTTGCCTGTTCATACATATGAAACATCTTTGACTGCTGCTCGCGAATCTGGTGTTTTGGCATTGTTTGGTGAAAAGTATGGCGAATTTGTTCGCGTTGTTGAAGTTGGCAATTTCTCTCGTGAACTTTGTGGCGGCACTCACGCGGGCAGAAGTTCAGAAATTGGCCTTATGAAGATTGTTCAAGAAACAAGCATTGGTGCAAACACTCGACGCATTGAAGCTGTTACAAGTTTTGATGCTTATGAATATATGTCAAAACGTGAAGATGCTTTGGATGAAATTTCACATACTCTTGGCTGCACTCAATTGGACGCTCCTGCAAGAGTGACAGCACTTAAAGAACGTAATTCAGAACTTGAAGCTGAAAGCAAACGTCAAAAGAAAATCAATGCAGCAAATGATGTTTCTGAACTAATGAAGCAAGCAAAGAATGCTGATGGTTATAAAGTTATCATTGCAGACTTGCATGATAATGATATTGATGGAATGCGCCAAGCTTGGGATGTTGTTAAAACTCAAGCAAAGGGCGAAGCTTTTGCTATTGTTTTTGCAGCTTGTAATGCAGAAAATAACAAACCACTTTTGCTTTGCGCTGGTACAGATGCAGCAGTTAGTGCTGGCTTTAATGCAGGCGCTATTGTTAAAAATATTACAAGCCATATCAAAGGTGGTGGCGGCGGAAAGCCATCTATGGCACAAGCAGGCGGTTCAGATGCTTCAGGCATTCCTGCAATGCTCGATGCAGCTGCGAAGATGCTTGGAGTTTAAATACTGTGCAGGTTCTTGCACTTGATATTGGAATGAAGCGTATTGGTATCGCTAGTGGCGATACCAATACTTGCATTTCAAGTCCTGTGAAAGTTTTGCCAGCTCATGAAGTTTTCAGCAATGCAAGATCATGGAAGATGACGCTTGAAGACTATGAACCTGAAATGCTAATTTTTGGCTTGCCGAAAAGTATGAATGGCAATGATGGAAAGCAAGCACAAGAAATTCGCTCACATGCTGAACAAATTGCAAATCTTGCATGTTTACCTTATGAATTTATTGACGAAAGATTAAGCAGCAGCGAAGCAAAGAGTATCATGCATGAAGCAGGAATGACAGAACGTGATATGCGTGGCAAGCTTGATATGGTTGCTGCTTCGCTTTTTTTGCAAACTTGGCTTGATATGAACAAAAACAAGGATTAATTTTGGCTAAGCATTCAATACATAAAACGCGAAATTCCAACGCCAAGCATTTTGTTAATAGTAGCTTGCAAAGAAGCAAAAGCAAAAAGCCATTGTTTATAATTATTGCTGTCATTTTAATTTTATTGATAGCTTTTCTAGTTTTGCGTTTTGCAGACTGTAGTGGCAGCGGGAATGTTGCTTCCGGTCAAGAAATTACAGTGACTGTTGAAGAAGGAATGAATAGTTCGCAAATTGCTGATCTTTTACAAGATTCACAAGTTATTGCAAGTGCTTCTTCATTTAAACGTAAAGTTAAATTGCGCGGCGATGAACAAAATTTAAAGCCAGGAATATATATTTTTGTTGGTGGGGAAGATGTTGAACAAATTATTGATGCTCTTGTTAAAGGCGCTCAAGGTGCAACATTAGTAATTCCAGAAGGATATAGAATAAAAGATATAGCAGCAAAAGTTGAAGAAGTTTGCGGCATATCTTCAGATGAATTTATAAAAGCTGCAAACAAAGCTTCTGAATATGCAAGCACATATACCTTCTTAAGCGACTCAAAAGTTGATTCTTTAGAAGGCTTTTTGTTCCCAGATACATATACTGTTGATTTAAGTTCAAACGCAGATGATATTGTGAAAATGATGCTTGATAATTGTGCTTCTAAATTAAATGAAGTTGATATGACATATGCAAGCAGCAAAAATTTGACTGTTTATGATATTGTGACTTTAGCTTCCATTGTTGAAAAAGAATCTCGCCGGGCTGAAGATATGAAAGATGTTGCTGAAGTATTTTATAACAGGCTTCATAATGGCATAAATTTGGGCTCTGATGTAACAACATATTATGCTGTTGGTAAAGAGCTTACTGAAGAATTAACAAAGAAAGATTTAGCATCAGATAATCCTTATAACACACGCAATGCCAAAAATATTGGTTTGCCGCCTGGGGCAATTTGCAGCCCAGGTTTACAAGCGCTGCAAGCTGCTGCAAACCCAAATGAAGGCAACTATTTATATTTCTTCTATTCGCAAAAAGAAGATAAAACAATGTTTTTTGAAGATGAAAATTCATTCAATAGTGCATGGGCAAAGTATGGTGAATAATGGGACTATTTAAACCTAATGACTATTATGTTTCTGTCCTTGATATTGACCCTGAACAATTAAAAGCTCAAGGGTATAAAGGGCTTATTCTTGATCTTGATAATACAATTTTGCCAAGGACAACATATACTGTGCCTGCAAATTTAAAAGCGTGGGTTATGTCTGTTAAAGAAGCTGGATTGAAAGCTTGTTTTCTTTCAAACAATTGGCATGAACGCGTCGTTAACAATGCAAAAGATTTAGACATTCCTCTTGTTGGGCGCGCTGTTAAACCTTTAATTCATGGTTTCATTATTGCAAAAAAGCGCCTTGGACTAAAAAGGAAAGAAATTTTAGTAATCGGGGATCAAACATATACTGACATATTAGGGGCTCACCTTGCCGGCTTTAAAGCTTATCTTGTAATGCCTTTGTCTTCACAAGATTTATGGCACACAAAGCTTTTGCGCAAAATGGATAAATTTTTCTTGCGCAATTTAATACCAAAGGGCGATTCTCCTGCATTTGTTGCAGATGAAAATGACCCTGCATTATTGTGATGGTGCAAGCTATGTATCATGCAAATTATCAACAAGCTGAAGATGGAACATGGAGGTTGCCATGTTTGCCATTTGTTCTTGTGGGTAAAGATGTAAATACATCCCTTTTGCCAGCAATGCATAATAATATGTATCGCCTTCAGCATTTAAATTGGTCTTATTCAGCTATTGAATGTCAGCAAAAAGAGGATGCACAATTTCAATTTGATTGCTTGCGCATGGGTCACTATCGAGGCATGGATGTTGGTTTTCCATATAAACATTTAGCTTTTCAAGAATCAGATTATGCAAGTCCTGAAACAAGAGCTTCAGGTTTGGCAAATGTTTTAGTTCGTGAAGAATCGCATATCTGTGCATATAATACAGAAGGCGAAGCTGCAATTTTGGCAGTTGAGCGTCAATCAAAACGTTGTATTTGTGGAGCAAGTGTTTGTGTTTTAGGCAATACAGCAAGTTCTAGAGCAATTGCAACTGCAGCATTACAAATGCAAGCAAATGATGTTATTTTAGTTTCAGAAAGCCTTGAAGATGCGCAAACAGCTATAGAAAAAATCCAAGAAGTTTGTCCAGGCGATAAAGCAAAAATTTCTGCAGCAAATTATGAAATGCTTCCGATGATTTTGCCATTTTCAGACATTATTATTAATGGAGCAAATGAAAACGATGTAGCTCTTGATAGATATTTGGAAGCTCCTGGTCTATTCAATTCTGACCATATAATTATGGATAAAAATATCACTTCTAAAACTGACAAAATATTTGAAGCAGCTTATAAAGCTTCTTCTCAGTTTTTTGACGGAACGGAAATGTTCATTGAACAAGCTGTTTTATCAGTTAAAATATGGTCTCATGTTTTAGGATTAGATTTTGAAGTTGATAGAGATGCATTAAGAGCACCATTTTTTCATTAGACTAAAACATGAAATGTTTTCGCAAATAAGAAAAGAAAGAGGAAGATGACTTATGGCACACGAAGGCAAAAAAGTTTCAGTTCATTACATTGGAACTTTAGACAATGGGGAAGAATTCGATAATAGTTTTAAACGCGATGAACCAATTGAATTTCGTGTTGGTGAAGGCATGGTTATTGAAGGCTTTGATGAAGCTGTAAAGAGCATGGAAGTTGGCGAGAAAAAGACAGTAGCTATTCCTCCTGCACAAGCATATGGTGAATTTGATCCAGAAGCTTTAGTTGAAATGCCTCTTGAAGATAGTCCTATGGCAGAAGAAGTTAAACGACGCGTTGGCAAGCCAATTATGATGAGTGGTGACGAAGGATTCCAGCAGGCAATTATTAAAGAAATTAAAGACGATGGCAAAATTGTTGTCTTAGACTTCAACCACCCACTAGCAGGGCAAACATTAAATTTTGAATTGACTTTAGTTTCTGTTGAAGAATAGTTTTTAGGTAGTGTTTTTTAGTGAGTGAAGAACTATCACTTTTTCCGCCTGAAGATGCATCAAAACGTGCTGCTGAACTCAGGCAAGAAATTGAACATGCGCGTTATTTATATTATCAAGAGGACGCTCCTGAATTAAGCGATGCTGCTTATGATTCTTTGGAGCGTGAGCTGCGTGAATTGGAAGAAAAATATCCAGCTTTGCGCACAGATTCATCGCCAACGCAAACTGTTGGCGGGACTGTTTCTGAAGCTTTTGCTCCTGTTGAACATGCTCAGCGCATGTATTCTTTAGATAATGCGATGGACTTAGGCGAACTTGATGCATGGTTGAATAAGACACGAGCAGCCATTGGTCATCAAGTTGATTATTGTTGCGAATTAAAAATTGATGGTTCTTCAATTGCTCTTACATATGAAAATGCTGTTTTGACTCGCGCTGCTACAAGAGGGGACGGCAGTGTTGGTGAAAATGTAACAGATAATATTCGTCAAATTGATGATATTCCATCTTGGTTAACAACTGATTGCGGCGCTGCTAAATTTGATGAGCCTATTGAAGTGCGCGGTGAAGTTTTTATGCCTCGCACTTCTTTTGAAAGATTAAATAAAGAAATTCAAGAAAAAAATGATGCAATTACAGAGCACAATGCAAAGATTGAAACAGGAGAGCTAACCGGACGCAAAATTGCTTTGAAGAAGTCTTTTGCAAATTGTCGTAATGCTGCTGCTGGTTCTTTAAGACAAAAAGACTCTGCTGTTACTGCGCAGCGTGACTTAGCAAGCTTCATATATGCAATTGCAGATGCAAGCCAGCTGCCAGTTAATAGTCAGCATGAATTTTTGGATTGGCTGCGAGCGGCTGGCTTTAATGTGAACCCTAATATCAAGCTTGTTTCTTCAGAGCAAGAAGTTCATGATTTTTGCGAAAATGCTTTGTCTATGCGTTCTGAACTTGATTATGACATCGATGGCGTTGTTGTTAAAGTTGATAGCTTTGCTTTGCAAGAAGAACTTGGATTTACAGCTAAAGCACCCAGGTGGGCCATTGCTTTTAAATTTCCACCAGAAGAAAAGACAACTATTTTGCGCAATATCGCTGTGCAGGTTGGGCGCACTGGCGTTTTGACACCCGTTGCTGAATTTGATCCAACAAGCGTTGATGGTTCGATTGTTTCACGCGCGACACTTCATAATTTTGATGAACTTGAACGCAAAGATGTGCGTGTTGGGGATACAATAATCATTCATAAAGCAGGCGACGTTATTCCTGAAGTCGTTGGACATATTGAAAGCCTGCGCCCACAAAAAAGCGAGCCTTTCAAAATGCCAACTGAATGCCCCAGCTGTGGTGGTCCAGTTTATAGAGACGGCGCATTTTTGCGCTGCGATAGTGCTGAATGCCCGGCTCAGCAGCTTGAACGTCTTGGGCATTGGGTGAGCCGCGGTGCTTTGGATATTGATGGAATGGGTCCTAAGATTATTGAGCGTCTTGTTGAAAATGGAATGCTTAAAGACGTTGCAGACTATTATTTGCTGACTGTTGAAGCTCTTACAAATCTTAAGCGCGATGATAGTTTAAATTCTGATGGTACTCCAAGAATTGTTGGCAGTCTTGTTGCGAATAAAATTTATGAGCAGCTTCAATCTTCAAAAGAACGTCCATTTTCTGCTGTTTTATTCGGCCTTGGAATTAACCAAGTTGGCAAGACTACAGCTGAAGTTTTAGCAAATCATTTTGTAACAATTGATGCTTTAATCGATGCAAATATTGAAGAAATTTCACAGGTCGATGGTGTTGGTGAAGTTATAGCTAAAGGCATTTATGACTTCTTTAAAAATGAAGCAAACCTTCACTTGATTAAACGCTTAAAGCTTGCAGGCTTAAATTTTGAAGAAGATATAAGCGACCAAAAAGAACAAAGTCTTGCAGGGCTTACATTTGTTTTGACAGGTTCATTGCAACAATATAAGCGCACAGAAGCTGAAGATTTGCTAAAAGAATATGGAGCAAAAACTTCATCGAGTGTAAGCAAAAAAACTTCATATGTTGTAGCAGGCCCTGCTGCTGGTTCAAAATTGACAAAGGCATTAAGCTTGGGCATTCCTGTTTTGGATGAAGATGATCTTGTTCAAATTATTCAGACTGGTCATGTTCCTGAAGGTACTAAAGAGTAACTTCTATTAAGTCTCCAACTTTTGCATTGTTTTCAACTTCAATGCTATGGAAAGATTCTGTAGTGCCAATGCAAAGTTTGCCGCGCTTTTGTTCAACAACCATTAGCTCTTTTTTGCCCTTGCGTAAAAGCAAATCTTCAGATGCTAGTTTGTCGCCAATGGACGCAAGCTCTTTTGCTCTTGCAGCTTTAATGGTAGGGTCAATTTGATCTGTCCTTGCAGCAGCTGGTGTATTTTCTCTTTTTGAATATCGGAAAATATGCAATTTCATAAATTGTGCTTTTTGAACAAGGCTGCATGTTTGTTTAAAGTCTTCATCGCTTTCCCCAGGAAAGCCAACAATAACATCTGTTGAAATTGCAATTTCTGGGCATGCTTTTTTTAATTTATTAATCAATTCAAGATATTGCTCTGAATTATATTTGCGCGCCATTTCTTTTAAGACTTTATTTGAGCCCGATTGCAGCGGAATATGAAGATAACGGCATAACCTTCCGTCAGAATTTGCCAGCAAATCTATAAGTTCATCATTAATGCTTTGCGGCTCAATGGAAGAAAGCCTTATGCGTTCGATATTTGTATTATCTAATAGTTGTTGAATTAAAGCAGACAAAGAAGGCTTGTTATATGCACCAAGATCAATTCCTGTAAGGATAATTTCTTTTGCGCCTTCATTTATAAACTGCTTTGCTTGAGCTATCACTTCTTCACTTGGAACAGATTGCGCCTTGCCGCGAGCAACATGCACTATGCAGAATGTGCATGCATTGTCGCAGCCATCTTGAATTTTAAGATTTCTGCGAGCTCTTTTTTCTGGTTGCAAATTTTGTTTGTTTGCATCTTTTGCTAGTGTTGCAGCAAGTTTTGCAACTTTTGTTTTGTCTTCTTCACAAATTATTCTATTGTCTATTTCTAGATACTTATCTTTTGCAATATTTACTGCACAGCCTGTCAAAATTAAAGGACCGTCAAATTTTTTCAAAAGAGAACGAACTGTCTTTCTGTTTTTGTGTTCAGCTTCACCTGTGACAGTGCAAGAATTAACAATTACCAAATCTGCTTCTTGAGCACTTGTAAGGATATTTCCTCTTGCAATTAATTGTGAAGCTATTGCATCTGATTCAGCTTGATTAACTCTGCAACCAAGAGTATGTATATAAAATTTCATGCGCGCCTTCCCAAAGCGCCAAGTTCATGAAGGCATAATGCGCTTGCAACAACTGCTGCTGTTTCTGTACGCAAAATTAAATCGCCCAAGCTTATAGTCTTCAGTTTATCGCCACATGAATTTATAATTTGTTCGACTTCCGCTTCACTAAATCCGCCTTCAGGACCAATTAACAAAGCGACATTTGTATCGATATTGCAACCATTAAGAGCGCCTGTAATATCCATTCCGCTTTTTGACTTTTCTTCCCATGCCAAAATAATGCGATCAAAATCTTGCAGGATTTGTAACAGTTCTTCAATTTCAAGCGGGTCATCAATCTGCGGCAAAAAGCTCCTTCCGCATTGTTTTGCAGCTGAAAATGCAATACTTCTGAATCTGTCACCTTTTTTAGAGCGTTCATTTTTTGCAAGGCGGACGATGCAGCGTTCAGATAAAAATGGAATAATTCGTTGCACGCCAATTTCTGTGGTTTGACGAATTGTTTGCGTCATTCTTTCGCCTTTAGAAATGCCTTGCACCAATGTTAAGCGGGGCATTTTTTCAGAAGGTAGCTCTTGCAGAATTTCACCAGAGATAGAACTTTTTTCAATGCTTTGAACTGTAAATTCTAAGCTTGTGCCATATGAATCAAAAATTGCAATATGTTCGCCTTCAGAAATTCGCAAAACATGTAAGTGATGCATTTCTTCTTTAGGTAATTGCAATATTGCACTTCCAGATTTTGGAAGTTTGATTTCAGAATAAAAGCGGGGGAGTGACACACAAACTCCTTTTATCGTCATTGTTGGAATTAAGCTATTGTACCAATTTTATACTTCTGTTATAGTGAATGCGCTCGAAAGCGCGAATGCTTTCAGTGTCTTAGCAAGTTCCCACCCTAAACGTCATATCGTTTGAGTTTGTGACTTACAGGGCGAGACTTATAAATCCGTATCTTTGAAAAGGAAGGACGAATCGTGAAGTTTTTTCTCGATACTGCAGACCTCAAAGAAATTGAGGAGATTGCATCGTGGGGTGCTTTAGCAGGCGTTACCACAAATCCAAGCTTGTATGCAAAAATTGGCGGAAAGCTGGAAGGTTTTCAAGATCATTTGAAAAAGATTTGCGAATTGTGCGACGGCCCTGTTAGTGGCGAAGTCACAGGCGAATCAAGAGAAGAAATGATTGCTGAAGGACGTGAGCTTGCTGCTTTGGCTAGCAACATGGTCGTTAAAATTCCAATGACTGTTGAAGGCTTGGCTGCATGTCGTGCTCTTTCAAATGAAGGCATCGACGTTAATATGACGCTTATTTTTTCCGTTTCACAAGCTTTGCTTGCTGCTCGTGCTGGTGCACGTTATATCAGTCCTTTTGTTGGTAGATTCGATGATATTGCAGAAGATGGTTTAAGCCAGCTTGAAGATATTGTTGTTGCAATTCAAAATTATGATTTTGGACATGAAATTGAAATTATTGCTGCTTCAATCAGGTCAGCAAATCATGTTGCTCAAGCTGCTTTGATGGGCGCTGATATTGCAACAATTCCTTATGCTGCCATGAAAAAGTGTGTTCTTCATCCTTTAACAGATCAAGGTCTTGCAAAGTTCAAAGCTGACTGGGAGAAAGTTGTATCACATGAGTGATGAAGCAAGTTCAAATATTGAAGAAGCTTCTGAAGTAAAAGAAGAAGCTGCAAAAAAGCCAGCTCGCAAGACGGCTGCTAAAAAATCTTCTGCAGAGAAAAAACCTGCTGCAAAAAAGCCAGCAGCTAAGAAGACAGCAACAAAAAAGACTGCTGCAAAAAAGAAGATAGAAACAGTGGAAGAAGGAACAGCTGAAGAAAAAGCTGTAAATGGTGCAGCTGAAGCTGAAGGGCAAGATAAAGCTCCTGCAAAGAAAACTCCAGCTAAACGCGGTCGCAAAAAGAAAACTGAGGCAGTTTCAAAAGAAGAAGATTTAGCCAAGGCTGAAGATGCCAAGAAAGAAAAACCAGAAAAGCCTGAAGAATCAGAGCAAGAACATGAAGCTTCTTCTGAAGAAGATGCGCCAGATGCTTCAAGTAAAGACAAAGAGCAGGCTGCTGGTGAAGAACAAGAAAGCAGCAATGGAGCTCGCCGCCGCATGCGTCGCAGTCGTCGCAGCAATAATAATACAAGGCGCGAGATTGTTCCTTCCGCGACAAGAGATGAACTGGCAAATCTTGCTGACGATGAACTTGTTGCAAAAGCTGTGCTTTTAGAAGTTGATCCAACAGAATATGGCGAACGAGATGATCTTGTTTCTGCTGTTTATGATTCATTGCTTCAAGCTGAAGGCTTTGTCATGGTTGAAGGTATCCTTGACATTTTGCCTGATGGCTATGGTTTCATTCGCACAGGTGGTTACCTTCCAGGGGATCATGATGTTTATGTTGGAGCAAGCATGGTTCGCCGCAATGGCTTGCGCAAAGGCGACTATATAAACGGACGTGTTCGTCCTCCTCGTGATAACGAAAAATATCCAGCTTTAAATATGATTGTCTTGCTTAATGGCGAGCCTTTTGAAGGTCCAACTCGCCGCGTTAAGTTTGCAAACCTTACTCCAATTTATCCAGATGAACGCTTGATTATGGAACATGGTGCAACTGGGATTACTGCTCGCGCAATAGACTTGGTTGCTCCTATTGGTAAAGGTCAGCGCGGTTTGATTGTGTCTCCGCCAAAAGCTGGCAAGACAACTGTTTTGAAAGATATTGCAGCTGCTATCAGCGCAAATGACCCAGATGTTCATTTGATGTGCTTGTTGATTGATGAACGTCCTGAAGAAGTTACAGATATGGAACGCAGCATCGATGGGGAAGTTATTTCTTCAACATTCGACATGCCATGTGAAAATCATATTGCTGTTGCTGAACTTGTTATCGAGCGCGCAAAACGACTTGTTGAAACAGGACAAGATGTTGTTATTTTGCTTGATTCAATCACGCGTCTTGCTCGTGCTTATAACTTGGGGCAACCTGCTTCTGGCCGTATTCTTTCTGGTGGTGTTGATTCCACAGCTCTTTATCCACCAAAGCGCTTTTTGGGTGCTGCAAGAAATATTGAAGGCGGCGGCTCATTGACCATTTTGGGTACTGCTCTTATTGAAACAGGCTCAAAGATGGATGAAGTTATCTTTGAAGAATTTAAAGGCACAGGCAATATGGAACTTAAGCTCGATAGAAGCCTTGCAGACAGAAGAATATTCCCAGCAATTGACCCAATTGCTTCTGGCACACGCAAAGAAGAGCTTTTGCTTGACCCACAAGAAGCTCCTTTAATTTGGGGCTTGCGCAGATTGCTTGCTAATATGAATAATCCTGAACGAGCAATGGATATGCTTGTTAAATCATTGAAGCAAACAGATAATAATCGTGAATTTTTGATTAAATCTGCAAAGAAGGCGCAAAAGAATTCTGCGGTTGCCGAAGCATTTTAAATTTTTCTTGGAAATTTAAAAACTTGCTGGTATTATATAGCGGTTTGATTAGCTGCTTTGGTCGGAAACCAAGGCAAGATTTAAGGAGAATTAATGAAAGCTAATATCCATCCAGACTATGTGGAATGCACTGTTCGCTGCTCATGTGGCAACACTTTCCAAACTCGTTCCACAAAACCAGAGCTCACAGTTGAACTCTGCAACGAATGCCATCCATTCTTCACTGGTCAACAAAAGTTTGTTGATACAGGCGGACGTGTACAGCGCTTTGCTGATAAATTTGGTTCAGCTGCTGCACAGCTCAAAGAACAAGAAGCAGCAAAGAAGGCTGCAAAGGCTGCTGCTGCTGAAGAAGCTGCTGCTAAAAAGGCTGCTGAACGTGAAGCTAAAGCTGCTGCTAAAGCTCAACGTGCTGCTGAATATGCTGAAAAGGCTGCAAAAGCAGAAGCTGAAGCTGCTGAAAAGGCTGAAGAAGAAGCTCCTGCTGCTGAAGAAGCTCCTGAAGCAGAAGCTGAAGAAGCACAAACAGAGCAAGCCGCTGAATAAGCAATTAACGCTTTTTATATGTAGCAAGAGGCGCTGTCCCGTTTTGGACGGCGCCTTTCTTTTAAACTATTGTTGAAAAATAGTAGTCGCTTATTTAAGCGAAATCAGACGGAAAGGAATATGCAATGAATGTAGAATTGCTATATCACACTCCAGACCCGCAGCGCGCGGTCGCCACAGCTGCACGCCTTTGTTATGCACCTGTTGGCGCTTCAGAATTGATGGAAACTCTTTCTGAAGAAAAAATCCAAAAAGTTTTAAAGACAATTTTGACTGGCGGACATTTTTCAACATTAGAACACGCAAGCTATACATTTGCTATTGAGGGAGTTTCGCGAGCATTGACTCATCAGTTAGTTCGTCACCGCATGGCTTCTTATAATCAGCAATCACAGCGCTATGTCACATTTAAGGAAGAACCCGAATTTATTCTTCCTCAATCTGTAGTGGATGCTGGCGCTAAAGAGGAATTTGATAAAGCAGCAACTGCTGCTTTTGAAGCATATGCAAAGCTTGTTGAACTTGGAGTTCCTGCTGAAGATGCACGCTATCTTTTGCCAAATGCTTGCGAAACAAAAATTGTTGTAACAATGAATATGCGTGAACTTCATCACTTCTTCAGTGTGCGTTGTTGCAATAGAGCTCAGTGGGAAATTCGTGAACTTGCATGCAAAATGCTTGAACTTGTTCGTCCAACAGCACCTTATATTTTTAAAACTGCAGGCCCTGGCTGTGCAAAAGGCCATTGCCCAGAAGGCAAGATGAGCTGCGGCGAACCTTGGGAGCATGTCGAACAATAATGAGCGAGTCAAAAAAAGCATTTAATGCAGATACGTCTGCAACCTGCAGGACGCATGTTGGTGGTCAAGCACTTATTGAAGGAATAATGATGCGCGGACGCAAGAGCTGGGCTGTTGCTGTCCGCGAACCTTCAGGTGAAATTTATACAGAACAGCATGATTTAATCAGCGGTCGCAAGAAGAACTCGTGGCTTTTGTGGCCAATTATTCGTGGATGCACCGCTTTTGTCGAATCTTTAGTTTTGGGTTTTAAGGCTTTAAATATTGCTTCTGAACATGCATATGACTGGGACGAAGATGACGACGACGTAAAGAAGAATGCTGCAGAAGATGAAATAAAAGATTGCGATCAAGAAGATTATTCAGATGAAAATACGGAATTATCTTCTGAGCAAAAGAGCGAAAAAACAGCTGATAGCAAAAAAGATGAGGATGAAAAATCTTCTGGTGGCGCTGGCATCGTAATGTTGATTTCTATGATAATTGGCATTGTGCTTGGCGTTGTAATTTTTGTAGTAGCACCTGCTGCTGTTAGCAATCTTGTTTTGGGCTCAGACCAAATGAATACTGCTGCATGGAATATTTTTGATGGTATTCTGCGCGTTGTTATTTTCATTGCATATATATGGCTTATTGGCAGAATGAAAGATATAAAGCGCATGTTTTCATATCATGGCGCTGAACATAAAACAATTCACTGTTTTGAACATGGTCTTGAATTAACACCAAAAAATGCTCAGCAATTTCCAACATTGCATGTGCGCTGCGGTACTGCTTTTTTGATTATGGTAATGATTATTGCCATCTTTATTTATACAGTTTTGGGTCATCCAATTAATTCTTTAATTGATTTAACTGGCATTACAGGCGGTCCTTTGCGCTTTTTGCTTGTAATTTTGACGCGAATTATTTTGCTGCCTATTATCGCTGGCTGTTCTTATGAAGTTACTGTTAAATGGGCTGGTTCTAGGCCTGAAAATAAACTTGTTAGAATAGTATTATGGCCTGGCATGCAAATGCAAAAATTAACAACGAATCAACCTGACGACGACATGCTTGAATGTGCAATTGTTGCAATGAAGCTAGTTTTGGAGAAGGAATAATTTGGATTCTCCTAATCATATATTCATTATTGGATTCATGGGGGCGGGCAAGACAAGTGTTGCTCGCCGCCTTGCAATGATTACTAGTCTATCTTTAATAGACCTTGATCAACGCATTCGAATCTTGCAGCACAGATCTGTAACTGACATATTTCGCCTTCAAGGCGAGCAGGCTTTTCGTGAAGCAGAAACTCATGCTTTAAAAACTCTTTCCTTCGAACCAAGATCTTTTGTTTCTTGCGGAGGGGGAATAATTGAAACACGCGAAAATTGGGATTTAATGCATGAAAGCGGCACAGTCTTATATTTAGATGTTGACTTTGATGAAGCTGTTGGAAGGATTTCACATCCAAAGACGCGACCTCTTCTTGCAGATTTAGATAATGCACGTGAAATTTATAATAAGCGCAGGCCTTTATATTCAGATTGTGCAGATATAACTGTTAAGACAAAGGGCTCAAGTGTGATAAATATTGCCCAAGAATGTAAAAAAGTGCTTATAGAAAGAGAGATTTTATGAGTTCTTATAAAGTTGTTCATTTAGCATTTCCTGATAAGGATGCAGAAGTTCACATCGGCAAAGGAGTTCTTGCAGATATTGCAAGTATGTCAAAGGATAGATTTGTTGGAACAAAGGTCCTTTTTGTTTCTGATGAAACATGCGGTCCTGTATATGGTGAGCTTTCTAAAAAGCGATTTGAAGAATTGGAATATCAAGTTTTTGAGATTCAATTTAAAGCTAATGAAGATATAAAAACGCTTGATAATATTAAAGAGATTTGGGAAAAACTAAAGTTTGAACACTTCAGCAGGGAAGATATTATAGTTGCAATAGGTGGGTCAACAATTTTAGAGCTTGTTGGTTTTGCTGCATCAACTTATATGCATGGAATGCGTTATATTCAAGTTCCAACAACATTAATGTCAATGGCTGATACATGTGTTGGTGGCAAGAGCAATATAGAATTTTCAAATAAACAGAATGTTCTTGGAACTTTTTATCAGGCAGACCTTGTATGCTGCGACACTCGTTGTTTGCATACTTGCAATGATGAAGAATGGCAAAATGGTTTTGCTTCTTTAGTGCGTTGTGCTATAGTTGCTCCGCGCCGCAGTTTTTATGAATGGCTGCGTTCTCATGCGTCAAGCTTGCAAAACAAGGACGATTTCACATTGCGTGATGCAATTTATATGTCCCTTGATTGCAAAGCGGATCTTGTGATGAAAGACTTTTCTGATACAACTGATGTTCAGGCTTGTTTCAAGATGGGAGACAGCTTTGCATCTGCACTGTTAAGCACAGATGCCGCTAAAGACTTGTCTTGCGGTCTTGCTTTGGCTGAAGCTTTGCGTTTTTCCTCGAAACTTGCTGTTGAAGTTTTGGGGACGCCAATAGATTTCATAACAAGATTAGAAGAGTTGCTTACGCTTTTTGATCTTAAGGAACAGGGTTTTTCTAGCACACCAGAAAATATTTTTTATGCACTGACATCTCAAGAAAATTCAAGCGTAGAATCATTCCAGTTTATTCTGCCAAGAGACTTTAATGAATGGGATTGCGTTAAAGTTTCAGATGAACTTGTTTATGAGCATGTCGATGCTTGGTGTACATATAAAGAGCAACTGCTAAATCAGTAAATGATGACAATTATGCATAATTTTGAAAGAAGGCAATAAGCAAATGAAAGCACTATCAAGAATAGAAAGACTTCGAAACTTGATGGATGAAGAAAATTTAGATGCAATAGTAGTTAGTGCTATAACAGATTTGATGTGGCTTACTGGCTTTGAATATGTTTTTGATTCTGAACAGGCACATGTTGCATTTATTACAAAAGACGAATGTGTTATTCATACAGATTGCAGATATTCAACAGCAATGAAAAATGCCGCTAAAAGTGAAGGACTTTGGATTGTTGATGATAAATATGAAAATCATAGTGAATTTATTGGAAGATTGGCAGATAAAAGATCATTAAGTGCATGTAATATTGCAATTGATAAAATGACACCTCTTGTATTTTATAAAGCATTAAAAAAGCGCTTGCCGGATGCACAATTCATTGAGCGCGAAAATGACATTTTTAAATTGCGCGAACAAAAAGATTTAGCAGAAATTGAAAATATTAAGCTTGCACAAGCTTGTGCAGAAGCAGGTTTTAAAGAAATGCTTTCGGAAATTCATGAAGGTATGACTGAGCGAGAAGTATCATTAATTTTGGAATTTGCGATGCGCAAAAACGGGGCAGATGAATTATCATTTCCTAATATTGTTGCGTCTGGTCCAAATAGTGCAAACCCGCATGCTATACCAAGCAATAGAAAGTTAAAGAGCGGGGATCTTGTCGTTTTTGATTTTGGTGCGCGCATAAATGGCTATTGTTCTGATACAACAAGGACAATTTCAATTGGCAAGCCAAGTGAAGAACAAAAGCGAATTTATAATGCTGTACGCCTTGCAAATGAAGAAGTTGAAAAATCTTTGCATGCTGGTGTCACAGGCAAACAAATGCATATACTTGCCGAAGAAGTCTTGCAAGATGCAGGCTTTGGGGGAAAAATGGGACATGCGCTTGGTCATGGTGTAGGTTTGAATGTTCATGAAAACCCAACACTTTCGCCTAAAGCAGAGGCTGCTTTGAGAGAAGGCTCAATCGTGACAGTTGAACCAGGTGTTTATATCAGTGGGGAAAATGGTGTAAGATTAGAAGACTTCGGCTGTGTTAAAGCATCGTCTTTCGATAATTTCTGCAAGTTGCCTCACGATATGTATATTCTAGAGTAAAATGAACTGTTAAAAATAAAGAAAGGAAAGAAAGTGACTGTTCAACCATCTAATTTCAGAAATGGAATGTGCATTAAGTACAACAACAAACTTTGCACAATTGTAGAATTTCAACATGTAAAGCCTGGTAAAGGCGGTGCCTTTGTTCGCACAAAACTGAAAGATATTACAACTGGTCGTGTTGTTGATTATACATTCCGCCCAACAGAAAAGTTTGACGATGTTCGTCTTGAATCAAAAGATATTACATATTCATGGACTGATGGTGAAATTTATTATTTCATGGATCCAGAAACATATGAAATGCTTGAAATTCCAGCTGACACAATTGGCGATGCTGCAAAATGGATTAAGGAAGATTTTTCTTGCAAAGCAATGTATGCAGACGGCAAATTGATTAGCGTTGAGCCTCCTATGTTTGTAGAACTTGAGGTTAGCAATACAGAGCCTGGTTTCAAAGGCAATACTGTTCAGTCTGGCACAAAGCCTGCAACTCTTGAAACAGGAGCAGAGGTTAAGGTTCCATTGTTTATTGAGATTGGCGATAAAGTTAAAATCGACTCAAGAGATGGTCGTTTTGTAGAACGCGTTTAAAGAAAGGTTGCGCGGATGAGCGAATTTAAATATAAGCGAGTTTTGCTAAAGCTCTCTGGCGAAGCATTACAAGGCGAAGGCGAATATGGTATTGATTCAAAAGTTATTCGCGAAATTGCAGAGCAAATTAAAGAAATTGTCGACGGCGGCGTTGAGCTTGCAATAGTTGTAGGCGGTGGCAACATTTTCCGTGGCCTTTCAGGTGCTGCTGATGGCATGGATAGAGCACAAGCAGATTATATCGGAATGCTTGCGACAGTTATGAATGCTTTAGCACTGCAAGAAGGGCTTGAATCAGTTGGTGTTGATACTCGTGTGCAAACAGCAATCAGAATGCAAGAAGTTGCAGAGCCATACATTCGTCGCCGTGCAATAAGACACCTTGAAAAAGGCCGTGTAGTTATTTTTGCTGGCGGGACTGGCAACCCTTATTTCACAACAGATACAACAGCCGCTTTGCGTGCTTGTGAAATTGGAGCAGAAGCTGTTATGAAAGCAACACAAGTTGATGGTGTTTATACAGCTGACCCACACAAAGATGAAACAGCAACGCGTTTTGATGAAATTTCATTCAAAGAGGTTTTAGTTAGAGATTTGCATGTTATGGATTCTGCTGCAACATCTCTTTGCATGGATAACAAATTACCAATTATTGTTTTCAATATGCATATTAATGGTAATATCGCCAGAGTTTTGAAGGGCGAAAAAGTTGGAACTGTAGTTTCCTAATAAAGGAGGAAGCATGTCTGAATTCACTGATAAAGCTAAAGAGAATATGGAAAAGACATTGACGTCATTGTCAGGTTCTTTTGCGAACTTGCGCACAGGTCGTGCTTCTGCTTCCATGCTTGACGGAATTACTGTCGATTATTATGGAGCAGCAACTCCTATTACTCAAATTACTGCTGTAAAGACTCCTGAAGCATCACTTCTTACTGTTGAGCCATGGGATAAAAGTATTGTCAATGCTGTAGAAAAAGCAATTCTTGCTTCAAACCTTGGCGTTACTCCAAATAATGATGGCAGCGGCATTATTCGATTGCCTTTCCCAGCTCCTACTGAAGAACGCCGTAAAGAAATTGTTAAAGAGTGCAAGCAGGTTGCAGAAAATGCACGCATTGCTATTCGCAATGTTCGCCGTGATATTAAAAATTCTATGGAAAAAGCGCAAAAAGATGGCGAAATGAGCGAAGACGAACTTAAGCGCGCAGAAGACGAACTTCAAAAAGTTACTGATACTTATATCAAAAAAGTAGATTCAGCTTTGGCTGATAAAGAAAAAGAAGTGATGGAGATTTAAGTGGATTTATCTGCTTCAACAATTCAGAAAATCTTTCCACAACTTCCAGATGATATAAATATAAGCGAGCTTGATTTAAATAATGTGCCAAAAAGCGTTGCCATAATAATGGATGGTAATGGCAGATGGGCACAAGCTCGTGGCCTGAAAAGAGGGGAAGGGCACAAAGCAGGCATTGGCGCTGTGCGAGAAGCTATTCGCACATGCAATGACCTTGGCGTGCGTTTTTTAACTATCTATTCATTTTCTTCTGAAAATTGGAAGCGCCCAAAAGAAGAAGTTAGCGGCTTGATGGATTTATTTGCTAAAACAATGGATGCAGAAATTTCAGGCTTAATGGCTGAAGATGTTCGTATTCGTCTTCTTGGGCGCATTGAAGATTTGCCTCTGGTCACACGTACTGTATTTTCAAAAGCGCAAAAAAGGTCAGCAAATAATAGTGGCATGACTTTAGCAATTGCTGTAAATTATGGTGCTCGTCAAGAAATTTGTGACGCTGCTCGTTCAATTTTTAAAGAAATTGAAAGCGGCAAAATTAAACCTGATGACATTGATGAAGAATTGTTTTCTTCTTATTTATATGCTCCTGATGTTTCAGATCCAGATTTAGTGATTCGAACAAGCGGTGAAATGCGCATATCAAACTTCCTGCTTTGGCAATCTGCTTATTCTGAATTTTATGTCTCTGATGTTTTGTGGCCAGATTTTGATAGATATGAATTGTTGCGAGCGATATTGTCATATCAAAAACGAGTCAGAAGGTTTGGAAGCGTATAAGTTATGGCTCTTGACAGCAAAGTCTTTTTAAAGCGTACGTGTGCTGGCGCTGTTTATATTATTTTAACTGGCGGTTTGACACTGTTAAGTTATTACACATGCGTCCTTGTTATTGCTGCTACTTCAGTTATATGTTGCTATGAATTTTTAAAAATGAGCAAAGCAAAAGAACATAAGCCATATACAGTAATTTCTTGCATTTTTGCTTGTTTGATTCCGCTCAGTTTTCTTCTTAGCATGAGTGTTACAAGTCATATTTTGCTTGCATTCAGCATTGCTTTAATTGGTGGAATCGTTATAGCTTTAGCTTATTTTAAAAAAATTGAAGATACTATTGAAGACCTTTGCATTTCAATTTTTGCATTTCTATACACAGGCCTGATGCTATCATTTTTAATTTTATTGCGCGATACACTGCCAGGTTTTGAAGGCGGCTTAATAGTTGTCTTTTTCTTGTTAAGCATTTGGATGACAGATGCTTTTGCATATGTTGGGGGCAGCGCTTGGGGCAAGCATAAATTTTGTCCAAGCATTTCCCCTAAAAAATCATGGGAAGGCGTTTTATTCGGCTACATTGGCAGCATAATTTTTTGGTTATTGATTCCGCTTTTTATTCCAGAGTGTGGCTTTGGATATATTTGGGCGATAATTTGTGCAATCATTTGTGCTACTGCAGGAATTATTGGCGACTTGTTTGAATCGCATATTAAGCGCGGTTTTGGTGTTAAAGATTCTGGGAATATTATGCCAGGACATGGCGGGCTACTGGATAGGAGTGACTCACTTTTGAGTTCTTCAATTTTTGCATATTTGCTTGTTTTAGCTGCGCCTTATGTAACAGCTTTTATTGGATTTGCATTATGAAAAAATTAAATTTAGTTTTGCTTGGAGCAACAGGCTCTATTGGCACACAAACTTTAGATGTTGTGCGCATGCACAAAGATGTTATTCAAATTGTTGCTCTAGCTGCTGGTAGCCGCGTTGAAGAACTTGTATCTTATGCACAAGAATTTAATGTTAAACATATTGCATTAGGTAATGAAGATTGCAAAAATTCCAATGCTTTAAATTCTTTGGATGAAAGTGTTGAATGTAGCTTTGGCTTAGATGCTGTTACAGATCTTGTTCATCTTGAAAATGCTGATATTGTCTTAAATGCTCTTTCAGGGGCGGCAGGCTTGCGAGCTAGTTATGAAACTCTAAAAAGCGGCAAAATTTTAGCGCTTGCAAATAAAGAATCTCTTGTTGTTGGCGGCGACTTAATTATGCCTCTTGCAACTCATGAAACACTGCTCCCAGTAGACTCAGAACATTCAGCAATTTATCAATGTTATCTTGGCGAATATGCAAAAGAAGCAAGAAAGATTTGGCTTACAGCTTCTGGTGGTCCTTTCCGCGGGTTTAGTCGCACGCAGCTTTCTGAAGTTACATCAAAGCAGGCGCTTGCTCATCCAACATGGAATATGGGGCCAAAAATTACAATAGATTCTGCTAGCCTTATGAATAAAGGTCTTGAAGTTTTAGAGGCCCACCATTTATTCGATGTTGCAATAGATGATATTCGTGTTGTTGTTCATCCACAATCATGTGTTCATTCTATGGTCGAATATGTTGATGGATCTGTAAAAGCTCACCTTGGCGTTGCTGATATGCGGATTCCTATTCAATTTGCTTTAAGCTATCCACACAGGTGGGAAAGTCCAGCAGCAGAAATTGATTTCACAAAGCTTCATTCTTTAGAATTCTTTGATCCAGATTATGAAACTTTTCGCTGCTTAAGCTTGGCACTAGATGCTGGCAGGGAAGGTGGTACTCTTCCATGTGTAATGAATGCTGCCAATGAAGTCGCAGTTGCGACATTCTTGAAAGATGCTTGCAGCTTGACAGACATAGACATCTGTGTTGAAAAATGCATGAATCATTTTGGCTCACAAAAAGTAGAGAGCATTGATCAACTTGTTGAAGTTGATGCTCTTGCAAGATCTTATGCAAGGAACTGTTTAAACGCATGAATGCTCTTTTAACAATTTTTTGGGGAATAGTTGTTCTTTTAGTGCTCGTATTTATTCATGAGCTTGGACATTTTATTGCTGCAAGATGTTTTAAAGTCCGCGTTACAGAATTCATGATTGGAATGCCAGGGCCTAATATTAGTTTTGAGCATAATGGCTGCAGATATGGCATCACTTGCATTCCATTGGGTGGATATAATCGCATTACCGGTATGGAAGGCGGTATCGAAAACCCCAATTTAAGCAAAGTTTTGGAATATGTTTATAAACAAGGGAAGGTAGATACTGAACATACAGCTTTAGCCTGTGGCTTAAGTGAAGAAGATGCATTGGAAGCTTTAATCATTTTGGATGGTTGGGGCAGCATCAAAAAAGAAAAGCAAAAAAGCTCGCAAGACATTTATCTTGCTCCAAAAACACAAGAATTTGAACTGGGACAAGCTCGCATTGTTGAAGATTCAAAAGCACTACTTGATTCTGAACGAAAACAAACTTATAGAGGTTTAAATTTTTGGCGCAGGCTTGTTGTTCTTTTTGCTGGACCGCTAACTAATATCATTGCTGCTCTTTTAATTTTTGTGATTTTATTTTCTTGTATCGGCATTACATATGCAACAAATACAGTTGATTATGTTACAGATGGAAGCCCAGCTGCTCAATATTTGCAACACGGCGATGTAATCACAAAAGCAAACGGGCAAGAAATTTCTTCTTCACAAGATTTAGCAACTGTTCTTTCTTCATTAAAAGAAGACGAAGATGTCACTTTGACTGTGCAGCGCAATGGTGAAGAAAAACAATTCACAATGACTCCAAAAAAGGATGAAAATGGCTCGTACAAGCTTGGCTTTTATGCAATGGCTGATAAATATAAATTAAGTGTTGGGCAGTCTATTAAAGTTTCTTGGACGCTAACAGTTGAAACTGTAAAATCATATGCTCAGCTTTTCAATCCTTTAACAATGGCTGATACAGTATCTGAATCAAGTTCTGTAGTTGGCATATCTGTCATGGCAAAACAAGCAGCAGACGCTGGCGCATTTAATCTCTTTTACTTACTTGCTGTTATTTCGCTTTCATTAGGAGTTGTAAATTTAGTTCCTGTTCCGCCTTTGGATGGTGGAAGAATTCTTATTGAAGTTATTCAAGTCATAGCAAGACGTGAAATTTCCGCAAAAGTTGTTAATGCAATTTCATATATCGTCATAATTTTACTTTTGCTTTTATTTGTTGTTTTATTGCGGCAAGATATTATTAATTTCATTTTAAAATAAATGCATAATTGTTAAAGGCGAAATAAATACACCGCATGCACAAAGTTTGTGCAGTAAAGCGTATATGCAGACTTTATCGTGGTAACATATTCAAAACCTTTAAGTAAGGTCCAGAGAGGCCAACAAGGGAGATGATTTATGACGTCTTTAGAAACAAAGACGGTTGTGCTCGACGAGCCAGCTGTCCACCGCGCTTTGACGCGCATCGCTCACGAAATCCTTGAATCTAATAATGGTGCTGAAAATTTAGCTTTAGTAGGCATTGTCACGCGGGGTGACTTGCTAGCTGCTCAGCTTGCAAAACGCATTGAAGAGATTGAAGGAATTTCAGTGCCAGTAGGAAGGCTTGATATCAGTTTTTATCGCGACGATATCGAGCATTATTTTTCTCCGCAGGTTCATAAAACAGAAGTTCCATTCAAGCTGGAAGGCTGTAATGTTGTTCTTGTGGATGATGTTTTATACACGGGTCGCACAATCAGAGCAGCAATGGATGCTTTGATGGATTTTGGCAGACCTGACAGAATTCAACTTGCTGTTTTATGCGACAGAGGTCACAGGGAATTGCCAATTCGAGCAGACTTCGTTGGTAAAAATGTTCCAAGCAGTAAAGAAGAATCTGTTCGCTTTTTCTATAAAGAACTTGACGGGCGCACATCAGTTGAAATTCTAGAAGGTAGCGAAAGCCAAAGTGCGGAAGTTCCAAAAAGTTCTCATACATTAGATGAAGCATTTTCACGAGCGATGGCTGGTGATGATGCATGTTAAAGCACAAGCATCTAATAGATTTAAAAAATTATTCAATTGATGAAATTTATGAAATTTTAGATTTAGCTCGAAGTTTTAAAGAAGTAAATGATAGAACGATAAAAAAGCTTCCAACTTTGCGTGGGCGCACAATTATCAATTTGTTTTTAGAGCCATCAACACGCACGCGTACAAGCTTTGAAATTGCTGGCAAGCGCCTTTCTGCAGATACAATAAATATGTCAGCTTCTGCATCTTCTACAACAAAGGGCGAAAGCTTGGCAGATACAGCAGAAACTTTAAATGCTATGAATTGCGACCTTGTTATTGTTCGCCACAGAATGGCAGGTGCTCCGCGCATTCTTGCAAGGCATATGGATTGTCATGTAATAAATGGTGGAGATGGCAAGCACTTGCATCCAACACAAGCTTTGCTTGATCTTTATACAATTCGTGAACAAATTGGATCTTTTGAAGGCAAGCGAATTGGCATTGTGGGTGATATTTTGCATAGCAGAGTTGCTGGCTCGCTTGCACCTGCTTTAAAAGCGCTTGGTGCGCAGCCAATATTCATTGGTCCTGCAACTTTAATGCCGGCGCGCCCAGACATCCTTGGCGCTCAATGCGCTTCTAACTTGGATGAAGTGCTTCCAACATTAGATGTTGTTTATATGCTTCGCATTCAAATGGAAAGGCTTGAAAATGCTCCAATTCCATCAACTCGCGAATATGCATTTTTATATGGCATCAATTCAAAGCGCATGGAAATGATGAAAGATGAAGCAATCATTATGCATCCAGGTCCAATAAATAGAGGTGTTGAACTAAGCGCAGATGCTGCAGATAGTTCGCGTACTGTTATTTTAGACCAAGTGAATGCTGGTGTTGCTGTGCGTATGGCTGCTATGTATTTATTGTTAGGAGGCGATTCAAATGAAGACGCTTCTTAAAAATGTTCATGCAATTGACCCACAGGTAAATCTTGATAGTGAAATTGATATCTTGATTGAAGATGGGCTAATCAAAAACATTGCAAAATCAATAGAAGAAAATAATATTGATGAAGTATGTGACATGCAAAACAAAATTGCAATTCCTGGCATGATTGATATGCATGTTCACTTCCGTGACCCTGGCTTTGAATATAAAGAAACAATTGAATCTGGGATGCGCGCTGCTGCACATGGTGGTTTTGTTGGCGTTGTTCCAATGGCTAATACAAAGCCTGTTTGCGATGATGGCTCAAAGGTTAGATATATCATCGAAAAAAATGCTTATAAGCCTGGCCGCACTCGAATTTATCCACTTGGTGCATGTACAAAAGAGCTAAAAGGTAAAGAGCTTGCCGAAATTGGAGATATGTATTCATGCGGAATAAAGGCCTTAAGCGATGATGGCAAAGGAATTCAAGATAGCGGCGTTGCGCGCCGTGTGATGGATTATGCAAAAGCATTTGATTTGCCAGTTTTAAGTCATTGCCAAATGGAAGACTTGGCAGGACAGGGTGTTGTTAATGAAGGCGTAGCTTCAACGCGCTTAGGTATGGCAGGATGGCCTGGTGCTGCTGAAGAAATTCAAATTTCGCGCGACATTCAATTAGCAAAGCTTACTGGTTGCCACATTCATATTCAGCATGTTACAACAGCAGCTGGCATTGAAATTATTAAAGCTGCAAAAAATGAAGGCATCCCTGTTAGTTGCGAAGTCACTCCACATCATTTGTTCTTGTGTGAAGATGACATATCCGACTTGGAATATAACACAAACTTAAAAATGAACCCGCCGCTGCGAACGCGCGAAGACTGTGCAGCGCTGCAAGAAGCATTAGCTCAAGGAATTATTGATGTAATTGCAACAGATCATGCTCCACATGCAAAACATGAAAAAGCTTTGGAATTTGAAATTGCTCCATTTGGCACAACAGGTTTAGAAACAGCATTTGCTCTTGTTTATACAAACTTAATAAGCAAAGGCAAACTGTCTTGGAATCGTTTTATTGATGCAAGCTCTGTTCAAGCAAGAAAGATTTTGCATCTTCAGCCTGTGTCAATCAAAGAAGGTTCAGTTGCAGATTTAACATTTATTGATACAGAGCAAAAATGGACTGTAGAAGAAGACTTTTTTGAATCAAAGTCTGTAAATAGCGCATTTTTAGGAATGAATTTGCAAGGAATACCAAGCGATGTTTATGTTGAAGGCATTCCTTCTTTGAAAAATGGAAAGGTGATGTTTTAGTGGGATTACAAAAGGGTAAAGCTGCAATTTTATTGCTTGAAGATGGAACTAGCTTTATGGGTTATTCTTGCGGTGCAGAAAAGGAAGTCTTTGGTGAAATCTGCTTCAATACATCGCTAACAGGTTATCAAGAAGTGGCAAGTGACCCGTCATATGCTGGTCAGATTATCACAATGACATATCCGCAAATTGGCAATTATGGTGTAAATGCTGAAGATATGCAATCTCGCAATCTATTCTGTAAAGGCTTTGTTGTGCGTGATATGTGTAATAAACCAAGCAATTTCAGAAGTACGACATCACTTCCAGAATTTTTCAAGAAGAGTGGTCTTGTGGCAATTGAAGGCGTAGACACTCGCAAGCTTGTTCGCCATGTTCGCGACAACGGTGCAATGAAGGCTGTGATTTCTACAGACTTTGAAGATATGGAGGCCTTGAAGCAACGCCTGAAAGATTCTCCATCCCTTGTTGGGCAAAATCTTGTAAAGACTGTTTCTATCGACAAAGCATATACGCTTCCTGCTATAGGAGAAAAAAAGCATCTTGTCATAGCTTATGACTGCGGAATTAAAACCGGAATTTTATCCGGCTTGTGCAGCAATGGATGTGAAGTTATTGTTGTTCCTTGGGATACTCCAGCAAAAGATGTTTTGGCATATGACCCAGATGGTATATTTTTGTCAAATGGCCCAGGCGACCCTGAACCTATCGAGCTTTTATATAAGGAAGTTCGCAAATTGATTGGCAAAAAACCTATTTTTGGAATTTGCCTTGGCCACCAAATGCTATCTTTGGCTATTGGTGCAGAAATTGAAAAATTGAAATATGGACACCGCGGTGGCAACCAGCCTGTTATGAACCTGCGCACAGGAGCTGTTGAAATTTCAGCGCAAAATCATGGCTTTGGTCAAGTTTTCCAAAGCATTGGTGAACTTATTCCAGAACTTTCAGGCGGAGAGTCTGAACATAAAAATGACTTGCGCTATTGGGCAGAGAAAAGAATTGCCCCTGTCGTTCAATCTAAAGAATTTGGCAGAGTGCAGCTTACGCACGTTAACTTGAATGATGGCACACCAGAAGGAATGGCTCTTTTGGATTATCCAGTCTTTTCTGTTCAATATCATCCAGAAGCTTCTCCTGGTCCTCATGATTCGTCTTATCTATTCAAGGCATTTTCACGCTTGATGGATGGCGATGAAAATTATTTAGATATCGAAGTTCGCGAGATGCGCAACTTCATTAAAGAAGGGGGAGCTGAATAAATGCCACGCAGAAATGATATACATAAAATTTTGCTTATAGGTTCCGGTCCAATTGTCATTGGTCAAGCTTGCGAATTTGATTATTCAGGCACACAGGCTTGCAAAGTTTTGATGGAAGATGGCTATGAAGTAATCCTAGTCAATTCAAATCCAGCAACAATTATGACTGATCCAAAGACAGCTACCCGTACATATGTTGAACCAATAACAGCAGAAGTTGTTGCTCAAATTATTGAAAAAGAAAAGCCGGATGCATTGCTTCCAAATATGGGTGGGCAAACAGGCTTGAATTGTGCTGTTGAACTTGCAGAAAATGGCACGCTTGAAAAGTTTGGCGTTGAAATGATCGGCTGCAATTTAGAAGCCATTCAAAAAGGCGAAGACAGAAAGCTCTTTGCTGAAGCTATGAAGCGCATTGGTTTGGAATGCGCAAGAAGCGGCTATGCATATAGCGTTGCAGATGCTGAAAATCTAGCTTCTGAATTAGGCTTTCCACTAGTCTTGCGTCCAAGCTTTACATTGGGCGGATCTGGCGGCGGTATTGCTTATAACATGAATGAGCTGCGTGATATTGTTGCTCAAGGCCTTGACCTTTCTCCAGCTGGTGAAGTTTTGGTTGAAGAATCAATCATTGGTTGGAAAGAATATGAAATGGAAGTAATGCGTGACAAAGCTGGCAATGGAATTATCATTTGTTCCATTGAAAACTTTGACGCGATGGGTGTTCATACGGGCGACTCAATTACAGTAGCTCCAGCACAGACTCTTACAGATGTTGAATATCAAATTATGCGCGACGCTTCATTAGCAATTTTGGAAGAAATTGGTGTTGAAACTGGCGGCTCTAATGTTCAATTTGCTGTAAACCCTGACGACGGGCGCTTGATTGTAATTGAAATGAATCCGCGTGTTAGCCGCTCTTCTGCTCTTGCTTCAAAAGCTACTGGTTTCCCAATTGCAAAAGCTGCTGCAAAGTTGGCTGTTGGGTACACATTGGATGAAATTTTAAATGACATCACAAAAGCAACACCTGCTTGTTTTGAACCAAGCATAGACTATGTTGTAACAAAAGTCCCGCGCTTTGCATTTGAAAAATTCAAAGGAACAGATCCAACACTTTCAACTCGCATGAAAGCAGTTGGCGAAGTCATGGCAATCGGCCGCACTTTTGAAGAATCTTTAGGCAAAGCTATGCGTTCTTTGGAAAATGGACGTTTTGGTCTTGGCAGAGATGGCAAAGATAATTTCAATGAAAATAAATTTGAAAGCTTGCTTTCAACTCCAACGCAAGACAGGATTTATTATATGGCAGAAGCTTTGCGCCGCGGCTATTCTAGCGAAGATGTTGCAGAGCGCACAGGCATTGACATCTGGTTTGTTGATCGCATGTTCGACATGATTACTGTCGAAAAGATGATTGAAGAAAAGCAACTTGATGAAATTGATGCTGACTTAATGCGCACTGCAAAGCGTTATGGTTTGTCTGATGTTCAAATTGCATTTTTAACTGGCGCTGATGAAAAACAAGTTCGCGCTCGCAGAAAAGAACTTGGTGTGATTGGCGTCTTTAAAACAGTTGATACTTGCGCTGCAGAATTTGAAAGTCAAACAAGTTATCATTACAAGACATATGATGAAGAAGATGAAATTCGTCCATGTAACAAAAAGAAAGCAATGATTATTGGAGCAGGTCCAAACAGAATTGGACAGGGCATCGAGTTTGATTATTGTTGTGTTCATGCATCTTATGCTCTTGCAGACATGGGCTATGAGACAATCATGGTTAATTGCAACCCTGAAACAGTTTCAACAGACTATGACACATCTGACAGGCTTTATTTTGAGCCAATTACATATGAAGATGTAATGGATATTATTGATGTTGAAAAACCAGATGGTGTTGTTGTTACACTTGGTGGACAAACTCCTTTGAAGCTTGCGCAAGCTTTGCAAGATGAAGGCGTTCATATTATGGGAACAAAACCGCAAGCAATTGATCTTGCAGAAGACAGGGAACGCTTTAGCGCATTGCTCGATGAAATGCAGATTGATTATCCTTCTGCAGGCACTGCTAATTCATATGAAGAAGCTGTTGAAGTTGCACAGAGTGTTGGTTATCCACTGCTTGTTCGTCCAAGCTATGTTTTGGGTGGGCGCGGCATGGTTATTGCTTATGATTCTCATTATTTACAAAAATATATGGGCGAAGCTGCACGCGTTAGCCCTGACCATCCTGTTTATTTGGATGCATTTTTGGAATCTGCAACAGAATGTGACGTCGATGCTTTATGCGATGGGGAAGATGTATATATTGGCGCAATCCTTGAGCATATTGAAGAGGCAGGTATCCATTCAGGGGATTCTGCTTGTTGCACACCGCCATTTAGCTTGAGTGAAAATATTTTGAAAACTTTGCGTGACTACACTCGTCGCCTTGCTTTGGCTGTTCAAACAAGAGGCCTTGTCAATATTCAATATGCTGTTAAAGATGGCAAAGTTTATGTTATTGAAGTTAATCCCCGCGCAAGTCGTACTGTTCCATTTGTTTCAAAAGCGACTGGTGTTCCTTTAGCAAAGTGCGCAGCACGAATTATGGCAGGGGATACAATTAAAAATTTGCAGCTTGAAGAACATTTAGATTCTATGGATCATTTTGCTGTAAAAGAAGCTGTCATGCCATTTGGAAGATTCCCTGGCGCAGATGTTGTCTTAGGCCCTGAAATGAAATCAACAGGTGAAGTCATGGGTATTGCTCAAGATTTCCCTGCAGCATTTGCAAAAACTCAACTTGCAATTGATTATTCAATGCCAGATGGTGGCAAAGCTTTTGTTTCAATTTGCGACAAAGAAAAGCGCAATATGCTGCCTATTGTTAAAGCACTTTCAGAACTCGGATTTGAAATTGTAAGCACAGGCGGCACAGCAAGAATGCTTCAAGCAAATGGTTTTGATGTTCAAAAAGTTCGCAAGATGAAAGAACAACGTCCGAACATTGGCGACATGATGGCAGATGGTGAAATTAAATTAGTCATCAATATTCCATTTGGGCAAGGTTCTCGCGGGGATGCATTTTTGCTCCGCAGTGCTGCTGTTAGATATGGAATCTGTTATGTAACAACAACAGCTGCAGCAAGCGCTCTAGCTCAAGCAATTGATGCAAAGCGTCAAGGCAGATTGCAGCCTGTTGCATTGCAAGACTTGCCACAGAAAGAAGTTTAAATGCAAAAGCATCAAATTAAAGCTTCAATTCTTTCAAATGAAGAAGTTGCAAAAGGCACATTTTGCGCAACAATTACAGCACCATTAATTGCAGATGTTGCAAAAGCTGGTCAATTTGTAAATGTTCGAGTTGAACAAAATTCATGTCAGCTTTTGCGAATGCCATTTTGCATTTATGATTTGGATAAAGAATTTCAAACAATATCAATTTGTTATCAAGTTGTAGGCGAAGGCACTTCACAATTAAGTAAGCTTTCAATAGGTGATGTTTTGGATGTGATAGGCCCGCTTGGAAATGGCTGGGAAGTTCCTGAAAATACAAAACGTGCATTGCTCATTTGTGGTGGCTTAGGTGCTGCTCCAATGAATTTGTTAGCCAAGAATCTTGTGGAACGCGGAATCTGCTTTGATATATGCATTGGTGCAGCAAATATTGAACGCATGATTTGCAAAGATGAATTTGAATCAATGACTCAAAGTGTTGGTGGCATTTTGCAAATTTGCACAGACGATGGAAGCTTTGGATTTCATGGATTTTGCACGCAGCCAGCTGCAGAACTTTTAGATGAAAATAAATATGATTATTGTGCAATTTGTGGCCCATATATGATGGAAAAGGTTGCTGTTCAATCGCCTTTGAAGCATCTTGTCCATACACAAGTTTCACTTGAAAAATTAATGGCTTGCGGCATCGGCGCTTGTCTTTCTTGTGTCGTTGAAACTAAGAATGGCAAAAGACGCTGCTGTGCAGACGGCCCAGTTTTTAATGCAGGTGATTTAATATGGTAAATCTCAATATAAACTTGGGTGGTTTGCAAATGAAGAACCCTGTTACAACTTGTTCAGGGACATTTGCTGCTGGCAAAGAATTTTCTGATTTTTATGATTTATCTTCTTTGGGCGCTGTGACTACTAAGGGTGTTTCACTGCAAGCTTGGATGGGCAATGGCACTCCAAGAATTGCAGAATGTGCAAGTGGAATGCTAAATTCAATTGGACTTCAAAACCCTGGTGTCGAAGCTTTTCGTGCAGATACTTTGCCATGGCTTTCAAAACAAAATGTTCCTGTAATTGTTAATGTTTCAGGGCATAGCGTCGATGAATATAAAAAGGTTATTGAACGCTTAGAAGATGAACCATCTGTAAATGCATATGAAATTAATATTTCTTGCCCAAATGTCAAACAAGGCGGAATGGCATTTGGCACAGACCCACAAAAAGCTGCAGAAGTTACATCTGCATGCAGAGAAGCTACAAAAAAGCCTTTAATTGTTAAGCTTTCGCCAAATGTTACA
Source organism: Acutalibacteraceae bacterium (assembly GCA_963606965.1). GTDB lineage: Bacteria > Actinomycetota > Coriobacteriia > Coriobacteriales > QAMH01 > CAVDAL01. Next base: position 56,386 of record CAVDAL010000051.1, read on the forward strand.
GACATAGCTTGCATAGCTAAATCTGTTGAAGATGCTGGCGCAGATGCAGTTAGCCTTATCAATACTGTTCTTGGAATGGCAATAGATGCAAAGAGTCAAAAGCCTAAGCTTGCTAATATTTTTGGCGGCTTATCAGGACCTGCTATTAAGCCAATTGCTCTTAGGATGGTTTGGCAAGTTTATGAAGCTATCAAAATTCCAATTCTTGGAATGGGTGGCATTATGAACGCTCAAGATGCTATTGAATTTATATTGGCTGGTGCGCAAGCTGTTGCAATAGGGACAGCAAATTTTGTTAATCCAAATGTTTGCATAGATGTAATCAGCGGAATTAATAAATATTGTGAAGAACATGAAATATTAGATATCAACACTCTTGTTGGTCTTGCGCACAAAAATGACTAATAGGAGGGTGTAAGACATGCTTAAAGTTCAAACAGATTGGAAAAATCAAAGCTATAAAGACAGAATAATGGTCGCTTTAGATTGCGATAAAAATAGAGCTTATGAATTAGCAAATATTCTTAAAGGCGAAGCTAAATGGCTTAAAGTTGGAATGACGCTTTTTTATTCATGCGGCCCTGCAATTGTTAAAGATTTCAAAGATATGGGCTTTAATATTTTTGTTGATTTAAAATTGCATGATATTCCTCATCAAGTTCAAGGCGCAGCATATTCTATAACTCAAGCTGGTGCAGACTTATTCACTATTCATGCATCTGGCGGCTTTGATATGATGCAAGCAGCTGCAAATGGCGCTTTGAATGCAGCGCAAGATTGCAATTGCAATATTCCTGATATTTGCGCTGTTACTGTCCTTACAAGCATGAATGATGAAAACCTGCATTCAATTGGCGTTGAGCGCAAAGCAAGTGATCAAGTTAAGCTTTTAGCAAGATTGGTACGCGAAGCATCTTTAAGCGGAATTATCTGTTCGCCGCAGGAAGCTAAAGATATGCGCAATCTTCTTGGTGAAGACGCTTTGATTGTGACACCTGGTGTCCGTCCAAAAAATGCTGAACTTGGGGACCAATCAAGAGTTGCAAGTCCTGCGCAAGCTTTTGAAGCTGGCGCATCACATATTGTTGTTGGTCGCCCAATTACACAAAATGAAGACCCACTTAAAGCTTTTAAAAATATCGTAGAGGAGATTAATTAATGCAAAAAGAAGAAATTGTTAAGCTATTTGAAGATGCTGGTGCAATACAGCACGGTCATTTTGTTTTGACATCAGGCAGACATGCTCAAACATATATTCAATGTCAACGTGTTATGGAAAATCCAGACCTTACATTTAAACTTGCACAAGAAGCAATATCACGTCTTCCACAAAGTTTAATTGATTCGATTGATGTTGTTGTAAGCCCTGCAGTCGGTGGAATAACATGGGGTTTTGCAGTAGCCTTAGCTTTAAAAAAGCGTTTCATTTTTGCCGAACGTGTTGATGGCAAAATGACTTTCCGCCGCTCTTTTGAATTAAATGATGATGAAAAAGCATTAATTTGCGAAGACGTTGTTACAACTGGCGGTTCAGTAAAAGAAGTTTGTGATCTTGTTGAAGCAAATGGCGCAAAAGCATTAGCTGTTGTATCAATGATAGATAGAAAATCTGGCAGAGCATTTGACCAAGATTTTTATCCGCTTCTTGAATTTGAAACAAAATCGTGGAGTGCAGATGAATGTGAATTATGCGCCGAAGGGGTTGATTTTGTTTCTCCAGGCAGCCGCAGGATTAATCACTAAGTCCTATGTGCCCATAATTAAGCAACTTAACACATTTGTCATTATTTTTGGGATGTTTTCCTGTTACAATCTTTTGTAGTGTATGGTTACTGATTAGCAAGGAGACAAAAGATGGCCTTACCACAACTTTCTGATGAGCAACGTGCTCAAGCTTTAGCAAAGGCAGCAGAAATGCGCCAAAAGCGCGCAAGGCTGAAGGAAGATCTTAAAAACAGAGAAAAGACTCTTGCTGATGTCTTCAAAAATGCAGAAGATGCTGTAGTTGCAAGAATGAAAGTTTCTGCTCTTCTCGAATCTTTGCCTGGCTTTGGTAAAGCAAAGGCAGCTAAGTTAATGGCAGAACTTGGCATTTCAGAAACTCGCCGCGTTAAAGGCCTTGGAGTTCGCCAACGCACTGAACTTTTGGAGCGTCTTGGTGCAAACTAAATGCTGCGGCAATCTGTTTGTTATCTCTGGTCCATCAGGTGCAGGTAAAGGCACCTTGGTGGACCGCTTGCGTTATTTGTTCCCGGATGCTTGGGTTTCAATTTCTGCAACATCGCGTGACCCGCGTCCAGGGGATGTTGAAGGTGAAACTTATTTCTTCTTGTCAAAAGAAGAATTTGAAAATTTGATAGCTCAAAATGGGCTTATTGAATATGCGAATGTTTATGGCAATTATTATGGCACTCCAATAAAGCCTATTCAACAACATCTTGATGCAGGAGATATTGTAATTTTGGAAATTGATATCCAAGGCGGATTCCAAGTACGTGAAAAATTCCCTCAAGCTCATTTGATTTTTATTGCTCCGCCTTCTATGGAAGTTTTGGAACAGCGCTTGCGTGCAAGAGCCACAGATTCTGAAGAGGCAATAACTAAAAGATTGCAGGTAGCGGCAGAAGAATTAAGTGCGTCCACCAAATATGATGTTATTATCGTGAATGATGAGCTTGAAAAGACTACCAAAGAACTCGAAGAGGTGATACAATCTCGCCTCGGTCAATAAATAGGGCCTAGATTTAAGGAGATTATACATGTCAATTGTTGAACCAAGAATTGATGAATTGCTTGAAAAAACTAATGAAGACAAATATTTGCTTTGCGCTGTTGCTTCAAAGCGCAGCCGCGACATTAATGAAATGATGCGTGGGCAGCATGACCGTGCTGTTGCTTTGCAGTCCACAAGTGAAATTGCAGAATATGCAGGTCGCAAGCCACTTTCTTTAGCGATGGAAGAAATTGCACGCGGAGAAGTTGGCTATGATGAAGCAAGTTTTGAAAACTAATTAATTAAAGGACTAAATTTGTTTGAACGAATTTGTCTTGTTCATTATCATGAAATAGGCCTTAAAGGCCGCAATAGGTCAACATTCGAGCACCGCCTTCTTCAAAATATCGAGGCGGCGCTTTCTTTTTGTCCATCAGCTCATATCAAACGAATTTCTGGACGAATGCTTGTAACAGTCGATGATGCTTCCAAGCTTGAAGAAGTTGCATCTGTTATTAAGAGCATTCCAGGAGTTGTACGTGTTAGTCAAGGCTGGAAAACTGACCGAAACCCAGATGAATATAACAAGGCTGCAGAATTAGCGCTTCTTGATTGCGGAGAGTTTGAAACATTTAAAGTTAAAGCAAGGCGCAGTAATACAGATTACCCAATTGATTCAATGCAACTAAACCAACTTGTTGGTGCTCACTTGTGTCAATTTGCTCCAGATAAAAAAGTAAAAATGAAAGACCCTGATGTTACTGTTCATGTTGAAATTATTCAGGGTTTTTGTGTTGTTTTTTCAAAGAGTGAAAGAGCAATTGGTGGCTTGCCTGTTGGCAGTGCTGGCAAAGTTGTTGCTTTGATGTCTAGCGGAATAGACAGCCCTGTTGCTGCATGGAAAATCATGAAGCGCGGTGCTGTTGTGGTTGGCGTTCATTTTTCAGGCCGCCCGCAAACAGCAGATACAAGCGAATATCTTATTGATGACATTGCTCATGTTTTGGAACGTGTTGGTGGCATTGCTCGCATATATATAGTTCCATTAGGCGACTACCAAAAAGAAATTGCATTAAGTTGCCCGCAAAACCTTCGCATTGTTTTATATAGGCGTTTGATGTTTAGAATTGCTCAGCGTGTAGCTTTGCTTGAAGGCGCAAAAGCTCTTGTAACAGGGGAATCTTTAGGGCAAGTTGCAAGTCAAACTCTAGATAACATAAATGCTACAAATTCTGTTGTTGATATTCCAGTTTTGCGTCCATTGATTGGTTCTGATAAACAAGAAATTATAGATAGAGCACAAAATATTGGAACGCTTGAAATTTCGAAGCAACCAGCAGAAGATTGCTGCACTTTATTTATGCCTCGCAGTCCAGAAACACATGCAAAAATCAAAGATTGCATTGAAGCAGAAGCAAAATATCCGATAGATGAATGGATTGATGAAATCATGGAATCTATTGAATATAAAGATTATATTTGCCCTGCATATAAAACTCCGCGCCAAAAGAAGAAATAAATTAATAGGAATGTTATGGATTCAAGCCAAGTTGAAATAGATATACCAGATGGTTTTGATATTGCTCTGTTGTGTGGTCCAAGTGATTCAATTTTGCGCAGCATTGAAGAAGAATTTAAAATTCGAATCTCAATAGCTTCTAATAAAATTATTGCTTCAGGAAGCACAGATGATATTCCTTATGCTTCAGCTTTAATTTCAGATTTGATGACATTGGTCAATAAAGGAATAAACCCAAAACGCGAGGATGTAACACGCTCTGCAGAATTGCTGCGTTCAAGCAATCTTGTTCCAGCAATGCTGCGTGAAGATGTTCTTTTGACATATCGCGGAAGAGCTATTCGTCCAAAAACAGCAGGTCAAAAATATTATTGCGATGCTATTCGAAATAATACAATCACATTTGGGATTGGACCTGCTGGCACAGGAAAAACATATTTAGCAATGGCTATGGCAATAGCCGCGCTTAAAAGGAAAGAAATTGGTCGCATTATTTTGACTCGCCCTGTTGTTGAAGCGGGGGAAAATTTAGGATTTTTGCCTGGCACATTAACAGAAAAAGTCGACCCATATATTCGCCCTTTATATGATGCTTTATTCGACTTAACAGATATGGAAAAAGGCAACAACTTAATAGAGCAGGGAGTTATTGAAATTGCTCCGCTTGCATTTATGCGCGGGCGCACTTTTAATGATGCTTTTTTAATTTTGGATGAAGCACAAAATACATCTTCTGAGCAAATGAAGATGTTTTTAACTCGCCTTGGTTTTGGATCAAAAATGATTATCACTGGCGACTTAACACAGGTTGACGTTCATGGCAGAATTTCTGGTTTGCAAGAAGTTAAAGAAATTTTGCGCGACATGAAAGACATCGCATTTTGCGAATTTAATGACAGTGATGTTGTGCGTCACAACCTTGTTGCACGCATTGTAAAAGCATATGATAAAGCAAGCCATTTGCAGGAAGAACTGGACTTGAAATGATAATTAATATTGATATTCGTGGCGGCAGCAAAACTTGGGATATTGAAAAAATTCAAGATCTTGCATCATTTGCTTTAAATTATGCGCATGCTCCACAGAATAGTGAACTTTCAGTTAGCCTTGTTGATATAGATGAAATTCACTCTTTGAATAAGGAATATCGTGGAATAGATAGACCAACAGATGTTTTATCTTTTGAATGCGACTCTATTGATGAAGAATTGCCTGAAGATGAAACTTTGACCTTAGGCGACATAATTATTGCATGCGATATTGTTGATTCACAGCGCGAACAGTTTGGTACAAGCTTTGATGAAGAAATGTCTTTGATGCTTGTTCATGGCTGTTTGCATGTTTTAGGCTATGACCATATTGAAGAAGATGAAGCTGAAATTATGGAAGGCTTAGAAAAAGAAATTTTAGAAGCTTATGGGGTTTGTGGTGTGAGGTAAAAATGGCAAATTCTGAAGATAAAGAATTCAAAAGTGGGTTTGTTGCTTTAGTTGGCAGGCCGAATGCTGGCAAGTCAACTCTTATTAATGCGATTGTTAAAGACAAAGTTGCAATAACTTCAAACACTCCGCAAACAACGCGCCATCGCTTCCGCGCTATATTTACAGATGAGCGCATGCAAATGATAATGGTCGACACTCCTGGCTTGCACAGACCTCATGATGCTTTGGGCGAAGAATTAAATGTTTCTGCATTAAAAGCTTTAGAAGATGTTGATGTTATTGCCATGCTAATTGATGCATCTGCAAAGGTTGGGCGCGGGGACGAATGGGTTGCTAATCAAGTTGCTCAATCAAAAGCTAAAAAAATCCTTGTTATTTCAAAAGCCGATTTGTCTTCACAAGAACAAACTGTTAAACAAATTGAAGCTGCCCAAAATTTAGCAAAATGGGACGATGTTGTTGTTTTGTCTTCTGTGGAAGACTTTAACATAGATGGTTTCAAAGAAGCTGTTTATAAATATTTGCCGCAAGGTCCAAAATGGTTCCCGCAGGATATGCATGTCGACCAAGCAGAAGAAGTTTTAATAGCAGAATTTATTCGTGAAAAAATTTTAACAAGCATGCGCGATGAAATCCCTCATGCAATTGGTGTTTGCGTCGATTCAATTGAACGCAATGATTATGGAACATTTGCAAAAATCTTTGCGACAATTTATGTTGAACGTAATAGTCAAAAAGGAATTATTATTGGACATAAAGGTCAAGCAATTAAACAGATTGGAACAGAAGCTAGAGTTGATCTTGAACGATTGCTATCTTGCAAAGTTCACTTAGATTTAAATGTTAAAGTTCGCAAAAATTGGCGCAAAGATGCTACACAGGTTAAGCGTTTTGGATATGGTGAAGGCCTATAATGGCTAATCCTTATAATGAAAATTGCATCGTTTTAAAGAAAACAAAACTGGGCGAAAGCGATCTTATCGTTACGCTTTTGAGTGAAAAGGGCAAGCAAATCCGCGCTGTTGCCAAAGGAGCTCGTAAACCTGGAAACAAGCGTTTTGGGGCTAGAGTTGAACCTTTTTCATTTGTGAGCTTGCAACTTTATCCTGGAAAAAGCCTTGAAAATATAACTGAGCTCAAACTCATTGATTCTCATTCTGCCTGCAGAGAAGTTTATGAAAAAGCTTCATCTTGCACACTTGTAGCGGAATTTTTAGATAAATTTTCCAGAGATGGCGATGTTGGCGATGTTGTTTTTCAGCTTACAAATTCTTATTTTGCAAAGATATCCAAATCAAGCGCTGAAGAATCTTTGGTATTAACTGCTGCATACTTTATTAAAGTCTTTGCATTTCTTGGCTTCAAACCTGCGCTTAGAGAATGTGCCATTTGTTCAAAGGAACTTGATGGTGCGCAATATTTTGACATATCACTAGGTGGAACATTATGCTTTGATTGCGCTTCAAAGCATGCAATCACAAACAATCAAAAAGAATTAATTGCATGGCTTGTCTTTTTTATGTATTCAACTTTTGATGAAATTTCTGAAATTGAATCATGTCCACTTAAAGAGATAATGCATTTTATTGAACTTTGGATGAATGAACATATTGGCTTGCACTTAAAAAGCGCAACACTCTTCAAAACTTTATTCTAATTAACCGCTCACCATTGCATTCTGAAATTCTTCTTGCTTTATCTTTATATGCCTCGTATACTTTACCGCGTTAAAGCACTAAACTACTAAAGTAAACACGAAAAAAGGGGTTTCAATGAAGAAGGTTTTAGCACTTATTTTGTCAGTTTGCATGGCAGCATTTGGCGTTACAGCTTTAAGCGGCTGTGGCAGTTCTAACAGCTTGGAAGGCCAAGATTTTGTTGTTGGCTTCGATGCTGAATATCCTCCATATGGCTATATGGATACAGATGGCAGCTATACAGGTTTCGATCTTGACTTAGCTCAAGAAGTTTGTGAACGCAATGGCTGGAATTATTCAGCAACACCAATCGATTGGGATTCAAAAGATCAAATGCTTGAATCAGGCAGCATTACATGCATTTGGAATGGCTTTACTATGGAAGGGCGCGAAGGTCAATATACTTTCTCTGACCCATATATGGTCAACAAACAAGTCATAGTTACAAAGGCAGATAGCGATATCAATTCTTTGGCTGATTTGTCAGGAAAAGCTGTTATCACTCAAAAAGGTTCCGCTGCAGCAAGCTTGTTTGATGAAGGCGGAGACCAAGTCGACCTTGGCAAGACATTTAAGCAGCTTGATACTGTCGCAGATTATAACAGCGCGTTTATGCAGCTTGAAAGTGGCGCAGTAGACGCTGTAGCTTGTGATTTATCAATTGCAGCTTATCAAATTTCAGCAAATCCAGATGCATATAAGCAACTTGATGAAGCATTGAGTGAAGAAAGCTATGCTGTTGGCTTCTTGCTTGATGGTGAAAATTCAGAAGAAATGGCAAGCGCAGTTTCTTCAACATTAAAAGAAATGTATGAGGACGGAACAGTTGAAGAGCTCATCAATAAATATGCTGATCAAGGCATGAGCATCGAAAACTGGCTTATCAAATAATCTGTAATTTATATTAGTTCTTTGGATGAAGGGGAGTGCAAAAGCTCTCCTTCATCTTGTGTCGTGATAGGGGAAACATTGTTTTCATTTCTTAGTGGCATAATGGTTGGCTCAGGTGCTCATGCCATGCCGCTTTCTACAATATTGAGTACAATGCTCGGCGGTCTTGGGACTGCAGGCATTATTTTTGTCGTTGCGCTAGTGGGCTCTTTGCCTCTTGGCATTATTGTTGCATTATGCAGAATGTCCAAGTTCAAGCCATTAGCATTCTTGGCGCGAATTTATATCTCTTTTCTTCGTGGAACACCTTTAGTTTTGCAATTAATGTTTATATTCTTTGCTCCTTATTATATTTTTGGAGTAAAAATTACTATTGCCTGGCGCATGGGCGCATGCTTAATTGGCTTTATACTAAATTATGCTGCATATTTTGCAGAAATTTATAGAAGCGGCATTCAGTCAATTCCACCTGGACAATATGAAGCAGCTCAAGTTTTAGGCTATTCAAAGAGTCAAACTTTCTTAAAGATTGTTTTACCACAAGTTATTAAACGCATAACTCCTGCAATGGGAAATGAAATCATCACATTAGTAAAAGATACATCTCTTGCATTTGTTTTAAGCATTGCAGAAATGTTTACACAAGCAGAAACTTTAGCAGCGGCAATGGTTAGCATGATTCCATATGTAATAGCTGCTGCTCTGTATTGGTTCTTCACACTAATCATTGAATTTTTGCTTGGTAAATTTGAAAAGAAATTGGATTATTATCATGACTAGTTCTAAAGATATAATTTTCAGCTTAAGACATGTCAAGAAATCATTTTCTGGCATTGAAGTTTTAAAAGATATCTCGCTTGAAGTCAGCCGCGGGGAAGTTGTAGCTGTTATCGGCCCTTCAGGTTCTGGCAAGTCAACTTTCTTGCGATGCGCAACATTGCTTGAAACTATGGATGCTGGTGAACTTAAATATGGAGATATTGAAGTTACAAAAAATGATGACGCTGGCAAAGCTATTTATGCGGATAAAAACACATTAAAGCTTGCACGCATGCATTTTGGTCTTGTATTCCAAAACTTTAATCTTTTCCCGCATTACAGCATTTTGAAAAATGTAAGCGACGCTCCAATCTCTGTTCAAAAGCGCAATGTGGATGATGCTATAGAAGATGCCAAAAGCCTTATTAAAAAGATGGGGCTTGAAGGCAAAGAAGATATGGTGCCTTGCGAGCTTTCAGGTGGACAACAACAGCGAGTCGCGATTGCAAGAGCTCTAGCAATGCATCCTGACATTCTATTTTTTGATGAACCAACATCTGCTCTTGACCCAGAACTTACACGTGAAGTCTTAAAAGTTATTCGTGATTTAGCAGCTGAACAAATGACAATGGTTATCGTCACGCATGAAATGTCATTTGCGCGTGATGTTGCTGACAGAATTATTTTTATGGAAGGCGGCATTATTGTTGAGCAAGGACCTGCGCAAGAACTCATCAATAATCCGAAACAAGAACGAACTAAAGAATTTCTGCAGCAATATTCGAAATAAGAATTTGTAAATTGCAAGCTTTTATTATTGTTTTAATATGCCGTTTACAGTTTTTTTCAATAAAAATGAATAAAATGCAAAAAAATTGATAAAAAAGTGCATATAATGACGAAGTCGTTTTAAAAGTACTGCAAAAAATATCTATGAAAGGGAAGGCTATGAAAAACTTAAAGAAAATATTAGTAGTTTTTATGGCAGCATGTTTGGCTGTTTGCATGCTTGCTGCAATGACAGGCTGTGGTGAAGAAAAGACAACAGAAAAATTAACAGTTGCAACATCTCCAGATTATCCACCATTTGAAAATTTAGTTGATGGTGAAATTGTTGGTTTTGAAGCAGATCTTTGGCAAGCAGTTGCAGAAGAAATGGGCGTTGAATTTGAATGGAAGCAGATGCAATTTGATGCAATTGAACCAGCAATTACTGCAGGTGAAGTTGACCTTGGCATCTCCGGTTTTTCCATCACTCCAGACCGCGAAAAGAGCTATCTCTTCAGTGATTCTTACTTCACAGATGATATTGCTGTTGCTGCTTTAACAGATAACAAAGAAATCACAAAAGACAATGCAAAAGAAGCGCTCGACAAAGAAGGCGTTGTAATTGCTGTTCAAACTGGTACTACTGGTGAAACATTTGCAAAAGAAAACTTCTCTAATGCAACTGTTAAGGGTTATGGCAACTCAACTGATTGCTTTGCAGCTGTTCAAGCTGGTAAAGCAGATGCAGTTTGCACAAATCTTTCTGTTGTAAGCGACATGCTCAGCGAATCTTATACAAATGAACAGGTTGTTTATAAAGAAGCTTCAGATGAACAATATGGCTTCTTATTGCCACAAGACAGCACTGATCTTCAAGAACAGATCAATACTGCTCTTTCAACTTTGAAAGACAATGGCAAGCTTGATGAAATCACAAATAAGTGGTTCGCTGAATAATATTGCAAATATTTATGCGGGCCTAATCTGAAAAAGATTGGGTCCGCTTTTTTGTGAGGGAAAAATGGCAGAAAGATATTCCAAAAAAATAAATATTGCCTTTTTGTTTATTGCAGCTCTTGTGAGCTTTTTTGCATTTTGTATTGTTGCTTCAAATAGTGCATTTGCTTTAGAAACTTCAAAATGCACAGCAATGCCAAATGTTGATAATGCAAATGAAGTTATGGGCGCAACTGAAACACGCATTACATGGGAAGGGCAGCTTGAAGGCGGCGAAAGCATAAAAGAAGTCACATTAAATTTACCTGAGGGCACAACATATGATTCAAGCGATACTCGTGTTACTGTGCTTTCTGGTGAAGATAATATGGACAGAGAAAAGCCAGAATTCAATATTGATGCAAATGATGAAACTTTGCATTTGAGTTTTGATAAAGATATTGAAGGCGAATGTCTTTTACGTGTAAATGTTTGTGGCGTTTTCTTCCCAGCTCACGGTGGACAGCTTCAAATGACTGCGACTGCCATTTCTGCAGATGGAAGCACTATTCAAATCAATGACATTCCAAATATCGAAGTTCAAAAAATTAAAACAAGTGAACGCATAGCAAATTGGCTTGATTCAAAAAGCTTTGTGCAAGAATGGAATAGTGTTCGCATCTTGCATCTCTTTTTAGATCCAGGTTTAATCGTCACAAGTTTCCCTCAAGTCTTTAAAGGCTTTTTAATGGCTCTAGCTTTGGTGGCTGTTGCATTTCCATTAGCTATTCCATGGGGTTTTGTTTTAAGCTTAATGCGTATGTCTCGCTTTAAAGTTTTACGTGGAATTGCTACTGTTTATGTAAATGTTGTTCGTGGCACTCCACTATTTTTGCAAATTTATATTGCATTCTTTGGTTTGCCTTTGGCAGGCATTGACCCGCCGGACTACATTATGGGCTTTATAGTCTTGGCACTGAACTCTGGTGCATATCTTTGCGAAATTTTCCGTGCTGGCATTCAGTCAATTCCAAAGGGGCAATTTGAAGCCGCTCGTTCATTAGGTATGACTGGCGCTCAAACAATGATGCATGTTATTGTTCCGCAAACTGTGCGCCGTGTTATGCCAACAATGACAAGTGAATTTATTTTGCTTTATAAAGACACATCACTTCTTGCATCTATCGGCATTATGGAAGTTGTAATGTATGCAAAGACTATTGTTGCAGCTACTGGTTCAATTACTCCATATATTGTTGCAGCTATTTTCTATCTTGTCATCACATTGCCTCTTGCAAGATTTGTTGGCAAACTCGAACGCAAATTGGCATTGCTTGACGGCGGACATGTTGTTGAAGCTACAGATAAGAAAAAGCACAAGAGCCGCGCATTTAGCACAGTAAAAGATGGCGATGTAACACTTGCATCTTATGAGGCAACGAGCTTTGTTCCAGACGATTCAGCTGATGAAGGTGGAAAGTAAAATGGCACAAGAAAATATGATTAGCATTCAACACCTTTCAAAAAGCTTTGGTGAAAATGAAGTTTTAAAAGATGTAAATATTGATGTTAAACGCGGTGAAGTCGTTGTTGTTTTGGGTCCTTCTGGCTCTGGCAAGTCCACGATGCTCAGGTGCATCAATAAGCTCGAAGAACCAAGCGGCGGTCATATCTTTATTGAAGGGACTGACATTTGTGACCCAAAAACAAATGTCGATAAATTACGTGAACATGTCGGGATGGTTTTCCAGTCGTTTAACTTATTCCCGCATCTTACTGCAAAAAAGAATATTATGCTTGCACAGATTAAAGTTTTAAAGCGTTCAAAAGAAGAAGCTGAAAAAATAGCTCTTGAACAGCTTGAACGCGTTGGTCTGGCAGACAGAGCTGACTTTTTGCCAGCCCAGCTTTCTGGTGGACAGCAGCAGCGTGTTGCAATTGCTCGCGCTCTGGCAATGGATCCACATGTTATGCTTTTTGATGAAGCAACATCTGCTCTTGACCCAGAACTTGTTCGTGGAGTTTTAGATGTAATGCGTAAACTTGCACAAGGAGGTATGACAATGGTTGTTGTTACGCATGAAATGGGTTTTGCGCGCGAAGTAGCAGACAGAGTAATTTTTATGGAAGAGGGCGTTGTTGTTGAAGATGGCACACCAACAGAAGTGTTTGATCATCCAAAATCAGAACGCACAAAAGACTTTTTAGGGCATATATCATAAGTGAAATATAAAGGTTATATTTTATTAGCAACATTAATTTGGGGCAGCTCCTTTGTAATTGTTAAGGATGTTACAAGCGAACTTGCTGTTTTATGGCTTTTGTCAATTAGATTTTTAACAGCATCAATTTTGCTTGCTCTTATCTTTATAAAAAAGCGCAAGCTGTTTTTCAAAAAGGAATATATTATCTGTGGCGCATGCTTTGGATGTGCGCTATTTATTGCTTATTATTTCCAAACTATTGGCATTACAGATACAACACCGGGTAAAAATGCCTTCCTTAGTGCGCCATATAATATCTTAGTTCCATTTTTTGCTTGGTTTATTGGAATGCGCAAGCCAACAATTTTTAATGTTTTAGCTGCTGTTTTGGCAATCTTTGGTGTTGGATTAATTGCTTTGGATAGCGATTTATCTTTCAGGTGGGGAGACGCTATGACACTTATTGGGGCAGTATTTTTTGCTGTTCATATTGTTTTAGTGTCACGTCTTTCTGAAAATAAAGACATATATGTTTTAACAATATGGCAGTTTTTTGTAGCAGGTATTATCCCTTTTATAGGCGCACTTATTTTTAAAGATGGCATACAAATAAGCTCATGGGGAATGGATATGTGGGGAAGTATTGCATACTTAACAATAGGTTGCACTGCCGCTGCATTATTATTGCAAAATATGGGTTTAAAGAAAATCCCGCCAGCAACCGGCGCATTGCTTTTGTCATTTGAATCTGTATTCGGAGCAATATTTAGCATTGCAATGGGGGCAGAAGTTTTGACTGCAAAAATTATCATTGGATTTTTTGTTATGTTCTTTGCTGTTTTGGTTTCAGAATATCTTCCACAACGTTTGCAAAAACGAAAGACCGCTTAAGAATTACAGACTAGTAATGATATGTAAGCTTTGCTAAAATTCGCTTTTGTTTGTACCTGATGCTTAGTTTGCATCTTCACTCAGATGCTTAACTCAGCTTCAGGCGTATTGTAAGTTGCTTAGCCGCAATGGCTAGCATGATTTATTAGGGTGGTTAATCATGACTATTTCTAAAGAACGTAAGGCTGAACTTATTAAAGAGTTCGGCAAAAATGAACATGACTCTGGTTCAGCAGAAGTTCAAGTTGCAATTATGACTGAACGCATTCGTGAACTCACCGAACATGTTAAAGTTCATAAGAAGGATCATCACACACGTCGTGGTCTTTTGAAATTGGTTGGTCAACGTCGTCGTTTGTTGGCTTATATCAAAGAACGCGATATTGTTAAATATCGTGAACTTATCGCAAAACTTGGTATTCGCGATAACGTCTAAAAGTGAAGCGGGCGAATATCGCCCGCTTTTTTATGAGGTCTGCATTGCACGGGGTAATGCAGTTGGAAAGAGGAAAAATGAAAAAAGTTACACATGAATTTGATCTTTATGGCAAGCATTATGAATTCGAAACAGGAGAGCTTGCAAAACAAGCAACCGGCTCAGTTTTAGTCAAACAAGGCGACACAACTTTACTTGTTACAGCCGTTGTTTCAAAAGAACGCAAAAACCTTGATTTCTTCCCATTAACAGTAGATTTTATTGAAAAAATGTATGCTGTTGGACGCATTCCAGGTGGCTATTTAAAGCGTGAATCAAAACCATCAGATAAGGGTACATTAACAGCTAGAATGGTTGATAGACCAATTCGTCCTGGTTTTCCTGATGGATTCAGAAATGAAGTACATATTGTTGTTACAACATTTTGCTGCGACCAAGTTAATCAACCAGATGTCATATCAATTATGGGCGCTTCTGCTGCTTTGATGGTTGGCGGTGTTCCATTTGATGGTCCATGTGCTGGCGTTCGTATTGCTCGCAATATAGAAACTGGCGAATATATCGTTAATCCTACATTTGAAGAAGAAAAAGCTTCAGATTTAAGCTTGACTGTTGCTGGCACAAAAGAATATATCAGCATGGTTGAAGCTGGTGGCGATGAAGTTCCTGAAGAAGAAATGCTTGACGCTTTGGAATTTGCACAAAAAGTTATTGGCGAATTTTGCGATGCTCAACAGGCTTTCTTGGATAAGGTTGATATTGAGCCAAAAGAATATGAACTTGATGAACCAATTCCAGAAATTGTTGACAAAGTCAATACATATTACGATCGCATGTATGCCGACTTGCAGGATGCTGACAAGCAATCAAGACTTGATAAAGTTGAGGCCCTAAAGGCTGAAATCAAAGAAAGCTTTACAGAAGAAGAGCAAGAAGAATATGCTATTCAAATTGCTGCAGCTTGCAAAGCTTTAGAGAAAAAGGCAATGCGTACAATGGTTTTGACAACAGGCGAGCGTGTTGATGGTCGTGCTGTTAATGAAGTTCGCCCGCTATATATCAAGCCTGGATATCTTCCACGTGCTCATGGTTCTGGTCTTTTCCAGCGCGGACAAACTCAAGTTTTGTCTGTTCTTACTCTTGGTATGCTTAATGAATGGCAGCGCCTTGATACAATCGATCCATCTGAAGGCAATAGATATATTCATCATTACAACTTCCCACCATATTGCACAGGCGAAGTTGGCCGCCTTGGCGCACCAAAGCGCCGCGAACTTGGCCATGGCGCCCTTGCTTGCAGAGCATTAGAGCCAATGATTCCAAGCGAAGATGAATTCCCTTATACAATTCGCATTGTTAGTGAAGTTTTGGAGTCAAATGGTTCTTCATCAATGGCTTCTACTTGCGGTTCTACACTTGCATTGATGGATGCTGGTGTTCCAATAAAGCGCCCTGTTTCTGGTGTTGCAATGGGTCTTATCAAAGAAGGCGATGAAACTGTAATCCTTACAGACATTCAAGGTCTTGAAGACTTTTTGGGCGACATGGACTTCAAAGTTTGTGGTACTGAAAAAGGTATCACGGCTTTGCAGATGGACAACAAAGCAAAGGGTCTTTCAACTGAAATTCTTGGCAAAGCTTTGCAGCAAGCTAAAGAAGGACGTGCTTTCATTTTGAATGCAATGCTTGAAACAATAGACAAGCCTCGTGAAGAGCTTTCTGAATTTGCTCCAAGAATTATTTCTATGCAAATTCCAGTGGACAAAATCCGTGACGTTATTGGTTCTGGCGGTAAAGTTATTCGTGGCATTCAAGAAGAAACAGGTGCAACAATCGAAATCCAAGAAGATGGCACCGTTCATATTGCTTCTACTGACCTTGGTGGAGAAGAAGCTCGCAAGCAGATTGAACTTATTGTTAAAGTCCCAGAAGTTGGGGAAGAATTTGAAGGTGAAGTCGTCAATATCCAATCATTTGGCGCTTTTGTAAAAATTACTCCATCAAAGGATGGCTTGCTTCATATAAGCAAAGTTGCTCGCGGCAGAGTAGCAAGCGTTGAAGACGTTTTGCAAATTGGCGATAAAGTTAAAGTCAAAGTAATTGAAATTGATGAAAAATCAGGAAAAATCAGCCTTGATAGAATTGATAAACCAGAGGTCACAGGCTCAGCTTTCCCTTCAGAAAATAAAGAAAAACGCGATAATCGTAAGCCTCGCCGCCGCAATTAACGCGCAATTCATATCTATTGAAAAGCCCTGTTCAAATGAACGGGGCTTTTTGTTAAAATCTAGGGCAAACAAAAATAACTAGGAACAAGGTTTATTTTTATGTCTACAGGCACAACTTATATTCAAGGAATTTATGGCGGAAATTCCAAAGGTCTTTATTCTGGCAGCAGAGGCTATGGTCGCGGTTCTATGATTTATAGAAAGCCTCCAAAAAAGTGGCCCAAAATACTTATTGCTGTTTTAATTTTAATTCTTATTATTTTGCTCTTATGGCAATTTGCTTGTGGCGGTTTGCCATTTTTGAAATCAAATAATGCTGAAGAACAAAATGATACAAAGCAAGTAGCAGCTATTACGTCGCTTAAAAATTATATAAATGATATGGATAATGGCGCTACTGCAACAATTGTTGTTAGCGGCGTTGGTGACTGCACACTTGGTACAGATGAAAATTTTGACATGGATACTAGTTTTGTAAACATGTATAAAAAAGTTGGCAACGCAAGCTACTTTTTCTCGAATGTTTTAGCTTATCTTCGCAATGATAATTTAACAATTTGTAATTTTGAAGGAACACTTTCTTCACAAGGTGAGCGTGCCGACAAAGAATTTGCATTCCGCGGCCCTGCTAAATATTCAAAAATTTTAACTGCTGGCTCCGTTGAAGCAGCAAATCTTGCAAATAATCACTCATATGATTATGGAAATGATGCATATGAAGATACAAAGAAAAATTTGACAAATGCTAATATCACAAATTTTGGCTTTGACCGCGTGAATACATATACAGTAAATAATATTAAAGTTGGGCTTTTTGGTATTAATTGCATAAGTGGGTATGAAGATAAAGAAGACCTTGTGAAGCAAGATATTGAAGCTTTGCAGCAAGAAAATTGCAATTTGATTATAGGCTGCTTCCATTGGGGCATTGAAGGCGATCATAAATTAGAAAGCAATCAAGTAAAACTTGCTCATTCAGCTATTGATGCAGGTTGTGACCTTGTATTAGGTACTCATCCTCATGTTTTGCAAGGCGTTGAAAAATATAATGATCGCTATATTTGCTATTCGCTTGGAAACTTCTGTTTTGGCGGCAATGACAATCCACAAGAATATGAAACAATGATCTTCC
This sequence comes from Acutalibacteraceae bacterium, assembly GCA_963606965.1. GTDB lineage: Bacteria > Actinomycetota > Coriobacteriia > Coriobacteriales > QAMH01 > CAVDAL01. Next base: position 74,002 of record CAVDAL010000051.1, read on the forward strand.
AACAAGCTTTTGTATTCAGGAATGGTGAACTTGTCATGGACGATGAAACAATAAACAATATTGATATCATTCCATGTTCTGTAAGTTCAAGCAATAGCATAAATGATTATCAGCCAACTCCTTTAAAAGGTAAGAAAGCTAAAACTTTGATTAATAATCTTAATAGCTATTCCAAAAAGATTGAAGGAAGCGGCATTTCATTTGCTAAATCATTCAATGATGATGGAACAATTTCAATTTCAGGGAGCAAAGCTAGCGCTATAACTCCTGCTGGTTCTACTGGTTAAAAACAAAAGAGGGTATTCATGGCATTATCTATTGGTATCGTTGGCTTGCCCAACGTAGGGAAGTCGACGCTTTTTAATTCGCTTACAAAGCAAAATATTCTTGCTGCAAACTATCCATTTGCAACAATTGAGCCAAATCAAGGCATTGTTTCTGTGCCAGATGAGCGCTTGCAAGTTTTAGCAGACATTGTAAATCCAGGCCGCATTGTTCCTGCAACTGTTGAATTTGTTGATATTGCTGGTCTTGTAAAGGGCGCAAGTGAAGGCGAAGGTCTTGGCAATCAATTTTTGGCTAATATTCGTGAAACAAATGCAATTTGTGAAGTTGTTCGATATTTCGAAGACCCAGAAATTGTGCGTTCAGAATGTTGTACTGACCCAATTTCAGACGTTGAAACAATTCGCACAGAATTAATTTTGGCAGATTTAGCAACGCTTGAAAAAGCAATTCCAAGAATTGAAAAAGATGTAAAGCGCGATAAAAGTTTTGCTGCAAAGCTTGAACTTGTAAAGCGCGTTTTTGAATTTTTGAATGAAGGCAAGCCTGCAAGAATGATGGATATGAATGAGGAAGAACAAGAACTCATTTATGACCTTCATCTTTTAACAATGAAGCCAGTTTTATATCTTGCAAATGTTGATGAAGCTGATTTAACATCTGAGCTTACTCCAATTGATGGAGAACAGCCATTAGCAATTTGTGCAAAGGTTGAAGCTGAGCTTGCAGAACTTGATGATGCAGATGCAAAAGAATATCTTGAATCTATGGGATTGGAAGAATCAGGTTTAAGCAGACTTGCAAAAGCTGCATATAAATTGCTTGGTCTTCAATCTTTCTTCACAGCAGGAGAGATGGAAGTAAAAGCTTGGACAATTCCAATTGGTTGCAAGGCTCCACAAGCTGCTGGCGTTATTCATACAGACTTTGAACGCGGCTTTATCAAAGCAGAAACAGCAAGCTATAGCGATTATGTTGAATATAATGGTGAACAAGGCTGCAGAGCAGCAGGCAAGTTGCGCCAAGAAGGCAAGGAATATGTTGTGCAAGATGGTGACATTATGCACTTCAAGTTTAACGTTTAAATAATTCACTTCGCGCACTTGCGGGTGTTAAATAGGATGTTTTCTTCTGCTTGCGCGCTATTATAAATTTGTAATGTTTGGTTTTTTACAGAAGGTAAGTTAAATGTCTTTAGTTGATTTTTTACGAAATAATGCAAAAGAACATGGCAATGAAATTGCATTAGTAGAGATTAATCCAGAAATCCAAGAAGATCGTCATGTTACATGGCGTGATTATGATCTTATTCAAACAACTAAAAAAGAAGCTTATCGTCGTGAAATTACATGGAAAGTTTTTGATGAAAAAGCTAATCGCTTTGCAAATTTGCTGATTGATCGCGGTGTTAAAAAAGGTGACAAAGTTGCAATTTTATTTATGAATTGTTTGGAATGGCTGCCTGTTTATTTTGGCATTCTGAAGACTGGTGCAATTGTTGTGCCGCTTAATTATCGCTATACAAGTGAAGAAATTGAATATTGTCTTGATTTAGCTGAAGTTGATGTTTTAATTTTTGGTCCAGAATTTCTTGGCCGTGTTGAAGAAATTGCAACAAGCATCCAAGCTCATAGGCTTTTATATTATTTTGGCAATGACTGCCCAACTTTCGCTGAAAATTATTTAGAAGATACAGCAAATTCATCAAGTGCAGACCCGAATATCGAACTTGCAGATGATGATTATGCAGCTATATATTTCAGTAGTGGCACAACAGGCTTTCCAAAGGCTATTTTGCATAAGCATTCAAGCTTGGTTCATGCTGCAAAAGCAGAGCAAAATCATCATGGACAAATTCATGATGATACATTTTTATGCATTCCACCTTTGTATCATACAGGCGCAAAAATGCATTGGTTTGGCAGTCTTATTTCATGTTCAAAAGCTGTCCTTTTGCGCGGCGTTAAACCAAAAACAATTTTTGAAGCGATAAGCAATGAACATTGCACAATTGTTTGGCTTCTTGTTCCTTGGGTTCAAGATATTTTGCTAGCAATTGAACAGGGTGACATAAAGCTTGAAGATTATGAACTTGATCAGTGGAGATTGATGCATATCGGTGCTCAGCCTGTCCCACAAAGTTTGATTCATAAATGGAAGAAGCTCTTCCCACATCATCAATATGATACAAATTATGGTCTTTCTGAATCTTTAGGGCCTGGATGTGTACATCTTGGTGTTGACAATATAGACCATGTTGGAGCTATTGGTGTTCCAGGCTATGGTTGGCAAGCCAAGATTGTAAACGAAGATAATACACTCGTTAAGCAGGGCGAAGTTGGCGAACTTTGTGTAAAAGGTCCAGCTTTGATGATTTGCTATTACAGAAATGAAAAAGCAACACAAGAAACTTTGATTGATGGATGGTTGCATACAGGCGACATGGCGAAGCAAGACGACGAAGGTTTTTACTGGCTCGTTGATCGTAAAAAAGATGTTGTTATTTCTGGTGGAGAAAATATCTATCCTGTTCAGGTCGAGGACTTCTTAAGTGCGAACCCTGCCATCAAAGATGTAGCTGTTATTGGTTTGCCAGATGAACGACTTGGTGAAATTGCAGCAGCAATTATTGAGCTTAAACCTGAATATTTAGAAACAACAGAAGAAGACATCAATAAATTCTGTTTGAAACTTCCGCGTTATAAACGTCCTCGCAAAATTATTTTTGCAGATGTCCCACGCAATCCAACAGGCAAAATTGAAAAGCCTCTTTTGCGTGAACGCTATGGCGCGACAAATATCGTAAATCAAGAAAATATAAGTTAAAGGGGAGTCTATGGATAATAAGAAACTTTTATCAGGCAATGAAGCTATAGCACAAGCAGCTTGGGAATGCGGCGTCGAGCTTGGTGTTGGATATCCTGGCACTCCTTCAACAGAGACTTTGGAAAATTTGTCAAAATTAGGGCAGGTTTATTGCGAGTGGTCACCAAATGAAAAAGTCGCATTAGAAGTTGGTGCCGGTGCTGCAATTGGTGGAGTCAGAGCTCTTGTAACAATGAAGCATGTCGGCGTGAATGTTGCGGCAGACCCGCTGCTTTCTGTTTGCAATACAGGTATTAATGCAGGCCTTGTTATTTTAGCTGCAGATGATCCATCAATGTATTCTTCGCAAAATGAACAAGACAGTCGCAACTATGCTGCTTTTGCAAGAATTCCTTGTTTTGAACCAGCTGATTCTTCAGAGGCGTTTGAATTTACAAAACTTGCATTTGATATTTCAGAAAAATTTGATACGCCTTGCATGATTCGTGAAACTGTTCGAATTGCTCATACAAAAACAAATGTTGAAATTAGCGGCAAACGTAACAATCTTGAACCGCGTGACTATGAAAATAATGTTTCAAAATATGTGATGATGCCCGCTTTTGCAAAAGGCCGCAGACTTTTTGTTGATGAACGTGAACAAAAACTTATTGAATTTGCAGATTCAACAGACATTAACCGCATTGAATTAAATGATACAAAGCGCGGCTTTATTTGCAGCGGAGCTGTTTATCAGCAAGTCAAAGAAGCATTCCCAGAAAGTTCATTTTTGAAGCTTGGAATGTCTTGGCCTCTTCCTGAAAGGAAAATTAAAGAATTTGCAAGCAAAGTTGATGAATGTTATGTCATTGAAGAAACATGCAACTTCTTCAAAATGCGCGTTGAAGCTTTGGGCGTTAAGCTTTCAAGTCCTAAAGCTTGTGACATTCCTAAAGATGGCGAACTTACACCAGCAAGAATTTTGCATGCTTTTGGAGAAGACACAGCTTTGGCTTATGAGCAAGTTCAAGATTTGCCAGCACGTCCACCAGCGCTTTGCCCAGGGTGTCCACACAGGCTAGTTTTTACAGAGTTACGCAGGTTAAAAGCAATCGTGACAGGCGATATTGGTTGTTATACGCTCGGGGCAATTGCGCCGCTTAATGCTGTGCATAGCACAGTAGACATGGGCGCTTCAATTTCAATGGCTCATGGCATGGAATTAGCTCATGTTAGCGAGCGCAAGGGTCGTCCTGTTGTTGGAATAATCGGGGATAGTACTTTTGCTCATTCTGGCATTACCTCTTTACTTGGAACTGTTTATAACCTTGGGTCTGGCACAATCTGCATTCTGGATAATCGTACTACTGCAATGACAGGCACTCAGGGCAATCCATGTAATGGTGAACGTCTTGCTCAAAAATCTCCAGATTTAGATATTGCTAAACGCCAAAATAAAGAACTAAATATTGAGCTTTTGGTCAAAGCTTTAGGTGTTGAAAATGTTGAATGTGTAAATTCACAAGACTTAAATGCTGTTCGTAAAGCTTTAACAAATGCTTGCAAAGCAACAGATGAATTAGATGTCATTATATTCAGATCTCCATGCAGATTAATTGATAGAACTCGCAAGCCAGCTCCAGAAATCAAAGATTGTCATGCTTGTGGAGTCTGCGTTCAAATTGGCTGTCCAGCTTTAGGCAAGGATGAAAACGGATGTGCAGTGATTGACGCATCTCAATGTGTTGGCTGCGGGCAATGCAGCCAAGTTTGTCCTTTTGAATGCATTATGGAAAGGCAGGAAATCTAATGACTACTACAATTTTGCTTGTTGGAGTTGGTGGACAAGGCACAATTTTAGCAGGCGATTTGCTTGCTAAAACAGCTGCTAAAAGCGGATATGATGTAAAAATTTCAGAGATTCATGGAATGTCACAGCGCGGAGGCTCTGTAAGTACAGTCGTCCGTTTTGGCGAGTCTGTATCTTCAATGGTAGTTGATCCAGGATGTGCAGATATTATTATTTCTTTTGAAGAAATTGAAGCTTTGCGCTATCTGCATTATTTGAAAAAAGACGGCACTTTATTTGTGAATGCTACACAAATCACACCCGTAAGCGTCCACATTGGGAATTTTGAAATGCCACAGGACGCACATGAACGTCTTGATAAATTAGGTGCGCACTTGTTGGATGCTCAAGAGCTTGCAAATAGTGTTAATTCTCCAAAATCTGCAAATGTTGTTTTGATGGGTGCACTTTCAACAAAGCTTCCATTTGATGCAGCAGTTTGGCGCGAAGTAATAAAAGAGCGCGTTCCTCAAAAAACAATTGAAAAGAATTTAGAGGCTTTTGACTGTGGCGTTGCAGCAGCTTCAAAGTAAAAAAGTTTTTTTTAAGTTTCTTGCAATCTTTCTTGCTTTGTGCCTTTGCGGCTCTTTGACAGGTTGCTTTGGCATGAAGCAAGAAAAGAAAGTAGCTGCATATGTTAATGGGCAAAAAATTTATGAAAAAACAATCACAAATTATATTGAAGGTTTCAGAAAACAAGAAGGCAGCTATGAAACAAATTCAAGCTGGGCTCAATATTTAGCCTCATGTGGATATACAGCTGAATCACTACGACTTTACGTTTTGAATAGCTTGCTAATTCCTCAAGCACTCATAAAACAAGAATGCGCAAAAAGAGATATTAGCATTACAGAAAATGAATTGAATAATTCTTTAGAAGCTGAAAAAACACATTATGAATTGAAATATGGGGAAGACACATGGGAAAGCATTCTTTCATCATATGGATATGATGAAAAGTCATGGGCCAATAATGAAGAACAAAGAATGCTTGAAGAGCGCTTAAAAAATGAACTTTTTACAAAGACAAGTCCAAGTAATTCTGCAATGCAAGAAGAGTTAAATAGCAACTATTCAGAATATAGCGGCAAACATTCATATTATGTTAAATTTGATACTGAACATGAAGCGAATTCATTTTTTAAGCTTTTATCAACTACAAAAAATCTCAAACTTAAAAAATCAAGCAAAGTTTTTTTCAAACAATATAATAGTTCTATTAATTCAGGTTGGAATTGTGTTAGTAGTGACAAACAAAATATGACTAATGATTATATAACCCAGCTTAACAAGCTTGATAAAAATCAGATTTCTGAGCCTTTTGTGTCTAATGGATATTACTATATTATCTGGTGCGACAAGACATTTTCTGCTGATAAAGAAACAAAATTAGGAAATGTTCCCAAGCCTATTAAAGATGAAATTTCTAAAAATACAGCAAATAATAAGCAAGATGTAAAATTTGAAAAATGGCTAAAAAAGTTGCAAAATTCTGCAACAATCATAATTGCTGATATGCCACAAGACTTGCCTTATGATGTAGATATTCCTTTGGAAAATAAATGATCGATAACAATTCAAAATGCGTGCGTTTTGCTCCGTCTCCAAGTGGCAGAATGCACTTTGGCAACATTTATTCCGCTATTTTATCTTGGCTTATTGCTCGCAAAGAAAATGCAAAATTTATAATCAGGATGGAAGATATTGATGAACGCTCCAAAAATAAGCAATATCAGAATTTAATTTTAGAAGATTTGTCATGGCTTGGACTTGATTGGGACGAAGAACCAATCATTCAGTCTGCTCGCAGCAACTATTATGAAGAAATCTTTAATGCACTTTCAACTCAAGCGCACATTTATCCATGTTTTTGCAAACGTGCAGATTTGCATGCAGCAAGTGCGCCTCATGCAAGCGATGGCACGCCAATATATGCTGGAACTTGCAAAAATTTATCTGATGCCGATGTGGCAGAAAAATTAAAAACTAGGCAGCCTGCATATCGAATCGAAGTCCCCAATAAGGAAATTTCATTCCATGATGAAATTCAAGGGACATACAGTCAAAATCTTGCAGGTGAGTGCGGCGATTTTGTCTTAAAAAGAAGCGATGGCATTTTTGCATACCAACTTTGCGTTGTTGCAGATGATATTGCTCAAGGTGTAACAGATGTTGTTCGTGGCGCAGATCTTTTATCTTCAACACCAAGACAAATTTATCTATATGAACTTCTTGACAAAAATCATCCGCGCTATTTTCATCATCCAGTTTTATTAAGCATGGACGGTAAGCGTCTTTCAAAACGTGATAAATCTTGTGATATGTCTTATCTGCTTAAGAATTTTAGTCCCCATGATCTGCTTGGTTGGGTTGCATTTTATTTAGGACAAATTGATAGTGCGCAACCTCTCACCCTGCAAGAATTGCTTGATTTATTCACCTTAAATAATGTTCCGAATAAGTCTGCTATAATTGCTGACGCGTTTTTAAACGCTACTGCTTTGGGGGTATAGCTCAGCTGGGAGAGCGCATGACTGGCAGTCATGAGGTCACGGGTTCGAGCCCCGTTATCTCCACCACTTAACAAAGGCTCCATTCTTTGGAGCCTTTTTTGTTTTATCATATTAAAAAACACAAACAAAAGGAGTATAAATGGCTTATTTCTATGATGAACCCTCACATACCTTTAATGAATATTTGCTTGTTCCAGGATATTCTTCAAGCAAATGCATTCCAGATGATGTTAATTTAACAACGCCGCTTGTTAAATATAAAAAAGGCGAAGAGCCACGTTTATCATTAAATATCCCTATGGTTTCTGCAATTATGCAATCAGTTTCTGGGCCAAAGCTTGCTGTTGCTTTAGCAAAAGAAGGCGGATGTTCATTTATTTATGGCTCACAAACTCCAGAAAATGAAGCTGCAATGGTTGCACAGGTTAAAGCATACAAAGCTGGCTTTGTTCCAAGCGACAGCACTGTCCGTCCGGACACACAACTCAGCGAAGTTATGGGCTTAAAAGAACTTTCTGGTCATTCAACAATGCCTGTTACAGAAGATGGTTCCCCAACAGGCAAGTTAATTGGCATTGTTACAAGTCGCGATTATAGGCCTAGCCGCATGGAGCCAGATACTCCTGTTTCTGAATTTATGACTCCACGTGAAAATTTAATTGTTGGCTATGACGGAATGTCTTTGTCTGAAGCAAATGATCTTATCTGGGAACATAAATTAAATGCTTTGCCAATTGTTGATAAAGATAACAATCTTGTTTCTATAGTATTTAGAAAAGACTACGACTCACACAAACAAAATCCACATGAACTTCTTGATGCAAACAAGCGCTTTATTGTTGGCGCTGGCATCAACACTCGTGATTATGAAACTCGTGTTCCACTTCTTTTGGAAGCTGGCGCAGATGTTTTATGCATCGATTCATCAGAAGGCTTTAGTGATTGGCAAAAGTTCACTCTTGAATGGATTCGTGAAAATTATGGCGATTCTGTCATGGTTGGCGCTGGTAATGTTGTTGACAGGGAAGGCTTTAGATTCCTTGCTGAAAACGGTGCTGACTTCATAAAGATTGGCATCGGCGGCGGTTCAATCTGTATTACTCGTGAACAAAAAGGCATTGGCCGTGGTCAAGCAACAGCAGTTATTGAAGTTGCTAAAGCTCGCGATGAATATTTTGAAGAAACTGGCATTTATATCCCAATCTGTGCTGATGGCGGCATTGTTCAGGATTACCACATGACGCTTGCTCTAGCTATGGGTGCAGACTTCATGATGCTTGGGCGCTACTTTGCAAGGTTCGATGAAAGCCCAACAAACAGAGTCAATGTCAATGGTTCATATATGAAGGAATATTGGGGAGAAGGCTCTGCACGCGCTCGCAACTGGCAGCGTTATGACATGGGCGGTTCTAAAGGTCTTTCATTTGAAGAAGGCGTGGATTCTTATGTTCCTTACGCAGGCTCTTTGCATGACAATGTATCATTGAGCCTTTCTAAAGTTCGCCATACAATGTGCAACTGCGGCGCTTTATCAATTAATGAACTTCGTGAAAAAGCAAAAATTACTCTTGTTTCTTCAACATCAATTATTGAAGGCGGCGCGCACGATGTTGTTTTGAAAGACAGTGCACAGGGCTCTGGCGTACGCTTTAAATAAATTCAATTTCTTTTGTTTGAATAAGTTGCACAGCAATAGTTAATGGTGCAACAACATCATTTGAAACAGGGGAATATTCTTCATAAAAATATTCCCCTGGTATTTCATAAAATTCTTCCATAGACTTTTTCAACCTGCCATATGTATCAGCTGGAGTCTCTCCTGACATTTGCGCAGTAACACCATAAATTCCAGCAGGGCGCACAAATTCAACCAATCCAAGCTCTTTCGCTTTAGCTTCATTTATTTTAGGGGTCTTTAAAATAAGAAGCTGCTTTTGAATGTCCAAAATGTCATTCATTACATCTTCACTTTTAAGCGTGACGGCATAAAGCTCAACTTCTTTAACAAGTTTTGCAACACCTTCAACAAGCTCTTGGTCATTCATTTCATCCAAAGCTTTTGTTGCCCACATTTTAATTTCTGGTCGTTCTTCAAGTCGAATGATCTCGCGCTTTGAATCAAAATCACCAAAGCGCAAACCGCTTGCTCCAAAAGAAGAGCTCAAAATTTTACGAACATGAATCAAATGATTGATTTTGTCATCCAAAGCTTCTAGCTTCCTTGAAACCAACTGTGATTTTTCTTCTTCATCTTCTAAAAAAAGATAATCTTTAATTTCTTGTAAAGACATCCCAGCCTCTTTCAAACAAGATATCAAAAGGAAATCTTGATATTGTTCAAATGAATACTTGCGATAAGAATTTTCTTCAACCAGTTTTGGCTTCAGCAAGCCAATATCATCATAGTGATAAAGCGTTTGTTTCTTCACACCGCATAAATCTGCGAACTCTTTTGTGCTATATAACAAATTTTTCATAAAAAACCTCTTGACTCTATGGTTACCGTATACTTTACCTTGTAAACAGTTTCAGAGCAAGGCTATGCCTATAAAAGGGGACAGCACATAGTTTTAACTCTGATGGAAAGTACAAACTCGATCCCTGCAAAAATTGAGTACAAGAAAAGCACTTTTAAGAGTGCTTTTTTTGTATGCTTTTACAGATAGAACGCAGCTAAAACTATAAAGAATGCTGCTTTTAAACTATAATATCCATCTAAAAAATTTTAATTGCGAGGTTTTATGACTTCTAATTCAGACTTATTCCAATTCAATGAAGATGAACTTGAATTTTTGCGAATAAATGAACAAAAACAGCAAAGTCTTCTTAGCGAATATGCTTGCAAAAATAGTGAAGGCTTGCGCGAATTTAATAAAAATTATGAAGATAAAGATTGCTATTTAGGACGCCCTTGCTTTGTTGTTGATATTGAAAAAATTCTTCATAATCCATTTTTCTCAAGATGCGCAGACAAGACGCAAGTTTTCAGTCTTGTAAAAAATGATGATGTAACGCGTCGTTCATTTCATTTGCAGCTTGTCAGCCGCGTTGGAAGAACAATAGGCCAAGCTCTTGGCTTAAATCTTGACTTGATTGAAGCAATAGCAATTGGCCATGACTTGGGACATACTCCATTTGGCCACAAAGGCGAAGAATATTTATCCAAACTTTATTATTCACATACAAAAAGATATTTCAATCACAATGTGCAAAGCGTGCGTCTTTTAAAAACTATGGCCCGCACTAATTTATGTCTTCAAACATATAGCGGAATTCTTGCTCATTGCGGTGAAAAAGCATTTGCAAAATACAAGCCCAAACAAATTTCTGGCTTTGATGAATTTAATGAAATTATAGAAGGCTGCTATAAAGACCAAAGCGAAATTCGCAATCTTTTGCCAAATACTTTAGAAGGTTGCGTTGTTCGAATTTCAGATATTGTTGCTTATCTTGGCAAGGACAGGCAGGATGCTGCGCGTGTCAAGCTTACAAACTTTGATATTTATGATGAATCAAACATAATTGGCCCGCTTAATCATCAAATTATTCAAAATGTAACACATAATATTATCAAACGTTCTATTGGCAAAGATTATCTTGCAATGGATGAAGAAGTTTTTGATGCATTGCAAGCATTAACAAATGAAAATTGGGAATATATTTATTCATCTGAAGAAATTAAAAACCGCATAAAATTCGTTGAACCTATGATGGAAATTTTATATGAAACTTTCTTACAAGATTTAAAAGATGGGAAGGAAGAATCGCCAATTTTTTCTCATTATGTATTGCATCCAATGCTGCATTGCGACTATACATGGGAGCTTAAAAATCGCCCTGATGATATAGTCGTAGACTATATTGCTTCTATGACAGATGATTATTTTGTCGATTTATTTAAGCATATGTTTCCAGAAAGCAAGCTTAATGATGAAGTTTGCTATGTTCCATATTTCAAGGAAAATTAAAAAATGTTCACAAATCCTACTGAAAATAAAGAAATTAATTGCGTTCGCGAACTTGTCTGCAGTCATTACGTGCTTGCTATGGAGTTGCCGCGCAATCAAGCATCAATACTAGGTAAAATGATATTAAAATCCACAATCGAGGGGATGTTAAAATGATTTCAGTTTTAGTTAGCGGCGCAAAAGGTCGCATGGGAACAACAATTATTTCAATGGTTGAAGACGCTGAAGATATGCAGCTTATCGCTGGAGTAGACCCAGTTGCAAAAGATAATGATACATGCGGCAATGGTGCACCAGTTTTCAAAAGTTTAGAAGAAGCTCTTAACAATGTTAAGCCAGATGTCATGGTTGACTTTACAAGACCTGACGTAGCTGAACAAAATCTTCGACTTGCTTTGAGTAAAGGAGTTAATTGCGTTTTGGGAACAACAGGCGTTTCTGAGGAACGTCTTGCAGAAATTTATGATGAATGTGCCACGGATGGTGCAGCATTATTCTGCGCTCCAAATTTCACAACAGGAGCAGTTCTTATGATGCTATTTTCTAAGATGGCTGCAAAATATTTCCCAGATGCAGAAGTCATTGAACTTCATCACAATGGGAAAAAGGATGCTCCATCTGGCACTGCTGTTCGTACAGCGCGTTTGATTGCTGGCGCCAGAACACAAGAGCCTCAAGCTCCTGGTAAAGAAACTGAACTTGATGGAATGGACGGCGCTCGCGGCGCGCTCGTCGATGGTGTTCCTGTTCATTCTGTTCGCACGGCTGGATATATGGCTCATCAAGAAGTTATTTTTGGAGGAATGGGTCAGACGTTAACCATTCGTCATGACTCTATTGATAGATCTTGTTACATGCCTGGTGTTGCATTAGCAATCAGGTCAATTGTTAAACAAGATGGCCTTGTAATTGGCCTTGAAAATTTGATGGATTAAAAATTTAAGGTGGAGATGAAAATGTCTAAATTACGTTTTGGACGCACAATTGCTGCTATGGTTACTCCATTTAATGAAGATGGAGATGTTGACTTATATAGAGCACAGGAATTGGCAGTTCGCCTTTCAGATGGCAGATGCGACGCAATCGCGGTTTGTGCAACAACGGGGGAAGGCCCAACAATCTTTTACCCACAAAAGCTTGATTTGATCAGCGCGGTTGTTAATGCTGTTGGAAGCAATTGCAAAGTAATTGCAAATGTTGGCACTAATTCAACAGCAGATAGCATTTCTTTTGCTCAAGATGTTGCACCTTTAGGTGTTGACGGATTCATGACTGTTGTTCCTTATTATAATAAGCCTCCTCAAGAAGGTTTATATAAGCACTTTAGCGCAATTGCTAATTCAGTTGATTTGCCAGTTATTTTGTATAACATCCCAGGCAGAAGCGTCATAAATTTGGAAGCAAAAACAACAATTGCTCTTGCGAATGATGTTGAAAATATTCTAGGCATTAAAGAAGCAAGCAGCAAAATGGATCAAATCCAAGAAATTATTGATAATGTAGATGATGAATTTGCTATTTATTCAGGCGAAGATTCAGATACTGTTGAAATTATGAAGCGCGGCGGCACTGGCGTAATTTCAACAATTGCAAATATTGCCCCAGGCAGAATGAATGAAATTACAACATTATGCGCCGAAGGCAAATTTGATGAAGCACAAGCTAAAAGCGATGCTTTGCTTCCATTAATGAAAGAATTATTTGTTACAACAAATCCAATTATGGTAAAAGAAGCTCTAAAGATTCTTGACTTCGGCGTGGGGGGCTTGCATCTTCCACTTGTTGATGCAACTCAACGACAACATGATGAACTTGCAGAAGTCATGAAGAAGGTAGGGGAAATTTATTAGACCAAAAGGTCTTTCGGAGAAAATATGACACAAGAACAGAAAGTGCGCCCCGCAGCAGCTGGGGCGCCTTCACGTAATAAAAACAAGAAAAAGACATATACAAAATCGTATAAAAAACACAGCGCAAGCAACAAACAAGCTCCATCTTTGCGCATAATTCCGCTTGGCGGCCTTGATGCTATTGGCAAAAACATGACCGTTTTGGAATGTGGCCAAGACATGATAATGGTTGACGCAGGTTTGATGTTTCCAGATGATGAACACGTTGGCGTCGACTTAATTCTTCCAGACTATACATATGTTTTGGAACATGCAGATAAGCTCCGCGGCATCGTGATTACTCATGGTCATGAAGATCATACAGGTGCTTTGCCATATCTTTTAAAGGATTTAGATATAGACGTTCCTGTTTTAGGAACAAAATTAACATTGGGGCTTATCAAAGGCAAGCTTTCTGAATTTAAACTTGCTAATACTACAAACTTGCAAGAAGTCCATCGTGGTGGACATGCAAGCTTGGGCAGTTTTGAATTGGACTTTTTTACAGTTAATCATTCAATTCCAGGCGCTATGGGCATTTTTATTAAGTCACCTGCAGGCAGCGTCTTGCATATGGGCGACTTTAAACTTGATGAAACGCCCATAGATGGCGAATTGACAGACTTTGCAGCATTAGCTCGTTTTGCACAAGAAGGCGTTGATCTTTTAATTTCAGATTCAACAAATGCAAACCAAAAGCAATTCACTCCTAGTGAAGCTGAAGTCGGCGTTGCATTGCGACAGATAATCAATCAAGCAAAACGCAAAGTTATTGTTGCAGCATTTTCTTCACATATTCATAGGGTTCAACAAATTTGCGATGCAGCAATGCTTGCAAAACGTTCTGTTGCTGTAACGGGCAGGTCAATGCTTACAAATACTCGCATTGCAAGAGAGCTTGGATATCTTAATGTTCCAGACAATTTGATTGTTGATGCATATGAATGTAATGACATTCCACCACATAAGTTAGTAATCTTATGTACAGGCAGTCAAGGTGAACCTTTATCGGCACTTGCTAGAATGGCAGTAGGCGAGCACAAAACTGTTTCCATTGAAAGAGGCGACACAGTTATAATGTCTGCTACTCCTGTTCCTGGGAATGAAAAGTCAGTAACGCGCGTTATTAATCACTTGTCAAAAATTGGTGCAGATGTTTATGATAAAAAACGCGCTATGGTTCATGTTTCTGGCCATGCTGGAGCTGAAGAATTAAAAATAATTCTTTCTATCGTTAAGCCAAAGTATTTTTTGCCAGCTCATGGTGAAGCTGTGCATTTGCGTGCTCATGCAAAACTTGCTCAAGCCGTTGGAGTGAAAGAAAAGAATATCTTCATTCTTGATAATGGCGATTCACTATTGATGAAAAATGGCAAAGTCACACGCGGTGAACATGTCGATAGCGGAATTGTTTATGTTGATGGTTCATCTGTTGGTGACATTGGGCAAGACGTTTTGCGCGACAGACAAATGCTTTCTAATGAAGGTGTTGTTAGCCTTGTAATTGTTGCAAATGCAATCACGCATTCACTCGCTGCAGACCCTGAGATTTCAATGCGTGGCTTGCCAGGATTTGATGATGAAGATTTCATTGCGCAAGCAATTGAACAAGTTGCTAAATGTTACAATGATTCACTCAAAGCTTATAGAAGTGACAAAGCGCGTTTGAAGAAGTCATGCCGCGAATCGCTTTCTAAATTTATATGGTCAAAGTGCCACAGGCATCCATTAATCATTACAACATTGATGGACGTATAGTTAGTTTTTTTTGGAGGTTAATTTGAGCGCAAAACGCTCACAAGTAAATAATAAAAACAATCGCAAACCAGCAGGTAACAAAGGTAATAAAAGAGCTCAACAAAGCAGGCAAGAACCTGAGCCAATTTTGGACGCAAGAACAAAAGATGACATTATTGGTGTTGCTTTAATTGTTTTAGGCATTGTGCTTTTTATTGCTGTTGTCGCCCCTGGCACAGCCTTGCTTTCTGCTTTAATTTCAGAAGCTTTACTGAATGCTTTTGGTGTTGGTGCTTATATATTCCCATTTGCATTTGTTATCTGGGGCGCTGTTCATTTTGTCAGAAGCCCATCTACAAAAATGATGCGCCTTGTAATAGGCATATGCATGATTGTATGGGGAATAATGGCGCTGTTTTCCTTATTCAATGGTAGCGTCGATCTGAATTATCCAAATTCGCTTTTCGCTGATTATGTATTAATTAATGGCGGAGGCTATGCAGGTTCTGCTTTAGCTTGGGTTTTCATGAGCCTGCTTGGAAAAGTAATTGCATGTGTAATTATCTGCGCAATCATTTTAATCGGTTTTATTTTGGCAGGATTTTCAATATCTGCTCTTGTAAGCTTTGTTCGCAATTATATTGCATTGAGCAAAGAAGAAAAAGCATTGCGCAAACAAGAACGTTCAAACAATGTTGAAGAAGTTTCATTAGCTCCACGCGATAAATATAGCGACGAGGATCAAATTGAATGTATTCCTCAAAAAGACGAAACATTGCTGATTGGTCAGCCAAAGCGCAGAAATAAGACTAAGCGCAAAAAAGATATAGGCAATAGCGAAGACGAAACAATAAACTTAAAAGATGCTGCATATGATGAAACTATAGTTTTGGACTCAAGTAAAAAGGGCTCAAAAACAACTCGCAAGCCAAAAAGCGAAGCTAAGACAGTTAGCTTTGGTTTGGACGTTCCAACAACAGAAGGCTTTAGTATTCCACCTGCTGGAATAATCAAAACATCAGGCAAGCGTTCGCAAAAAAGTAATACTCAAGAATGTGAACAAGTTGCTGCGCATCTTCAACAAACATTGGAAGAATTTAGCTTGCCCGCACAGGTTGTGGGTTGGTTGTCTGGCCCTACGGTAACGATGTATAAAGTTGATTTACCAACTGGCGTCAAACTTTCGAAACTTACAGGTTTAGCAGATGATATTGCACTGGCTTTGGCAGCAAGCTCTGTAAGAATTGCTCAAATTCCTTCTACATCTTTAGTGGGCGTTGAAATTCCAAACAAAAACAGGTCAACTGTTTTATTTGGCGATATTTTAAGCACTGCAAAATCTGCTCCACTTGAATTAGCAATTGGCGAAGATGTTGACGGAAATAAAATTTGCGTTGACTTGGCAAAGATGCCTCACTTGCTTATTGGCGGCACAACAGGTTCTGGCAAATCTGTAGCAATGAATGCAATGATTATGTCATTATTAATGCGCACAACACCAGCAGATGTTCGCTTGATTATTGTTGACCCTAAGCGCGTTGAAATGTCTGGATATAATGGAATTCCTCATCTTTATATTCCAGTTGTAACTGAGCCGAAAGAAGCTGCTGCAGCTTTGCGGTGGGGCGTTGTTGAAATGGAACGTCGCCTTAAAGTTTTTGAAAACGCAGGCGCAAGAAATATTTCAATTTATAACCAAATGATTGCTGATGGCAAACTTAATAAAGAAGATGAAGAGCCTCCAACAAAAATGCCATATATAGTCATTGTTATTGACGAATTGTCGGACTTGATGATGGCAGCAGGCAAAGATATTGAAGATTCAATTGTGCGCATTTCGCAGCTTGCTCGCGCGGCTGGCATTCATTTAATTATTGCAACTCAACGACCATCTAGCAATATTGTTACAGGCATGATTAAAGCAAATATCACAAACAGAATTGCTTTACTTGTGGCAACTGGTGTTGACTCTCGTGTTATTTTGGACCAAACTGGCGCAGAAAAATTAATTGGCAATGGCGACATGCTTTTCAGCAAACCTGAGTGGGGAAAGCCAAAGCGTGTTCAAGGATGCTATGTTTCAGATGCTGAAATAAATGCAGTTGTTGAACATTTGAAAAGCCAAGGTTCACCCGAATATCATCCGGAGATCTTGCAGGTTGGAAGTTCGGCAAACTCAAATTCTGGTAGCACAGCTGCCGCTTCAAATGACGACCCACTAATCTGGGATGCTGCCGATGCTGTTGTAAGCTCGGGAATTGGGTCAACATCAATGTTGCAAAGAAGATTAAGCGTTGGTTATGCCCGTGCAGGACGCATTATGGATACATTAGAAGCAAAAGGAATTGTTGGACCACCAGATGGCTCGCACCCGCGTGAGGTTTTAATTGATAGTGTTGAAGACCTTGAAGCAATTAAAGCTTTCGAGGCAAATGATATGGAAAATTAATAGAAAGTTTTAATGTGAACGAAAGTATAGGGGACATACTTAGAAATAAGCGCAAAGAACTTGGCTATTCTTTAGATGATGCTGCTGATGCAACAAATATAAGAAGGCGCGTTCTTGAAACATTTGAAACTGGGGATTTTGCATATTTTCCACCAGATGGCTATGCGCGCAATATGATTTTGTCTTATGCGCGTTTTCTTAATATGAATGTCGATGATGTTTCGCGAACATATGATATTCAGCGTAATGAATTCGAATCAAGAAATACACCTGAATTCGCTGCTTCAAATGACATTGAACGCATGAAAAGACGTGCTAATGCAGCAAATGACAGAGCTGCAAAGGCAGAAGGTAAAGAACAAGAAGAACAAGACTCTTCTAAACAGATGGCAAGCAGTATTAAAGTTATCCCGCGTTCTTCACGCAACGCAACATCTTATTCTCGTCGTGCAGGGCGCCAGATAGCTAGCGATTTCCAAACTGATAGTTTTAGTCCTGTTGAATTTGCCAACGATAGCTCGCGACAAAAAACAAATAGGCACAGAAGACATATTAGTGCCAGCGATTTACATGCTGCGGATAATTATTCAAATTCGAGCTCGCGTTCATCAAGGTTAAGCAAATCTGAAAGCACAGATAGAAACAGGCGTTTCAATTCTAGAAGTGCTGCGCAAACAACAACAGAAAAAGATCCATATACGACAGGAAGATTGTCTGATATTACAGCAGGATTTCACAAAGTCGATTTTAATAAAGAAAGTGAAAGCGCGCAAGTTGAACAAGATTTTGAAGAATCTTCGAATTATGAATTGCGTGAGCGCAACCGCAAAACAAAACCAACAGCAAGAGGAAGCAGATCAAATTCATCTTCTTCAATCCCACATAACCACGATGTTGTTGTTCAAGGGCCTGTCCATCGCATAATCAATGCAATTATTTCGATTTTCAAAGATAGAAGAACGCGTTTGATAGCTATAGCTGTTATATTTATTGTTCTGGCTATTGTTGTTGCTGCAAGTTTGCTGATTTCTTCGGCATCGAATAATGAAAATAGCAATGATGTAATTGAAGTTCAAGGCGGCGCAGAAGG
This sequence comes from Acutalibacteraceae bacterium, assembly GCA_963606965.1. GTDB lineage: Bacteria > Actinomycetota > Coriobacteriia > Coriobacteriales > QAMH01 > CAVDAL01. The sequence continues at coordinate 92,587 of CAVDAL010000051.1, forward strand.
TGATTCTTCAACATCGACAACTTCAGATGAAGCAGGAAATACAACAGCAACAGTAACTACAGCAAATGGCAACCCAGTTGTAATTACTTTAGAAGTTGAAGAAGGCAAGACTTCTCTTATAAATGTGACTTATGATGATGATATTGCATACAACGGAACAGCTGTAGGACCTTGGAAGCGTGAATTCAATGTAACAAAGTCATTTAATGCATCTTTTGGCACACCAGATTCAGTTAAAGTCACAGAAAATGGAAAAGAAATTGCTATTACATCGAATGAAGATGGAACTGGCACATTAACAGTAAATATCCAAGCGGCAGGCTTGGCGGAAAGCAGCAAATAAAACAGGGAGAATAACATGGCTAAAGACAACAGTTTTGATATTGTATCTGAATGCGATTTGCAAGAAGTAGATAATGCATTTCAGCAATCGTTAAAAGCTTTAAAGCAGCGCTATGATTTAAAAGATTCTGGTGCAAGCATTGACTTTGACAAAACAAAGCAAAGTTTTACTGTTTTAGCACCAAGTGACTTTGTTTGTGGACAAGTTATAGATTTACTAAACACGCATCTTGTAAGGCGCAAAATTGATTTACAAGCTGTAAGCTGGGGGAATGCAGAAGATGCATCTGGTGGCAATGTTCGCAAAGTTGGAACAATTGTGCAAGGCATTGAACAAGAAATAGCAAAGAAAATCAATAAAGATATCAAAGCAGAAAAATTCAAAGTTAAAGTCCAAATTGAAGGAACAAAGCTTCGTGTTTGCGCGCCAAAACGCGATGAGCTTCAAGCTGTTATAGCTTTTTTGCGTGAAAAAGATTATGGTCTTCCTTTGCAATTTACAAATTATAGATAAGGTTTAAATGATGCATGAATCTTTTTCATTCATAACATTAGGCTGTCCAAAAAATGAAGTAGACAGCAATAAAATGAAGACAAAGCTGCTGAATGCTGGCTATATTTTTGCTGAAGACCAAGACAAAGCAGATGCTGTTATTGTTAATACATGTTCTTTTTTGACTAGTGCTGTGGAAGAAAGCCTTGATGTTATCTTGAGCCTTGTTGACGCAGAAAATTTTCCTGACAGGAAAATAATTGTTGCTGGCTGCATGCCTTCAAGATATGGCGAAAGTTTAAATGATGAACTTCCAGAGGTTGCTGCTTTTGTATCAACACATGACGAAAATGCAATTGTCGATATTTTCAATAAGCTCTTTAATGAAGGAGCTCAAGAACAAGAAAACTCCATTAGAACAGATGAACAGCAACCATATGCTTATGTAAAAATTTCTGATGGATGCGACAGATTTTGTTCTTATTGCATGATTCCATTCATTCGTGGAAGATATCATTCTTTTGCCTTGCAAGACATTTTGGATGAAGTTGCAGAACTTGTTGCTGGCGGTATACAAGAAATTATTTTCATAGGGCAAGACACAGGAATTTGGGGCAGCGATTTTGAAGAAAAGCAAACAATTGTTGACCTTTTAGCTGCCGCTTCACGAAAATTCCCTGAAACATGGTTCAGGTTGCTATATATCCAACCTGAAGGCATTACAGATGAATTGTTAACACTGATGTCTGAACAGGAAAACATTTGTGCATATCTTGATATTCCATTCCAACATGTGGATTCTGATTTGCTAAAGTCAATGAATAGGTGTGGTAGCAGGGATGAATATTCCAATTTGTTGAAACATATTCGTTCCTTCGATTCAAAATTTTCAATTCGCACAACATTCATGTCAGGTTTCCCTGGGGAAAGCCAAGAACAACATGATGAACTAATTTCATTTATTGATGAAAACCCATTTGATTTTTCTGGCGTATTTATTTTTTCTCCTGAAGATGGAACAAAAGCAGCAAAAATGGATTGCCAAATTGATGAAGATGTAAAAGTTAAACGCGCACAAGAAGTACAAGACGCATGTGAAGCTGGCGGATTTGCACTTGCATCTTCACATTGTGGTGAACGTATTGAAGTTATTATAGAAGCAAGTGAAGAAACTTCATGTGGAATCGAACTTTTGGCAAGAGCTCAATTCCAAGCACCAGATATTGACGGTCAAGTTCATATCCCTGTTGAAAATCCTCAAGATTACATGGTGGGGGAACATTTATTTGTCACAATAACTGATTCTTTTTGCTTTGAATTAATAGGAGAAATTATAGATGACTAGCAATTTAAAAGAAGAAATTTTAACGCCAGCTAATATTGTAACAATGGTCAGGATAATTTTAATTCCTGTTTTTGTTGTTGTGATACTTTCACCATTACCGCAGTGGTTTCCTGGGCACATGCTTTTGGCTGTTTTTCAGCCTTGGATTGCTGCTATTGTTTTTGCAATTTTAGCAGCGACAGATGGCATAGATGGATATCTTGCTCGTTCAAGAAATCAAGTCACAGATTTTGGAAAATTCATTGATCCACTAGCAGATAAAATTTTAGTTTGCGCAGCACTGCTTGCATTGATTGAGCTTGATTCATTGCCATCATGGATTGCATTAATAATCCTTGCTCGCGAATTCATTGTTTCTGGTTTGCGTATGTTGGCAGCTAGTAAGGGAGTTGTAGTTGCTGCAGCTTGGCCCGGGAAGGTTAAAACAGTTTTGCAAATTTTGGCAATTATTTGTTTCATTGTTAAAAATTCATTCTTTATTCAAGTTAAAAGCGGTTGGTTTGCAACAGCATTTTTCTATTTTTCATGGACTTTAATGATTGCGGCTGTTGTTATGACAATCATTTCCATGCTTGATTATTTCTGGAAGACAAAAGAAGTTTTTAAGTCAAATTCAGGCTCAAATGAATAAGCAATATTTATTAGCAGAAAAAATTATCCGAAAATGTTCGGAAAAAAGTCTGACAATCTCCTGTGCTGAATCTTGCACCGGTGGACTTATTTGTGCTGCGCTGACTGATGTTCCTGGTTCTTCTGCCGTTGTATTAGGTGGCGTTGTTTCTTATGCAATTTCTGCAAAAGAAAATATCTTAAATGTTAATAAAAGAACCATAGAGGATTATGGTGTGGTCAGCTGCGAGACAGCAACAGAAATGGCAAAAGGCTCACAAGAGCTATTTATGAGCTCAATTTCAGTTGCAACAACAGGAATTGCAGGACCCGGTGGAGCAGAACCTGGCAAACCCGTTGGCACTGTTTGCTTTGCTCTGCAAAATGGAGAAGCTTCAAAAACTTTAATTACTTGCAAAGGCTCAAACAGAGAAGAAGTGCGCAAAGAAGCTGTTTTAACTGCACTTGATTTAATTTATCAATCTTTATAAAGATCCAAAACTCGTGCAATCCCCTTACTTTTTCCGGAAAAAATTCAGACAAAGTCCGGATTTTACTCGGAAAAAATCCTTATTAATCATGCCTTGATTTTTAATATTTTCTTATTTAAATTAATTTTCACAAATTTAATGCTTGACATCGAACAAGTGTTCTATTATTGTATTTTTTGCCATCATAAAAATAAGAAATGGAGTTAAAGAATGGCACAGAAAAAAGCAACAAGCGCAAAATTAGATTATTCAACAGATGCAGACAAAGAAAAGGTTTTAGAGTTAACAACTGCACAAATTGAAAAGAAATTTGGTAAAGGCTCTATTATGAAACTTGGAGATGAAGGCTCTGCATTTGACTTTCAAGTTATTCCAACTGGGTCTTTGGCTTTAGATGCAGCTTTAGGCATTGGTGGTGTCCCACGCGGGCGCATCATTGAAATTTATGGCCCAGAATCAAGTGGTAAAACAACGCTTGCCCTGCAAATTCTTGCTGAAGCTCAAGCTCAAGGTGGAGTCGTTGCTTTTATCGATGCTGAACATGCTCTTGATCCTGTTTATGCAGCACGTCTTGGTGTTGACATAGACGAAGTTTTAATTTCGCAACCAGATACAGGTGAACAAGGTCTTGAAATCTGCGACATGTTGGTCAGGTCAAATGCGATAGACTGCATTGTCGTTGATTCTGTTGCTGCTCTTGTTCCACGCGCAGAAATTGAAGGCGAAATAGGGGAAACTACAGTAGGCATGCAAGCCAGATTAATGAGTCAAGCAATGCGCAAACTTGCTGGTTCTTTATCAAAATCAAATACAACATGTATTTTCATAAATCAATTGCGAGAAAAAATTGGAGTTATGTTTGGCAATCCTGAAACAACAACAGGTGGCCGTGCATTAAAGTTCTTCTCTTCAATTCGCTTGGACATCCGCCGTGTGGAAACTATAAAAGAAAAGGGCGAAGCTATAGGCAATCGCGTCCGAGTAAAAGTTGTTAAGAATAAATGTGCAGCTCCATTCAAACAGGCAGAATTTGATCTTATGTATGGTACAGGCATATCACGAGAAGGCAATATCTTAGATATGGCTGTTGAAGAAGGAATTGTTAATAAGTCTGGTTCATGGTATACATATGGTACTGACAGACTTGGTCAAGGCAGAGAATCCGCAAAAGAATTTTTGCGAACAACACCTGAATTAAGAAATGAAATTGAATTAGCTGTAAGAAAGGCAATAGGTCTTATAAAAGAAGATATGGATGAATCAATTTCATATACAACAAATACCGAACAAGGCGATACAGCTGAATAGCATTAAGTTTTTGCATGCGCATTTCCTCAGACAAGTAATACTATGGTTTCAATTGAGCGACATACACAAGCAATGGACAAAGTCCGCGCACTTGTCAATGCCAGAGAACGCAGTATTTCAGAAGTAAAAGAACGTTTGAAAAAAGCTGAGTTTACAGATGAAGAAATTAATGATGCTATTGAAACATCACTAAGATGCAATATCATTTCAGATGAAAGATTTGCAAGCGCATATATCCGCGGCAAAGTTCGATTAGGCTGGGGAAGAACAAAGATTCTTTCCCGCTTAAAAGAAAAAGGAATATCTGATGAAATAATTTCACTTTGTGTAAATGATTTTCCTTCTTCTGAAGATGAATACTCACAAGCGCTCAAGATTTTACAGAAAAGACCAAGCAATTCTAACAATAAATTTGCATCATATGTTAACCGCTTATTAAGAAAAGGATACTCATACGATTTGGCAAAACGTGTTGCAAAGGATTTTATTGCCGATGAAGTCTAATTTCACTATTTTATGTGTTAACATTTAAAAGGCAACATTCACTCGCATGTTAGCGAGTTCTTTATAGTTTTAGTAAGAGTCTATTTCTTAAAAACGAATATTGAATAAGCTTTTATGTTTACGTGTTGTCGGATTAATTCCGGCTTTTTTATTTTAAAGCCTAAAAAATATAAAACGAAAGGCACTTTAATGGAAGTAATTATTTATATTTGTGTTGGTGTAATCTGTCTAGCAGTTGGCTTCTTAATCTCTAGATTAATCTCAAAATCTTCAGCTTCTAGTAAAGAAGCAGAAGCAGACAGAATGTTAAAAGATGCAGAAAAAGCTGCTGACACAATACGCAGAGAAGCTGCAGTTGAAGCAAAAGATGCAGCATTAAAAATTAAGGAAGAAGCTGAAGAAAAATTTGCAAAACAAAATGATGAACTCCGCAGCAGAGAAAATAGAATTCATCAACGTGAAGAATTTTGCGATAAAAGAGTTGAATCTTTAGACCAGCGTGAAAATCAATTATCACAAACAGCAACAAATCTTGAAAATCAAAAAGCTCAAGTTGACCAAAAACTTTATGATGCTGAACAGCAACTCATGAAAGTTGCAGGCATGAACAAGGAAGAAGCAAAACAATTATTGCTCGATAAAGTTCGTGACGATGTAACAAATGAAGCTGCTGCAATTATCCATGATTCTGAAATTCAGACAAAAGCTGAATGCGACAGAAAGAGCCGTGAAATCTTATCTGTTGCAATACAGCGCATGGCATCAGATTTCACAGCAGAACGCACTATCACAGCTGTTGCTATTCCAAGTGATGATGTAAAGGGCAGAATCATTGGCCGTGAAGGAAGAAATATTCGTTCATTTGAACAAATCACAGGCGTTAACTTAATTATTGATGACACACCTGAAGCAGTAACTCTTTCAGCTCACGACCCTGTGCGTCGCGAAATTGCAAGAATCACTCTTGAAAATTTAATTGCAGATGGCAGAATCCATCCTGTAAGAATTGAAGAAATGTATAAAAAGGCAGAAGCTTATGTTGACGAACAAATAAATGAAGCTGGTAAAGAAGCAACATTTGACCTTGGCATTCATAATTTACATCCTGAACTTGTTCATACTCTTGGTCGTCTTCGTTATAGAACATCATATGGTCAAAATGTTTTACAACATTCATTGGAAGTTGCTAACTTAGCAGGAATTATGGCTGCAGAACTTGGTCTTGATCCAACTCCTGCAAAGCGTGCTGGTCTTTTGCACGACCTTGGCAAAGCAATCGACTGCGAAGTCCAAGGTTCACATGCTGTAATCGGCGCTGACCTTGCAAAACGCAATGGTGAAAAGCCAGCAATTGTTCATGCAATTGAAGCTCATCATGCTGACGTTGAACCTTCAACAGTCTTGGCTGTTTTAATTCAAGCTGCAGATGCTGTTAGTGCTGCTCGTCCTGGTGCTAGACGCGAAAGCTATGATGCTTATATCAAGCGCCTTGAAAAACTTGAAGAAATTGCAAATGGATTTGATGGCGTTGCAAAAACATATGCAATGCAAGCTGGTCGTGAAGTTCGCGTAATGGTTGAACCAGCACAAGTTGATGATGCAAAAGCAACTGTTCTTGCTCATGATATTGCAAAGAAGATTGAAGAAGAAATGCAATATCCAGGCCAGATTCATGTTGTTGTTATCCGTGAATCACGTGCAGAGGGCATTGCAAAATAAAGGATTTCCATGAGCGATCTTAAAGATTTCATAGCTTCAGTATCTGGCGACGCTCACTTATGCATTGAAGAAAATCTTGGGAGCGGTTTTGTTCGGCTTCGCACTGCTGAAGCTGAACGCCGCCAAGCAAAACATGACATTCGCTGTGTTGAAGATTTAATCGTTGAGATGCTTCGCAACGCAAGGGATGCACATGCACATACAATTTATGTTTCAATCCTTCGCGATGCAGACAAAAAATATATAACATTTTTAGATGATGGCGACGGTGTCCCGCAAGATTTGCAGGAAGCAATTTTTGAACCAAGAGTCACTTCAAAACTTGAAACAATGGTGATGGATAAATGGGGTGTACATGGCAGAGGTATGGCTCTTTATTCAATAAAAATGAATACTGAAGATGCTCATGTTGCAGCTTCAAATGTTGGCGGCGGCTCATCCTTTTTTGTAGAAGTCGACCTTAATAGACTGTCTGAAAAAAAAGATCAATCAACATATCCTCAGCTTATTCGCGAAGAAGATGGCTCAATAACAGTAGGCAATGGGCCTCATAATGCAATAAGAACAATTATTGAATTCGCTCTTGAACACAAAGACTCTGTAACAGTTTATCTCGGGAGTCCTACAGAAATTCTGGCAACCCTTGTTAAGAATGGAAGAAAGTCTTTAACAGATGAACAACTGCTATTTTGCGACGATGTAAATTCATTGCCAGTATGCGTAAGAGCGGCTGCTGCAAGTGATGCAACAGAACTGCAAAAAGTTGCAGAAAATCTTGCTTTACCAATTTCTGAACGCACTGCTCACAGAATATTGGCTGGGCAAATTGATACTCTTATTCCGCCATTAAAAAAGATTTCTCCTCACCATGCAAAAAAGCAAATAAATAATGTAGACATATATAAAGACAGCCGAGGATTAAAAATCTCAAGCGAAGATTTAGACATGTTTGCACGCAAGTTGGAAGACTCGTTTGACTCAATAGCACAGCGTTATTATATTCAATTGAGTGATTCCCCTAAAATTCGAGTTGGAAAAGATAGCATAACTGTTAAATTTCCTGTAGAAAAAGAACTTTAATCGAAAACAATGTTCACATTTGTTTATAAACTCTCTATAATTTTATCGTTTAAAAAATGAACACAAAATGAACATGCAAATGCGGCTTAAATGGAATGGAAGTAAATGGAATTTTTAAAGGTATCAAGCAAGTCTTCACCTTCATCTGTTGCGGGTGCAATAGCAGGTCTTATCAAAGACGGAAACCCAGTTCGCATACAATCTGTTGGTGCTGGTGCTGTTAATCAAGCAGTTAAAGCTATGGCAATTGCTCGCGGCTTTTTAGCTCCAATAGGAATTGATATTTCATGCAAGCCAAATTTTGCAGAAATTAAAATCAATAATGAAACACGCACAGCGATTCGTTTCATTGTTGAACCGCACCTGTTAGACGAGCCTATTGTTTTAGGCGACAACGAATTTATTACACATGCTTGATTCATATACACGATACATTACTCTACAAAATAAAACTTTTTATCTTCGCACTTTCGGCTGCCAAATGAATTTAAATGACGCAGAGCGCGTTGTTGGCATGCTCAATTTACAAGAGTGCACTCAAGTTGAAACTGTCGAAGAAGCTGACATTGTTATCTTTTTAACATGTTGTGTCAGAGAAGCTGCAGACCTGCGCTTGATGGGGCAAGTTGCTTCCATTAAAAACATTCCGCCAGCTCATGACTTTCCGCGAATTATTGCCGTTGGTGGCTGCATTGGACAACGCGACGGCGAAAAACTGCAAGAGCAATTAATGCATGTCGACCTAGTTTTTGGCACTCACAATTTAAGCAATCTAACATCACTCCTTGACAAGTGTATTTCTACTGGCAAACACATAAGCGAAACAGTAGAAGAAAGCACAGATTTTAGTTCTGAACTGCCTGTAAAACGCGAACAACCTTGGCATGCTTGGGTTCCAATAATGACAGGCTGCAATAACTTCTGCACTTATTGTATTGTTCCTTATGTTAGAGGCAGGGAAAAATCTAGAACTCTTGAAGATATTCAAAAAGAACTGCAGCAATTGTCCAACCAGGGAATCAAAGAAATTACTTTGCTTGGCCAAAATGTGAATTCTTATGGGCGTGATCTTTATGGCGAGCCAAAATTTGCTGATGTTTTGAAAATGGCAGGAGAGTCTGGCATTCCACGCGTGCGTTTTGTAACAAGCCATCCAAAAGATCTTCTTCCGCAAACAATTGAAGCAATCGGTGCTTATGATTCAATAATGCCGCAGCTACATCTGCCACTGCAGTCTGGCTCTGACAGAATTTTAGAGCTAATGAACCGCAAATATAATTTGGAACACTATCTTGGCCTTGTTGAACAGTTGCGCGCCGCTAAACCGCAAATTTCGCTTTCTACAGATATAATTGTTGGCTTCCCGGGGGAAACTGAAGAAGACTTTCTTGCAACACTTAATACTGTAAAAGATGTTAGCTATGGGCAAGTGTTTACATTCATTTATTCAAAGCGTGAAGGAACGCCCGCTGCAAGCTGGGAAAATAATAGCTCTAAAGAAGAGATTCAGGACCGCTTTGACAGATTAGTTGAAGTTGTTCAAGAAGCTGCTTTTAATGAAAACCAAAAAGAAAATGGCAAGACAATTGATGTTTTGATTGATGGAACAAGCAAACGAGACTCTTCAATGTTAAGCGGCAAAAGCCCAAAGAACCAAACTGTTCATGCTCACATTCCAAATGGAAAAACAGTAAATGACTACCTTGGCAATATAATTCAAGTGCACATTGACGAAGCTAAAACATGGTATCTGCAGGGGACAATCATTGATTAATAAGCCTGTCATTTGCATTCAAGGCCCAACTGCATCCGGCAAGTCCTCTCTTGCAGAAGAACTGGCAAATATAATAGGCGCAGAAATTATTTCCGCTGATTCAATGCAAATCTATCGCGGTATGGACATTGGCACAGCAAAGGTTACAAACTCAAAATATAATATTCCTTATCACTGCATAGACTTGGTTGACCCAGGTTGTCTTTACTCAGCTGCTCTTTATCAAAATGACGCAAGAAGCGCAATAGAAGATATCAAAAGTCGAAACTTGTTCCCAATAATTTGTGGTGGGACAGGATTATATGTTCGTGCAGCTTTAGACGATATGGATTTTGCATCAGGTGAGCAACAAAGCAATCCAATTCGCGAAAAATATAGCGCAATTGCAAATGAACATGGCAATGAATATCTTCACGAGCTTCTTCAAAAAGCTGATCCAGAAAGCGCAAAGCTTATACATCCGAATAATGTGCGCAGAGTTGTTCGCGCATTTGAAATGCTTGAAGAAGGCGAAAGTTATGCAATGCGCAAGCAAAGATTTAAAGAAGTTCCATCCTTTTATGAAACTTTAAGATTTGCTCTTTGTGTTGACGTTGACAAACTTAACGCGCGCATAAATTCAAGAGTCGACCAAATGTTTGAAGAAGGCTTGCTTGAAGAAGTTAAGGGCTTGCTCGATAAAGGTTTTAGAGATGGGATTACAGCGCAACAGGCAATAGGCTATAAGGAAGTTGTCGAATATTTAGATGGCAGATGTTCTTTACAAGAATCTAGCGAAGCGATAAAACAAGCTACAAGGCGTTATGCTAAAAGACAGCGCACATGGTTAAGGTCAGACAAACGAAATATCTGGATTAATGCTGATGATGGAATTACTAGCAATGTTATTGAAGAATGTATGCAACATATCAATGGATTTTTAGAAAATGCAGAAGTTTGAAGTATATACAGATGAAGAACCAGAACGCGCGATTTTAGTCGGCATTGATTGGGGCTCAAAGTCATGGCCGCTAAATGAATCATTAGACGAATTGAAACGTCTTGCGAACACAGCCGGCGCACAAGTTGTCGGCACAATTTCACAAAAACTTGATTCTCCTAACCCTAGAACATTTATTGGAGCAGGCAAAACTGAAGAGCTTGTCCGACTTGTTGAAGCAATGGATGCAAATCTTGTAATTATTGATGATGAGCTGACTCCATCACAACAAAATAATCTTGAAAAAATCCTTGGCAATGGAATAAAGATTATCGACAGAACAGCTCTTATTTTGGATATTTTCGCTTTGCATGCAAGTTCTAAAGAAGGTAAACTTCAAGTGCGACTTGCTCAAAATCAATATCTATATCCAAGGCTGCGAGGCATGTGGTCACATCTTGCATCAAACAGAATGGGCGGCGGAGTCGGATCAAGATTTGGTGAAGGTGAATCTCAACTTGAAGTAGACAGACGACTTGTTCGCAAAAGAATCTCAAAAATTAAACGTGAGCTTGAACAGGTAAGTTCTAACAGGTTAACACAGCGCAAGAAAAGACAAGAGTCTGGCGTTTTTAGAGTCGCATTAGCAGGATATACAAATGCGGGAAAATCAAGTTTAATGAATAAGCTAACAGACTCAGATGTCTTAGCTTATGATAAATTGTTTGCAACGCTTGATTCAACAACGCGTCAACTTTGTTTAGATAATAAATTTAAAGCAACCTTAACAGACACGGTTGGCTTTATTCAGAAGCTTCCAACAAATTTGATTGAAGCATTTAAATCAACTTTAGATGAAATTAAAGAAGCTGACTTTATATTAATTGTTGTTGATTCAAGTTCATCGCAAAAAGATGCACAGCTTGCTTCTGTCCAAGAAGTTTTGTCACAAATTGGCGCTGAAGAAATTCCGTCCGTTATAGTCTTTAATAAAATTGACTTAATTGATGGAATTGATCACCAAAAAGATGTAAACCCAAATGCTATTTTTGTTTCTGCTTTGACAGGCGTTGGTTTAGAAGATTTAAAGGGCAAAATTAAAGAGCAGGCTTTATTAAGCACAAAATATTGCAAAGTGCTTATTCCATATAACGAAGGTTCTTTAGTGCAATTTGCACATGAAAAAGCTTATATAGAATGTGAAGAATATACAGAAGAAGGAATCGCGCTTAATTTGCGGATTCCTTCAGATTTAGTACAAAAGTTTGAAAAATATTTTATTAATTAAACGAGCGGAGTAAGCCAACAACAACGCCAAGTATTTGCACATCACGAGCAAAGATTGGTTCCATTGAATCATTTTCAGGTTGCAAGCGAATGCAATCTTTTTCTTTATAAAAAGTTTTCACTGTTGCTTCATCACCAAGCAAAGCAACTACAACATCACCATTGTTTGCACTATTTTGTTCTTTAACAATTATTGTGTCGCCATCAAAAATGCCCTTGTTAATCATTGAATTGCCATGGACATGCAGCATAAATGATGATTTTGAATCAATTAAAGACTTTGGCAGTGGTACTTCTTCTTCAATATTTTGTTCAGCCAAAATAGGGGAGCCAGCTGCAATATTGCCAAGCAGTGGCAAACGAATAACGCCTGCCTGTTCAACATTATTATCATCTTTAACAACAAGTGCGCGCGACTTTGCATCTTCTTTCTGGATATAACCTTTATCTTCCAAGACTTTCAAATGCATATGGACTGTTGAAGGGGAAGACAAACCAACGCCTTTACAAATTTCACGCATGCTCGGCGAAATTTTATGCTCATTAACATATGACTGAATAAAATCAAAAATTTGAGCTTGTCTTTTTGTTAAATCTTTGTATTCCATATTAACTCCGTTCTCGATGTGTATATTTTAGAACAAATTTTTCAAAATTTCAAACATTTGTTCGATTTTTACTTGAAAAGAACAGATGTTCGGCTATAATATAGAACATAAGTTCTAAAAACTGTTTGTCACAGCTTTGTTGTTTAATACCAGCATTGCAAAGACGAAGAAGAATAGGAGATTAAAATGTACAACAAATGCACAGTTCAAGGAACATCAGCACTTAAGAATGTTAATGAAGCAAAAAGGCCATATCCAATTAAATACAAACTTGCTAATCATTCAATTAATAAAAGTTGCTGCCAGCAAAAATCTTCTCAAAATATTTTTTCTTCTCTTAAAGGCACTCCACTTTGTAATACTAAAAAGGAATCTATGCAGCTTTCTGCTATTTTTGCAGCTGGAATGATATTGCTTTTTGCTGCAGTCATCTTTCTATGAAACATCTAATAAAAAAGCCATCTCTGCCGATATCTTTTTTCATTTATCAAAGCTCTTCATTTTGCATTTAGCTGCTTGATTATTTTATAGTATTCTATGATAAAGCTAAATGAACAGGGGGCTATATGCGCTGTCCTTATTGCGGTCACGCAGATTCAAAAGTAGTAGACTCAAGATCATCAGACGACGGACTAAGCATCCGTCGTCGCAGAGAATGCCTTGAATGTGGCGAACGTTTTACATCTTATGAACGTATAGAATTTGCACCTCTAATGATATTGAAAAAGAATGGTGCTGTTGAACCATTTGACAGATCAAAATTGTTGCGTAGTCTTTTAACAGCAACTGCAAAAAGAGGCATTCCTATTGAAACTTTAAACGAATTTGTAAATACATTAGAAGTTGATTTACAAGATCAATTCCGCGGCAAAAATGTTTCCTCTCAAGTTTTAGGCGATGAAGTTTTAAGGCGTTTAAAAAATATTGATATGGTTGCATATGTTCGCTTTGCATCTGTATATAAAGATTTTAAAGATGTAAATGAATTTACTGAAGAATTAAAACGTCTTTCAAAAAAGTAGGAATTGATAATGGAAAATATTGAATTACAAATTACAAAATTAAATGAAAATGCAATTCTTCCTAGCTATGCAAATGAAGGTGATGCAGGGCTTGATATATGTTCAATTGAAGATATTGATATCAAACCTGGAGATAGAGCATTTATTCATACAGGTTTAGCAATAGCAATTCCAAAAGGCTATGCAGGCTTTATGCAACCAAGAAGTGGATTAGCAATCAAACATGGAATAAGTATTGTAAATACTCCAGGATTAATAGATAGCGGATACAGGGGAGAACTAAAAATAATTCTTTTGAACACTGATAAGGAAGAAATTTTCCATGTTCATAAGGGTGATAGAATTGCTCAACTTGTTATTCAGGCAGTTCCATTCGTGAAATTAAAATATGTTGATGAACTTGAAAGCTCTGAACGTGGGGAAAAGGGCTTTGGTTCAAGTGGAATTTAAACAAAAAAAGAGCAGATTTTCGAGGGCCTAATTCGAAAACCTGCTCTTGTCCAAACTTTTGTTTAACGTGCAAGGCTAGAGGGGGACAAGCCTTATCGTTTCAGCACTGCAAAAGTAAAGACGTCTAAAAGAGGGGTCGTGCTTCGACGTTTTCACTATAAGACATAATCTTATAATTTAAAGGTCAATCATTGTGAATGGTTAAATTTTTACTATTAGAGGTTGTCCATTACTTCTTAAAAACAAAGAATTATTTCTTCTTTTATATATGTCTTTTATCAATTTTACGTGCAATAATATCTCCTATCATTTGAAAAATGATAACAAGTAAGATACACAAAATTACAGCAACAAGCATTACATCAGTCTGAAAACGTTGATATCCATATCTTATTGCGATGTCTCCCAATCCACCAGCGCCAACAGTTCCAGCCATTGCAGAATATCCAAATAATGTAATGAAAGTGATAGATATCCCGCGAACTATTGAAGGCAAGCTTTCCTTCAAATAAACTTTCCAAACAATTTGAGCGGTACTAGCTCCAGAACTCAAAGCAGCTTCAACAAGACCTTTATCAAGCTCTGCCAAACTCTGTTCAATCATTCTTGCAGCAAAAGGCGCGCTTGTAACAATCAAAGGAACAATAGCTCCTTTAACACCTAGGGAAGTGCCAACAATAAAGCGAGTAAAAGGAATAAGTGCAACCAATAAAATTACAAACGGAACAGACCTTCCAATACTTACAACCCATGTGCATATCGTATTTAAAATCTTATTTGTTTTTAAACCATCTGGTGCAGATAGAATTAATAAAATTCCAATTGGCGTGCCAATAATATAAGCAAACAATGTTGCTATGAAAGTCATTATAATAGTTTCCCATGTGCCAGTTATAAATAGCTCGCCATATTCATTTATAAATTCAGAAAAGAATTCCATAACTACTTACACCGCCAATCTATCATATTCAACAAGCTCACGAGCTTCTTTGCTTTTTGGATTGTTTAAAATTTGCAATGTTGGGCCTTCTTCAACAAGTTTGCCTTCATCTATAACAGCTATATGAGTACAAATGCTTCGCGCTACAGCAAGAGAATGCGTAATTAAAATAATCGTGACACCGAGCTCTTTATTAATCTTTTGCAAAAGCTTTAAAACCGAAAGAGTAGTGCGAGTATCAAGAGCACTTGTTGCTTCGTCGCAAAGCAAAACGCTGGGATTATTAGCTAGAGCCCTTGCAATCGCAACGCGCTGCTGCTGTCCACCAGAAAGCTGGCTGGGATAACAATCAATCTTTTCAGACAAGCCAACAATGTCAAGCAGCTCAATTGCTCGGCGCAAAGAATCACTCTTTGAAACTTTATTAATCTTTAAAGGGAAGAGTACATTGTCAAGAACTGTTCTTTGCTGGTAAAGACTGAAATTCTGAAAAATCATCCCAATATTTTTTCGCAAATCCCTTAACTTTGTCCCTTTATAACAAGTTACGTCTTTGCCATCAATTAAAACCCTGCCGCTGCTTGGCTGTTCAAGCAAGTTAATGCAACGCACTAATGTAGATTTTCCTGCTCCAGATTGACCAATTATTCCATAAATTTCGCCATCATTAATTTTGAGGTTCACATTATGCAAAGCACAATGTGAACCCTTTTTGCTGGAGTAGGTTTTACATACGTTTATTAATTCAATCATTTGCAAAACCTCATCAAATTTAAAAGACTGCTACTACTGACTTTCCATATGTTTCACTAATAAAGTCGCGAACTTCATCAGATTGCAATGCAGCTACCAAAGCTTTTGTCTTTGCAGTTTCTTCATTACCAGCCTTAACAACCAAGACATTTTGATAAGTCTTTGCAGCCTCTGAATCTGCAGCTTCCGTAGCTAAAGCATTATTAAAATCAAGATTTGCACTTGAAGCATAATTTCCATTTATGCAAGCCAAATCAACATCTGCCAAAACAGTAGGGACAACAGCTGCTTCCAATTCTTCAAATTTTAAATTCTTTGGATTAGAACTTATATCCTTAGTTGTTGCAGTCAAACCTGCGCCATCCTTTAAAGTAATAAGACCTTCTTGCTCAAGCAAAAGCAATGCACGAGCTTCATTAGTCGTATCATTTGGCACTGCAATTGTTGCACCGTCTTGCAACTGGTCAATGGAAGAAGTTTTGCCAGCATAAATTCCAAGAGGTTCAAAATGGATAGCAGCTACAGAAACAAGATCTGTCCCTTTCTCTTCATTGAAGGTATCAAGATATGGTTGATGCTGGAAATAATTCGCATCAACTTCGCCTTCTTGCGTTGCAGTATTTGGCTGTACATAATCAGTAAATTCTTTAACGTCCAAAGTCCAACCTTCATTTTCCAAAATTTCTTTGACAGGCCCATTCAAAATCTCTGCATGAGGAGTAGGGCTTGCTGCAACCGTAATAGTTTTATCTGAATCACTTCCGTCTGTTGGGGCTGCATTTTCGGAATTTCCACAAGCTGTTAAAAATAGGGAAGAGCCAAGTATTACTGAACAAAAAATTGAAATTAAAGCTTTAAATGTATTTTTCTTTTTCATGATAAAAATCCTTTTCTTATTTTATGCGGAAAAATCATTTCCGCAGAGTTTA
The DNA here is from genome assembly GCA_963606965.1 of Acutalibacteraceae bacterium. Lineage (GTDB taxonomy): Bacteria > Actinomycetota > Coriobacteriia > Coriobacteriales > QAMH01 > CAVDAL01. The sequence goes on from CAVDAL010000051.1 coordinate 109,160, forward strand.
TCTAAATAACTAAATTTTTGAGTGAGGCTTTTTTGGCAATAAAAAAGCAGGGAAACCCTGCTTTCTAAAACGACCTTATGTAAAGAGATACGACTTAGCGCATATCGCCAGAAAGCAGATATTCAGCATGCCCACAGAGGGGCATTCGCATCATCATGCACATGTTCAATGAAATTGTTGCAAATGATGATTTGCTTTCCACGATTGCACTCCTTTCGTAAATAAATAAAAACTTCTGATGGACGAGATATTACACAGATAGAGTTTTTGCGTCAAGAAATTCCATGGCGAACGGTATCAAAGTTTCTAACTCTTAACTTCCCATAAGATTGATTATCAGATTTTTTAATCTAAATATAGGACAGCTGTAAATCGCTTTTTATACCTTTTACCTGCAACTTTCTTAACTTTCGAAAATAGTATTTAATGTAAAGTCATATGCAGATGCATCAATCATTTCTTTATTAGCAGCTACACAAACTTTCAAATCTTTTGAAGCTTCAATAAGCTCTGCGCCACATTGATGTATATCATCTATGCTTATATCAAAGATTGCTCTGCGTCTTGCAGAAAGATAATCATCGCTATATCCATTCCTGATAAACGAAAGATTTTTCTCTATTATTCCATCTGGCTTTTGAGGTTTATCTATATTTGATATAGCACGGGTAATATAACCTTCAAGCTCTTCTTTTGTAAGATTGCATTCTGAAAGCCATTTTCCAGCTTCTTTGAATATTTGTATGCATTCATCAATATTAGGGCTTCTAAAGGCCGTAAATGAAGCCACTCCTTCATGGTTTACACTAAAGTTGACTCCGTAAGCGCCACGCTTGATTCTGACTTCACTCCATAAATACTCAAGAGACAGTATTTTTGCAGCTACTCTCCAAACGCCAGTTTTTCGCGCTAGCTGTTCGCTATCTAACACATCAAAATCAAATCTACAAGCAGCCGCAATATAAGCAACATCTGCTGGCAAAATAAATGCCTCATTTTCTGTACTTAAACTAACTTCATTAAAGATGCTATTATCTGCGTGTTTTTGCTTTCCACTATCATTTGCAAGAACATATTTATTTTCCGTGTTCAAATAATTTTTAAAATCTTCATCTGTCCCAGCAAAAGAAATACATTCACAATTTGCAGAAACAATTTTGCTTTGAAGCATTTTAAAGATTTCAATAGCATCATCTAAATTTTCAAAATTATTCTCGTTCAAAGCCTTCAAAATCTTATGGGAATCTAGCAAATAATGTAAAGTAACTGCAGCAGTTTTAAAGTAATAAGTCAAAATCTTTGCACTCAAAATTATTAAAGGATTTGAAATAATACTAAGCCTAAATGCGTTCATTCTGGTAATAAAAATCATCATGATTTTTTGCTTATCATCAAATTTTGTATCAGCAAAAATTTCATGAATATAGTCAATTGCAGCATCAACTTCTTCTCTTGGATATGTAATCTTAGCTCCAAGAGTTACACTATCTTTTTTTATATCCAATAAATTATGGTCACAACATTGCATAATTGACAAATCAGCAATTTTTTCCCCTTGCAAAAGCTCTAAATCCAGTGAGCTATGTTTTGAAGTTTCAAGCTTTCCAATCAATGAACAAAGCAATGTTAAATATGCATTTTCTTCCAAACTTAATGAAGAAAAATCATAAAATTTCGAAATATAGACCATTTCTCGTGTATCAATATCATGAATTAAATAGGGTGTCTCCCCTTCTTTTTTCCATATAAATTGCAAGCCTCTACCCTGCTTAGCAAGATCAGAAACTTCAACTCTTGGTAAACATTTTAAATCATCTATAGTATTTTTCTTGTTTTGAAAATCTTCCACAACCTTTGAGTCATTTTCAAGCTTTTCAAGGCATTTTGTATTATTAATCTTTGCAAAAGTCTTATCTAATGCTAGTTTTTCATCACTGGCAGATGTATCATCGCCTGGAAGCAAAAAGACAGATGCAAAATGCTCGCAAGTCAAAAGTTTTGAAGAAATTAATTCTTCAAAAAAGCCTGTTCCAACCTTTCCCTTGAAAGATTTTAAAAGCATCGAATCATTAAAATATACTGTTGGTTTATCATCACAATTAAGCCAATATGACATGTGTTCAGATGCAATCCTGAAGCCATCATTTGAATCTTTTGAGCCCATTCTTAAATGAATAATTGCAGATGATAAAGCAGCACTTAAGCATCTTTCCGGCACACCTTTAGCGCTCAAGCGTTTTAATTCAGACATCAAAACATCCATAAAGGCTTCGCGCTTTGCGTCCATGTTAATTCCATGACAAAAGATATAGAAAATCCCTTGATCCTGCGGATAATAAAGAATGCTCACATCATTAGCTAAGCCAGCATCCAAAAAAGCTTTACGCAGCGGACACCCGCGCGAACCACCAATAGCGCTAGCCAAAATTTGCATTGCTAGCTTTTCTTCATAATTCAAATCATTAATTACAAGTGCAATGCAAGCGCAAGCTTCGCTTTCCTCGATGTCTGCATAACATTCAATATTTTCTGCTTTAACAGCTTCTTGCTTAATAAATGCATTAGGCATTGCTGCAGGTCTATTTTCAGAAATTATTGGAGAAAGATATTTATCATTGATAAATGCTAAAAAGCGATCAATATCCATATTTCCATACAAAAACATGAATGAATTATCTATGCAGTAATGACGAGCGTGCGCGTCTTTAAAATCTTCAAAGCTTAATTTTTGAATTGAAACAGGCTCACCACCACTTATATATCCAAGAGCATTATCCGGAAATAAAACTTCATTTGATTTATTTATAAGAATTGTAAAGGCATCCTTTAACGCGCCTTTCATTTCATTATATACAACGCCCGAACATCTCAAATGCTGGCCATCATCATCATTTTGAAGAGCAAAATGCCTGCCCTCTTGTAAAAATATCGCAGGGTTATCATAAATATTTGGATAAAAAACTGCATCCAAATATACAGCCATTAAATTAAGCAAATCTTTTTCATTTGTGCTTGAAACCGGATAAAAAGTCGAATCTTGACCAGTGCAAGCATTTATAAATGTCACCATGGAAGTTTTACGCAACTCAGTGAAAGGATCTTTTATTGGAAAATGCTTTGAGCCACCTTGCAAAACAGAATGTTCAAGAATATGGAATACGCCCGAGCTATCTTTTGGCGGTGTTTTGAACCCAACACTAAATGACTTATTATTATCGTTATTTTTCAGGAACAATAATTTTGCTCCGCTTTCCTCATGTTCAAATAAAAAAGCAGTGCCACCTTCATCAGGCGCATCAGCAATATCTATCAATGTAAATCCATGAATTTTAGTATTAAGCTGCAAGTTCTTATCCAAAACAAAACTCCTATATAGTGGATGAATTATGATAAGCAAGTATATACTTTATGAATAACATCTAAAGTTATAATTTGTGAAATTTCATTGAAGAAAGAATTCGGCGGCTGCAAAAGCGGCCGCCGATAATTAAATCTGTAGAAAGCTATAAAGATTTAAAGCTAAAGCAATAGATTAAATTTTATGCGCATTTGCTATAACGCTTTGATCCATTGCGATATTCTTTGCATGAAGAATTCTTATGCTTTCCATGTGCGCCAAGATCTTTGCAAGAAGTAATCAGCTTGTCAGTCAATTCATTAAGCGTCTTTAATTCTTCTTCAGTTAAAGCACCCATAATGTCCTGTGCAACCTTTGCTTGTGCTTTGCATCGCTTTTCTGCAATTGCTGAGCCAAGCTCTGTTAATACGACATTATAGCCGTACGCATCTTGAGCATCTTTCATTTCAACATAACCACAACGCTGAGCTTTACGAACAATTCTTTTTAGTTCACTTCTGTTAAAACTTAAGATGTCAACAAGTTCGCGAGAGTTTGCTTCACCATTTTTATGATGCAAAACTTTGATTAAAGCACCTTGTCCCTTCTTGAAACTCTTTGGTCCATTTTTGTGAAAAGCCCTGTTCACAAGTGTTGTTGCTTTTTTAAACTGCTTCAATGTTTTAATCTCTTCTGTCATAATCTTCTCCTATCTTTATCACAAAAACTGATAATTTGAACATTATCAGTTTATATGATAAAGCTTTATAAGAAAAGTAGATAAAGGTGAACGGCATAAATAAACTGTTAACCGCAGGTAACTTTAAAATTTTTAGCAGATTTAAATTAAAATCTTGAAAAGAACATTTGTTCTTTTATAATAAGACAAAGCAATTATTAAGCAAATTTAAAAAATGCAACTTATAAAGGAGTTGTTTTACAACATGGACTACACTCATCATTATGACTCCCCTCTAGGCGGAATAACAATAGCAAGCGACGGCAAATGCTTGATAGGCTTATGGTTTGACGAGCAAAAGTATTTTGCAGATGCCATAAAAAATGAAGATACAGAAGAAAAATCTTTGCCAATATTTGATGAAACAATTAAGTGGCTTGATATTTATTTCAGTGGGAAGGTTCCAGACTTCACTCCCCCTCTTAATATGCGCACTTCAAGCTTCAGGAAAGAAGTTTGGGAAATTATGTTAACAATCCCATATGGAAAAACAATGACGTATGGTGAAATTGCACAAACAATTGCAAAACGCAGAGGGCTTAAAAGAATGTCTGCTCAAGCTGTTGGCGGTGCTGTTGGACACAATTCAATATCGCTTATTATCCCTTGTCACAGAGTTGTTGGAACAAATGGCAGTTTGACTGGATATGCAGGTGGCATAGACAAAAAAGTCGCACTTCTAAAGATGGAAAACGCTGACATGACAAACTTGTTTATACCAAGTAAAGGCACAGCTTTATAATACTTAAACTAAATAGATGGTGTTAAAAAGTGGCTCGTGCGGTTTTTTGCACGAGCCACATCAACATTTTATATGGTCGGGTGGACAGGATTTGAACCTGCGGCCCCTTGACCCCCAGTCAAGTGCGCTACCAAGCTGCGCCACCACCCGCTTTTAAACAAAGCAATAAATTAAACAAAATTAAAGAGAAAAGTTTTCTTTTCCTTCAAAAATATCCATTGCTTCATCAACATCATAATCTGCAAGAGTAATTGCAGAAATAGCTTTTGTTAAACGGACAGCTTCATCCAAACTGCGTTGGTGAATATTTCTGCCTGTTGCATTGCCGTCTGCACCACCAATATGAATTTGATCATAGAGCTGAGACAAGAATGTATGAGCATCAACAGTAGATCCACCAGCGCAAACTAAACCACAACGACCAGCAGCTTGACTTGCTTGCTTCAAAAGTTCTGCACTTGTTGCGTCATCTGTTGGTGCAGGTGGATTAACTTTAACAAAATCAGCGCCAAGGCAAAGAGCAACACCAGCAGCGCCAGCAATCAAATCTGCATCTTTTTCAGCTGTAACAGCTGCACCGCGAGGATAAATCCATAAAACAACAATCAAACCTTCAGCATGAGCTTCAGCAATTAACTCTCCTGCTTCAGCAAGCATTTGAGGTTCATATTCAGAACCAAGATAAATTGTATATCCAAGGCCGACAATATTAACGCCAGCTTCTCGCATTGCCAAAACAGCTTCAAGATCACAAAGCTGTGGAGAATAAGGATCTTGCTGTGCAGTTTTAACAAGATTTGTCTTTGAATTCATCTTTATAAGATAATTAATTTCAGGATAATCATTAGCATATTGAGCAATTAAACCACGCTGACCAGCTAAAACGCCACAAACGCCCTTGCTCCCAATCTCAAAAAGATGTTGTGGATTACCATCGGCTGCATCGATGCCTTCACCATAAAAATCTTTATTAAGGTGTTCAATTTTTTGATCGCAAGCAAATAACATTAAACGACCTGTGCCGCGAGTCGCAGCCATATAGTTGTCAATATAAACTTCCCTTGACTCCGGCATAACATCTGCTGGTACACGTACATCATCTCGAGTAATTTGTGGCATTGCATTTTCCTTTCAATATAAAGATTTTGCCAAAGCATATTTTAACGCCAAGAAGCGCAAAAAAATCAATTACATTTTATCAATCCAGCCATTGGTGATTGGCCAGTTTCTATCTTGTGTTAACGAATTGCCATCCAAATGCGGACATGTTGGTTCTTGCCTGCGTTTAAATTCATTATCTTTAATAGATTTGATGACAAAATTTACTGTCTCTAAATCAAAGCCGTCATTGACAATTTCTTGGACCGACATACCAGCATCAATATATGCAGTTAAAATTGAATCCAAAATTTCATATGGCGGGAGCCTGTCGCTATCTTTTGCTCCTTCATATAGTTCAGAACTTGGAGCCTTTTCAACAATTCGCTTTGGAATTACAGGAGAAATTGAATTTCTATATTCAACAAGATCATAAATTTCCATCTTATAAACATCGCCCAAAGGAGCAAATGCGCCAACAGAATCGCCATAAAGTGTTGTAAAACCCATTGCTGCTTCAGACTTATTCCCAGTATTTAAAACAAGATAAGAATACATATTTGAAACAGCCATCAAGATATTTGCACGAATGCGTGCCTGCAAATTTTCTGGCGCAACACCATTGAACTCTGTTTTATAAGCCTGCTCCATTGTATTTTTTGATGCATTAAAAATGTCATTGATTGAAATAGTCTTTAAATCAATTCCCAAATTGTCAGCGACAGCATATGCATCTTCAAAAGATTCTGAAGAAGTATAAGGTCCAGGCAAAAATAGCGCATGAACATTATCTGAGCCTAAAGCATCTACTGCTAAAGTAGCGACTACTGCAGAATCTATTCCACCAGAAAGAGCAATTAAAACATCTTTGCAATTATTTTTTTGTACATAATCTTTTATCGCAAGAGTCAATAGATCCCACTTGCAAGCATTTACATCTAAAAGATATTGATCATCATTATGTTTTGCAGCATCAAGCTGAGCAACATCAGTATCGAAAATCAGAATTTCTGGAGTATCAATTGCACATGAATGCCAAACTTGACCACTAGAACACATAGCCATTGTTCCACCAGAAAAAACATTACCATCATTAACACCAACAGGATTAACATAAGCAAAATCTGCATGAGAAGTGCGGCAAATTGAACGAATTCTGTCAAGCTCGCCACGCGCTGCAGGACAAGCAACTTCTTCTTCGAAATAATTTGCAACAATTTCAACAAAGACATCAACTTCTCCCATTTCACATTCAGGAGCAAAATGTTCTTCCATAAGAATTGCAAATTTCAAATCTTCAATTTCAAGAACAAGGCAAGCATCATCATCTTCAAGTTGCGGAATTCCTAAAAATTGACATTCGCCGTCGGCAACCAAGAACAAGCCAGGCGCATTTACGTGCTCATCCGTATCTTCAATTTCAATTTCTATAATGCAAGAAACAATTGCAGGAATTGGAGTAATACTTGCAAATTGTTCAACATGCTCAACAGCAGATGCAGCAAAATTCTTATTTTCAATAAGCCCTTCCAACGGAGCGCCTGTCAAGCAATGGGCAGAAAATATAATTAAGTCTGCGCCCTGTTCCTGTGCAGAATATGCAGCAGAAAGCATTGCATTTTCATTACCGCCAAGGTCGCCTACTTTTGCATTCATTTGCGCTAAAGCAACTAACATAAATTCGCTCCTAATAGTCGTTTGCAGCTGGAGAATTCATCCAGTCATTAACAAAGCTTGCGTATGAATCTGCCTCGATTGCTTCACGCGCACGACGCATTAAATCAAGCAAGAAATGGATATTGTGAATGCTCAGCAAAATTCCACCAAGCATTTCATTTGATTTTATCAAATGCCTAATATATGCTCGCGTATGATTTTTGCAAGTTGGGCATGTACATTCGTGGTCAAGCGGAGAAAAATCATCCGTATATTTTGCATTGCGCATATTCATTCTGCCTTGACTGCTGAATGCTGTTCCCATTCTGGCTGTGCGAGTTGGCAAAACGCAATCAAACATATCAACACCCATTCCAACAGCGCGTACCAAAGTTGTTGGGTTGCCAACGCCCATCAAATATCGCGGCTTATTGTGCGGTAAGGCATTCGCGACTTGCCCCAAGCTTTCAAACATCAATTCATGGTCTTCGCCAACAGAATAGCCGCCAATTCCATAACCAGGCAAATCAAGTTCTGAAACTCTTTGCACAGATTCAAGACGCAAATCTAAATGAACTCCGCCTTGAACAATACCAAAGAGAGCTTGGTCTTTTCTTGTATGGGCGGCCTTGCACCTTGTTGCCCAATTTGCAGAAAGCTCAACAGCAGCAGCAACATCCTTTTTATCACAAGGGTAAGGAGTGCACTGGTCAAGCTGCATAATAATATCTGCGCCTATCGCTTCTTGAATGCGCATATTATCTTCAGGAGTCCACCTGTGTTTTGAACCATCAATAATTGAGCGGAAATTCACACCTTCAGGGTCAATCTTCAAAGTGTCTGCAAGACTAAAAATTTGAAAGCCGCCTGAATCACTCAAAACAGGATGCTGCCAGTTCATGAAACCATGAACTCCCCCAGCCTGCTTTAAAATATCGCAGCCTGGGCGCAAATACAAATGATAAGTATTTGCAAGAATAATTTGAGCATTCAAACTTTCAAGAGTCTGATTTGTTAAGCCCTTAACAGTTGCAGCAGTGCCTACCGGCATGAAAATTGGAGTTTGAATATCACCATGCGGAGTGTGGAAACAACCACGTCTGGCATCACTTTTTGAATCTTTGCAAATTAAATCAAATTCAAACATTTATAAGATGAGCATCGCATCGCCAAAACTAAAAAAGCGATACCCTTCCTCCTTTGCTTCTTCATAGGCATTAAAAATATTTTCACGTGAACTCAAAGCGCTGACCAGCATTAATAAAGTTGAACGCGGAACATGAAAATTAGTAATCAAAGCATCTACAACTTTAAATTCATATCCTGGCAAAATATATAACTTGGTTGCTTTTCTTTCACAGGCCTGCAAAATTCCAGATGCTGCAGCACTTTCCAAAGAACGGACAGAAGTCGTGCCAACAGCAATAACTCGCCCGCCATTTTGCTTTGTTTCCTCAATTAAACGCACAGTTTCTTGCGGCACAGAATAAAGTTCTGTATGCATTTCATGGTCGCGCGGATCATCTTCTGAAACAGTACGGAATGTGTCAAGCCCAACTTCCAAATCAACCTTTGCAATGCGTGCCCCTTTATCTTGAATGCGCGCAAGAAGTTCTGGAGTGAAATGCAAACCTGCAGTAGGCGCCGCTGCCGAACGTTCAGTCTTTGCATAAACTGTCTGGTACATGTCGTCGCTACCCTTATATTCTGTGATATAAGGAGGCAGCGGCGTGCGCCCCAATTTGTGAATGCATTCGTTGAAGCTTGCTTCATTCGTGCGAAAATGGACTTTTCTAGAACCATTTTCTTCATCAATTCCTTCAATTTCTGCACTCATAACAAGGGAGTCGTCTTCGTCAAAAAATTGAATTTCTGCTCCAACTTTAAGACGCTTGCCAGGCTTGACAAGGCAATCCCACACTTGATCATTATCAGAATTTTGTGCATCAGCTGCTTCATTCAAAAGCAAAACTTCAACATTTGCACCTGTTGGCTTTTTCCCAAACAATCTTGCAGGCAAAACTCGTGTTTCATTGATAACAAGCAAATCTTGCGGATTTATAAAATCAATAATGTCATGAAAAATCTTATGTTCAACTTCCCCGTCTTTGTGCAAAACAAGCAGCTTGCAAGAATCTCTTGGGTCAGCAGGCTGCTGCGCAATAAAACTTTCTGGAAGGTCGTAATCGAAATCGTCTGTCTTCATTTACTCTCCTATACTTATCAAGGACTATACTAACAAAGCAAGACGCTTATGAAACGGAGAAGATGTATATGCTCGTGAAAGCAGTAGGTAAACGAATAATTAAAATTGTAATTGCGCTTGTTGTGCTGCTATTTTTACTTGCTTTTGCACTTGGAATTTATTGCAAACATATAGGCATATCTCCTTTTGCTTTCTTTGGATTTGAAAACCAAGAAGCTGCAGAACAAACAGCGGAAGACGTACTTGGCGTGCGCGATCAAACATTTGATAGCATAAAAGATACATTGAATACAATTGGGATTGATTCATCAAATACTGATGCATTAATTGCAATAATAGCTGGCGGCAAAGATCAACTGCAAACTGTAAAAGAAATAATCAGCCAATTCCAAGATAATTTGATAAGCAAGCAAGAAGCAAAAGAAAAATTGCTTGAAATCATCGATAATGCGAAAGGTGAATAATGTCAAAGCTTCTTCTTCATGCGTGCTGTGGAGTTTGTGCCCTTGAGCCTGTGCGACTTTTAAAAGAAGAAAGTCGCGACTTTAGTGT
>CAVDAL010000052.1:0-3720 GCA_963606965.1 Acutalibacteraceae bacterium
ATATTTGCGTGGTGCATTTTTGTCGAGCGGATATTTGGCAGACCCAAGGGGCGACTTTCATTTTGAATTAACAAGCTCTTCGCAAGAAATGGCAAATGACTTTGTTGCTTTAATGAGGCGTTTTGATATTGTCGCGCGCACGAAGAAGCGCCACAATATGGTTTCAATTTATATTAAGGGTGCAGACCATATTGCTTCATTTTTGGCTTTAGTTCGCGCCCAAAAAAGCGTGATTAAGCTTGAAGAAATCCGCGTTATTAAATCTGTGCGCAATGATACAAACCGCCGCGTGAATGCAGAAATTGCAAATGCGCACAAAGCGTCGGACGCAGCAGGGCAGCAAATTGCAAGCATTCAAAATTTGCTTGAACGCTTTGACCGCAATTCAATTCCTGACTCTTTGTATGAAGTGGCACAACTGCGCCTTGCTCATCCAAGTGCAAGCATTAAAGAACTTGGCGAATATGCAGACCCGCCGCTTTCAAAAAATGCTGTTTATCATCGCTTGCGTCGCATAAATGAAATGCTTGAAGAAGATGATGCAGAAGATGCTCGGCTGCAAAGTCAAGGTGGCGTGGTAGATGACTAAGATCGGCATTCAGGGCGGCACTTTTGACCCAGTGCATTTTGGGCATCTTGTTCCAACGCAGCAAGCGGCTGTTGAATGCGGGCTTGACCGCGTGCTGTTCATTCCGACTGGCAACCCAAATTTTAAGCAGGGTGAAGTTTGCGCTTCAAAGCAGCAGCGTGCTGATATGCTGCGCATTGCACTTGATGCTTTTGGCTGTGATATCTTTGAGCTTGACTGCCGCGAGCTTAAGCGTGAAGGCGTGACATATTCGGTCGATACTTTTGAAGAATTGCAACTTGAATATCCAGACGCTGAGCTTTATTTTATTGTCGGCAGCGACTGTGCTGCGCATATCATGAGCTGGAAAAATGCTTCACGCTTATCCGAGATGTGCACGCTCATTGTGACTGAACGCCCTGACTATTCTTTTGATGATGTTGTGGCTGCTCAAAGGCGCAGTTTGGATGAACGTGGTTTTTGCTTTGAATGTGAATTTGTCCACACAAAGCAGCTGCCAATTTCTTCAACAGAAATTCGCGAACGCATTGCACGCAGGCAGAGCATTGATGGCATGACCTGTGAAGAAGTTGCGCAATATATTCGCCAAAATGGACTGTATCAGAATAAATAAAATTGAGATGTAAATATAACGGGAAAGAATAGGAAGTTATGAAGGAAGATTTGGAATTATTGCAGCGTTGCACAAAAGCAGTAGATGAACGCTTGAGTGGCAAAAGGCTTGCGCACGTTCATTCTGTTAGTGATTATGCTATGAAGATGGCAAAGATTTATGGCGCGAGTGAATTCGATGCACAAATTGCAGGCTTGCTGCATGATTGGGACAAGCTTTATAAGGATGACGAGCTATTAGCGCGCATGGCTGAATTTGATATTCCTGTTCCGGAAAATGTGGAATATCTCTTCCCAATTTTGCATTCTTTTACAGGCGCAAAGGCTGTAAGGCGCGAATTCCCAGAACTTACAGATGAAATTGAAAGCGCAATTTGGCACCATAGCCTTGGCGGCAGCAACCTTTGTACTCTTGATATGATTGTTTTTGTAGCAGATGCTATTGAGCCGCTGCGCAGCGCGGAACACAGGCCAGATCTTGAAACAATCCGCGCGATGGTTGGAGTCGAGCCGCTTGAAAATATTTATTTCGAGACTTACGCCGAAACCATGCGCTCTTTGGTTAATCGCAAACGCTGTATTCATTCAGACGCGTTTGAAATATGGAACAATCTGGTTAAAAAATTTCACCCTGTCGACAAGTCGAAGCAGGGCAGATGCGATATCGTTTTATAAATTCACTTGTGGGAAAGGTCAATAAAATTGAGTAATGAAATTTCAAGCAAAGATGCAGCTTTAGTTGCTGCGCGCGCCGCCGATGAAAAGAAGGCGACAGATATTGTTATTCAAGACGTTAGTGAGCTTTTGAAGGTGACAGATTATTTTGTAATTTGCACTGCTGCTAACAACCGCCGCGTGGATGCTGTGGCAGAAGAGATTGAAGATAAATTGCGTGAAGAATGTGGCATGAAGCCATTCAACCGCGAAGGTTTGGATGAATCAACTTGGGTTTTGCTTGACTATGGCAGCATTGTTGTTCACATCTTCCAGCCGCAACAGCGCGACTTTTATAGGCTCGAGCAACTGTGGGAACAAGCTCCAACAATAGATGTTGCTGTTGCCGGCATTGAAGACCCTGTTTATTCTGCGCGCATTGCTGCATTGCTTGGGAAAGAAGCAAATGCGCAATAAGCTTTCTTATTTTTTTATTGCTATAGCAGGGATATGCTGGGGCTTGACTGGCGGCTGCAATCGCTTTATTACAGCGGAAGGTTTTTCACAAAATCAGATAATGTTTGTGCGCACGGGCGTAGCTTTAATTTTGATGGCAATTATTTTGTGCATTAAAGATAGAGCGGCTTTTCGCATTAAATTTAAAGATGTGTGGCTATTTTTGGGCAGCGGCATTGCAAGCTTGGCGCTTTTTGGAGTTTCATATTTTCAAGCCATGCAGCTGATGAGCCTTTCTGCTGCAGCTGTTTTGCTTTATATGGCCCCAATTTTTGTTGTGCTGATGTCTGCTATATTTTTTAAGGAACGCATTACTGCACAAAAAGTTGTAGCTCTTGTTTTGATTGTTGCAGGTGCTGCGTTGACTACTGGTCTTGTTGGCGGAGGCGCTGTGCAAATTACGGGCACTGGCCTTGTATTTGGTTTGCTTTCTGCAATTGGATATGCGCTTTATAGCATTTTTAGCAAGGCGGCACTCCAGCGCGGATATAGCGCAAACACTATCACTTTTTATACTTTTTTGTTCTGCACTATTGCTGTTGGTGTGATCGCTGGCGTGCCACAGACTTTACAGCTTGTTGTTGCGTCAAAAAGCAGCATGTTTTGGACAATCTGCATTGGTATTGTGACTTGCCTTTTGCCATATATGCTTTATACGCGCGGCTTGCAAGGTGTTGAAAATGGACGAGCTTCCATCATCGCATCTATCGAGCTTATTGTTGCAACTTTGGTAAGTGTATTTTTCTTCCATGAAACTTTTCTTTTTGTTAACTTTATTGGCATTGTTCTTGTGTTTGCGGGTATTATTTGTGTCAATGTCAAATTTAAGACTAAAGGGAGAGAATAATGGCAAAGATTTTAGTTGTGCACGCAAGCCCGCGTGTTGGCGGCAATTCGTCTATGTTGGCAGATGCTTTTATTGAAGGTGCACAAAGCGCTGGCAATGAAGTGCGTCGCATTGATATTGGCAATGCAAAAATTGCAGGTTGCAAAGCTTGCGAATATTGCTTTAAGCACGGTGGCGAATGTGTGCAAAAAGACGACTTCCAAAAATTCGAGGAAGACTTGGGCTGGTGCGACACAATTATTTATGCATTCCCACTTTATTATTACAGCTATCCAGCACAGGTTAAAGCTTTCATGGATAGGCAGTTTTGTGCAATTGGCAATCCAGAAAAATTTGGCTTTAAGCGCAGCGGCTTGTTAATGACTATGGAAGACAAAGATATTTCAACGGCAGATGGCTTGTTGCTTTCATTCGATATCGCAATGAATTATTGCAAGCAAGAAATTGTATGCAAACATGTTGTGAATAATGTTTATGAAAAGGGCGCAATTGAAGGTAATCC
>CAVDAL010000053.1:0-8430 GCA_963606965.1 Acutalibacteraceae bacterium
AAGCATCCGGCACTGACGAAGAGAATACTGCGAAGGCAGTGTAAAAAATTATGCGCTCCGGTTTTGCGAGGACTGTCTGAGCGACGCTAGTCGCGAGTTCCGCAGCGGGAGCGCATAATTTTTGGAACGGGTGCCGAGCTATGACCGGAGTTAGTGCCGGATGCTAATCAAGTCAACACCCGAATGCTTTATTTCACAATCAGCTTTTTATTCTTCCCTTTTTTCAAAATCAGCTTCTTATACGCCTTCTTCTTGGAAGACTTAACTTTCACAACAAGCTTCTTGCCACCATTTTTGCCAGCTTTCTTAAAAGCTTTTGTAACAGTCTTTAACTTGATGGTCTTTTTGATTGTGATCTTAGTCAACTTGCTTGTCTTATAAAATGCCTTCGAGCCAATTGTCTTTAGAACTTTAGAAGTGCAAGTGAAATTCTTCAATTTCTTACAACCACTAAACGCGCTAGCCCCAATTTTCACAAGCTGCTTGCCGCCGCTAACTTTGGTCAACTTCTTGCAGCCCTTAAAACCTTTCTTTGCAATTTGCGTCACTTTATAGACATTGCCTTTTGCATCCTTAATGCTGCTCTTAACATTCAGTTTCTTAATCTTGCCTTTAGCTTTTGCATAAGCTTTAACACTTACAGTCTTCTTGCCTTTCAAAACAGTATAAACAAGATTGCCAACTTTAATTGTTTTGCCAGCATCCAAACGAGTATCCTTTACAACAGGAGCAGGCTCAACATCATTAGCACCAGGAATCTGCCAAGCAAGCAGTGGAGCACCACAATCAGGGCAAGCAATAAATGTGCCTTTACCAGCAGCCGCATTCAACTTCTTAACAAGGTTCGCGCTCTTAAATTCATCTGCTGTCAGCGCGACAATTGAGCCTTCATCCAATGAATCTGTGTCAACAGCAGCGCCTTCATACCCATTGCCACTTAAGCAATAGCATGGCTCGCTCGCACTGAACACACCAACAGATCCTTCGCCTTCCCAGGTCATTGCAAAACCATAAGCATTTTCTTCTACAACCGCACTCAAAGATCCAATTGCATAGCAATTCTTAATTGGGTTATATGAATTATTGTACAAATTTCCTACAAACGAAGCTGTATAAATATCACAACTTCCTTCACCACTATAGCTCGCATCATTCGTAACATCGCAATTTGCATAACAATTCAAGAATTTAGAAACATAAGAATATCCTGCAAAGCCACCAACATATCCATAAATATTATCGCATGCGTCTAAAAGAACACCAGCATTTGCATAACAAGATTTTACATCGGCACCATATGCATATCCAACAAATCCGCCAACATCTGTGGCATAACCATCAGAGATAACAGTGCCTTCAAAACCAACATTTTCAATTAAAGAATAATCATTGTTGCGATATCTAGCAAAACCAACAATGCCGCCAACAATGCCTCCGTTAGTCATACCATAATAATCCTCTTCATAAGTACTGCTAATTGATGCATCCTTCAAGGTGAAGTTCTTAATAGTAGCGCCCCAAATTGCGCCAAACATGCCAGCATAATAGCTTTCTGAATTTTCAATAGTCATATTGCTAATAACATGACCTTTACCATCAAAAGTTCCCATAAATGCTGTTGTCGTTTTTGAACTGTCACGGTAAGAAAAGTCAGCATCAGCTGTTCCGATTGGGATCATCTCAATGTCACTCATATCTATATCATTTTTGAGAGTGACTGTAATGCCTTCATAAGTGCAATCGCCGCTGTTTACAGCTTCAGCAAGAGCAAGCAGTTCTTCACCAGTGCTAATATCTGTTGGCACAACTGTAAAGCAAATTACATTGCTAAAAATTTCTTCTGATGTTTTGAACTTTTCAAGCACATTTGTTACAGAACATGTGTAATATACCTCACCCACAGTTTTTTGCGTAGCAGGCTTATATGTTGCATTGTCTGCACCATCAACAGGCTCCTTGTTCGAACCATCCTTGCTACATGTATACCACTGATATTTTGCTTCGCCAAAATCAGAGCTTGGTTGCATAAACGTGCAGCTTAATTCTGGTCCCCTCTGACCTTCAAAAACGGTTGCACTTTCTGGCTCAACTTTAACTTCTGATGGTGTACCAGGCACTGCGTCTGAAACAACAGGGATTGTAATTCCCACTTTGCTTGTGTTAGACACGCCATCCTTTTCATAGCCAACCACACAAACATAACCAAGAGATTTACCAATATCATCAGCGCTAATTTCACCAATATCAAGTGTAAATAATTCTGGTGATGTCCCTAAAGCTTGCGATTCGCCTGAATCCACAGCTTTAAACCATGTATACGACTCAATATTCATGCCAGCATCATTGCCAAAGGCATCTTTACTTGCGTCCGCTGTAATGCTGAGCTTTGTGCCAGCTTTAACATATGGGGCATAGCTGCTTGGACTAAGCTTCACAACAGGCAAAGTGCTTGCCTCGAATTCCAAAACAGGATATCCATCTGTGCCAGCAACAAAAGTATCCGCACCGCCAGAAGCCTTAGAATTCAGCAAGTCAACAAAGTCTGCACTTGCGAGTTCAGCATAATATTTTGGAATAAGCTGTGAAGAGCTTGGCGAATAATTATCGCCAGTAGCGTTATCTTCTTCATCATACAATTCATAATAGCAAGGCTTTGCAGCTGAAAAGACTTTTACATTCTTGTACCAAACATAGCAAAATAGTGCATCGCCAGGGCCTGTGACTTCTGCATTTGTGAAGCAATTATTTATCTTTGCTTCTTCGCCTGTTGTTGCTGTAAAACCTGCAGTTGAAACATTTTCATTAGTCGATTCGTTTATAACGCTTCCTGTTGAATATGAATCTGAAATTGTGCCATATTCGCATTCGCCTGCAAGGCCACCAACCCAAGCACCATTTTCTGTTTCACCAACGCTTACTTCACCAGAAAAACTTGAAGCTGTGATTTCAGACATAGGAACATAATCATAATCTTCCGGATATTCCGAATGGTTGTAAGGCTCTTTGATATAACCAACAAGACCGCCAGCAGCGCCAGAAGCTGCTGCTACAGTGCTCGACATTACAGACACATTTGAAATGGTTGCATCTTCTGCCGTACCAGACAAAACGCCAACCTGTGAATATGAATATTCACTATCATAAGTTGAAGTGACATTGGCATTTTCTATCTTCAAATTCTTGACGCATGATCCTTCTGGCAGTCGAGCAAAAAGCCCAGCATACTGTCTGCCGCTTGCAGATATCGTCAAGTTCTTGATTGTGTGACCTTGGCCATCAAAAGTGCCTTGGAAGCAACCGTTACCACCAAGAGAACCTGAGGCACCAATTGGTGCGAAGTTTTCAACAGAAGACATATCAATATCATTTGTTAAATAAACAGTGCTGCCTTTGTAATAAGTCCAATTGGACACTTTACCAATAAGCTCTGAAAATTCCACCAAATCTTGCGCTGTTGAAATTTCTAAAGGCTTAATTTCAACAGCAATAACTGGACTCATTGCTTTAGCAGTTTTTACTCTTTCAAATGTATTTGTTACTTCGCATTTGTAATAATAAGTGCCAGCCGCAACTTTAGCCACGACTTCATATTCATCTTTCCATGCAGATTCTTCAATGGCTTTTGCATTGCTGCCATCTTTGTCGCAAGTGTACCACTGATATGAATAACTCCCAACGCCTTCAGAGCCTTTGCTTGGAGAACATGTAACTTTAATTTTCACGCTACTTGAATAGTCCTGTTGCACGAATGCATCGCCATCTGCCGCAATTGTGACTGTTGGTACTGTTGCAGGAGTAGCAGTTACACAAGTAATGCGGCTGTCTGTAGTGTCGGCTGTTTTCGCAATGCCATCAAGAGTATATGAAACTTCGCACCAAACATAATAAGATGCGCCTGTATATGAATCGTCTGGGATTGTTAACTTAAACTTATTACTCGTAGCAGTCGAGGCAATCTTATCGAATTCTTTTGTTACGCCTTTGCCTTCATAATAATATTTCCACTGATATCCAGTAATCTTGACTCTTTTAGAATCTATTGCTTTGCCAACAATATCTTTGCTTACATCCACTGTAATATCAATGCTATTACCAATTATTGCGCTTTCTTGCTCTGGCGAAATAACTGGATTTGGATCTGCAGTCGGAGTAACAGTAAGTTGAATGTTTGGACGCCTGTAATTAGTTTCATATGTAGACATTGCTGATGAAGAATGTTCTGAAATACTTGCTTCATCTTCAACAGTTTGGCTGTAATATGCAACAACTGAATTTGAAACACTGGACTGTTCATAGAAAAGATTATTGGAACAAGAATTTGACTTCTTGCATACAGCAATTACAAGAGAACCTTCCCCGTCATATTCATAAGGATTTGTTAATGTTAAAGTTTCCCAACCTTCTTTTTGACCAATGGTTGGTTTACCTTCATACACAAGTGTGAATTCGCTGGCATCTACACCTGAGCCGCCTATAGTGGACATGTCATCAATAGTTGCAAAATAGATTTTCACATTTGATGTTACAAGTGGGTCGACAGAAATAATATTATATGCAAGCTTTTTGATTGTGCCTGCCATGCCAATTTCATAAGGTTGATAGACAGATTCTGTAGTGCTGAATCTTTGGGATGAATCATACGGAGTGGAATTGCCGCGCATTACATAAGTGGAATATTTTTCTGCAATGGTGACAACAGCATCTCCATCTGAATTGACTTCCATGCCATTTCCGCTTGTTACTTCTGTAGCTTGAGCAGTTTGTTCAGAATGTTGAACAGCTGGAACAAGCAACAAAATCATTGCCAATGAAATAAACAGAGCTAAGCTTGCACGCGAAGCTTTAGCCAAGGTGGACAATATCATTTTTCTTTCCATGATTCCTCCTAGCGCAGAATTAGCAAAAAGCATTCATTTTAGAACTTGTTCCATGATAACATGGCGGCTGCAAATTAGGCACAAGGATTATGGAAAGTTTAAACAAGTATTGTAGGACCCACGAAGAGAATACTTACTTATTTCTTCAGCAGCTTTGCAAACAGCCTGCCAATCGCTTTTGAAACACTGCCATTATTTTTGGCCTTTGCGCTTTTTGAATGCATGGACGTTTTCATAAAATATGCCTGCGAATCAAATGGGTCAGCTTCATCGCTGAATTTGCGAACATAAGTGCCATCGCTGAGCATGTCGCTAGCCTTTGCAGTGTCGCGAAGTTGTGCATCTAACAACCACATCAACTGCTTTTTTAACGTATCATTTTCCACAGGATATGCAATTTCTACGCGCCTGTTCAAATTACGCGTCATTAAATCTGCAGACGATATATAAATATTTGCATCTTCACCACGGCCAAAAAGATAAATACGAGCATGCTCCAAAAATCGTCCAACAATACTTGTGACATGAATATTTTCCGTATAGCCTTTAACGCCCGGCAAAACACAACAAATTCCGCGAATAATGAGCTGAATTTCAACGCCAGCTTGCGATGCTTGCGCAAGCTTTTTTATAACGCCACATTCGGTAACAGAATTCGCTTTGATGCAAATATAGCCATTGCTTCCAAGCTCAATTTGCTTATCAATCTCGCGCAAAATCATATCCTTGATTCCATGCGGAGAAACACAAAGCTTTTCATATTCGCCATCAAGCTTATTCACAAGCATATTGCGGAAGAATGCAGCAGCGTCTTCTGCAATTTGCGTATTAGCAGTCACAATACTCAGGTCTGTATACATCGCATTTGTCTTTTCATTGTAATTGCCAGTGCCAATTTGTGTGATATAGCTTGTTCTATTGTGAGAACGCATCGTAATTAAACAAATTTTGCTATGACACTTGAAACCTTCTGTGCCATAAATAACTTGGCAGCCAGACTCTTCAAGCATCCTTGACCATGCCAAATTGTTTTCTTCATCAAAGCGAGCACGCAACTCCATCAATGCCAAAACTTCCTTGCCATTTTCTGCTGCCCTGCAAAGAATTTGTGCAATTTTTGAAGAAGAAGCCAATCTATAAATAGTAATTTTGATAGAAAGAACTTGCGGATTATCTGCTGCCTCGCTTAGCATTCGCAAGAATGGGTCAACGTTGTCATAGGGGAAGTAAAGCATAAAGTCGCGCGTTTGGGCCTGATGCAAAATCGACTGATCTTCACGCAGGTCTTCTGACCAACGACCAGAAAAATTCTGATACAACAAATGCGTAGAAAGATCGCTTGGCAGCTCGTCAATCAAGCCAAAGACATAACTCATGTTCAATGGACATTCATCTATGAAAATCTGCGAATCTTCCACATTCACAAGCGCGGCAAGTTTTTCTGCAAAATCCGCAGAAACATTGCAGCTAATTTCCAAGCGAACAACAGCCAAATGATCGCGGCGCTTCAAAAGCTTCTTCATTTGCTGACGAAAATCTTTTTCATTATCCTCGAACTTTTCTTCATCAAAACTGATGTCTGCATTGCGCGTAACAGAGATTATGCAACTTTCCTTCACTTCATAAGCATCAAACATTTCTGGCAAAAAATGCAGCAAAATATTTTCTGTGCGAATATAGCTTCTGCCATTTTTTAGCATTAAAAATTGCGGAGCGCTTTCTGGCATTGGCACGACCCCAACAGCGCTTTTGCCCTTTTTATTTTCAAGAAGCGCAATCGCATAAAGATGTTTATTTGCCAAATGCGGCACAGGATGATTCGGCCCAATCAAAATTGGAGAAAGCACTGGCAAAAGCTCCATTGTGAAGAATCTATTGACTCTTTTTTGTGTATTTGGTTTTAGATCTTTGCTCAGCTTCACCTCATGAATGCCATGCTTGTCAAGTTCGTGCACAAGATCGGAATAAATTTTCTTCTTCATTTTCAGCAGTTCAGGAACTTGCGCATATACATTACTGAGCTGCTCTTTTGGCGTCCAGCCTGTCTTGCTGTCTGTATCATTTGGCAACATGTGGGCAATGTCAAACAAGCTGCCGATACGAACCATAAAAAATTCATCAAGGTTGCTCGTGAAGATAGAGAGGAATTTTAGCCGTTCCAAAGCTGGCACATTTTCATCGGCGGCTTCTTCTAAAACTCGCTGATTAAAGCGTAGCCAGCTGAGTTCTCTATTTTGCATATATTGATATTTTTCTATATGATTTTTTGGCATAAATACCCTTCTCTGACGCCATATTTACCAACGATCATTTTTTTTATATTTAAGCTGTGGAATACATGCTGCAAAATTAGCAAGCCTGGCAATATTGTATGAATCCTATCCGGTTCAAGCTTCAAAATTAACTCAACCGCGCTTTTGTCTGTGCTGCACATATATACACAAAGCTCATCAAGTTCTTCCGCAGTGACGCTATTAGATTTCTTTTCTTTGTTGAAGTAATGACACGCAAGCTTTAATGTTGCTCGCGCGGTGCCACCAACGCCAATAAGCTGCTTACTTTCGCCAGTAATGCAGCAATCATTTGCAGCACGGCCATCATCATTTTGTTGCAAGTTCTTTTTTATATTAATTCCGTTTTTGATTGTTTTTTGAATACGTTTAATTGAACCATCGCCCGGCAAGATATTTTTCACACAGCTCTTAAACAGGCTCAAACATCCAACAGGATAACTTGCATAACTTGTTGGCTTGCCATCTTCAAAAGTCACAATCTCTGTGCTGGCGCCACCAATATCTGTAAACGACCCACAGCTCAAATTGTGTTCATGCATTGCACCTGCAAAGCCAAGCAAGGCTTCATCTTCGCCAGAAATTACATCAACAACATAGCCTGTTGCGTCATGGATAGATATCAGCACCTGTTGCGTATTGGAAATATTGCGCAAGGATGCAGTGGCAAAAACTGCAACATTATCAACTTCAAGCAATTGCAAAATCTTTTGGAATTCAATCAGCGCGGAGCATGCGCATTCAATGCCTTCAATGCTTAACTTGCCGTCTTCAACATAGCCAGCAAGACCTGCTGTTATTTTTTCTTTGAATAGTGATTTAAAGTTTTTGCCATTCACTTCATAAAGCGTCAGGCGAATTGAATTCGAGCCAATGTCGATAATAGCTTGTTTCATTTAATTTTCACCACGTATTTGACGTGTGTTTTTGCTTTGCGCATCATGCAAAATCTCTCCTGATATAACTGGGCGGTGAGCATAGTCAACCTACTTTATTACTATATTCAGAATATGGTGCATTTGCAAAATCAAGCGATGTTCTTTGTAAAATGTGCGTTAAATTTTACAAGAAAGTTCAGGCGCGCAAGTATTCCCTTAAGACGGCATGGTGTCACCATAAGGGTGACTCGTGAGTCAGATGCACAAAAAATTGAATTGCGGGACTGAGCGCCTGGGACCGCGGAGCGCAGCCACACCAACTTATTTTTATCTTTCCCTTCAGAAGCTGATTTTGAAAATTATTGACTGACAATAGCATTCGGG
>CAVDAL010000054.1:0-3387 GCA_963606965.1 Acutalibacteraceae bacterium
AAGAGCTTCACACATTTTTTGCGCAATAGAATCAAGATTATCAGCCATTGTGATATGAGCAGATAAAATTTCAATTCCATCCAAAACAGTTTCATGCATATTACTTTTAAGCATTTGCGGCATACGTTCCACGAGTGGACATTCTTGCGAAGTTTCACCGCAATCTATTCCAAGAAGACCATCGCGCATTGTCTCAGATGTAGACCTGGGGACAAAAAATAGATTTGCTCCGTGTTCGTGCAAGTAAGCGACGTGGCCAAAAAGCAGCTTTGACGGGTAACAAGCTCCTTCAGAAGGAATGCATTCCATTCCGCTGCGGTAAATATCTTCATCACTTTCTGCATCTGCAACAACATCAAGCTGTAAAGCATTGAAAAAAGTCTTCCAGAAAGGATATGATTCATAAAGCGACAAAACGCGCGGAATGCCAATTTTTATTTTACTATCAAACTGCTGTTGCTTGTCATATTTGCCAAGCAATGCTTGCTTAATTTTAAGCATGTTTGGAGGGCGCTTTATCACTTCATGGTCAACATTTGCGCTGGCAGCTCCACGTTCACACTTATTGCCCAGCACGAAGGAGCGACCAACTTTGTCATCTCTGCTTTCGAACAAGCGTGTAATTTGCAGCTGGCAATTATTTGTGCACTGCCCACACGTAGCTGCGGTGCGACGAATGCGCAATGTCTTCAAATGCTCAGGCTTTATGAGTGTTGTTTCAATTTTTAGCGCCGCTTGCCTATCCTTGTCATATAAAGACAACCACCAGTCGCGAGCCAACAGGGCTGCTCCCCACGCGCCCATTACTTTTGAAAGGTCAGGGCGCATGACCTCAACTCCTGTTTCAATTTCAAAAGCTCGAAGCAATGCATCATTTGCAAAAGCTCCGCCTTGCACAACAACATGGCTGCCAACCTTTGTGAAATCTGGCTGACGAACAACTTTAAAGAGCGCATTTCTAGCTGTTGCATAACAAACACCAGCTGCAATATCTGCTTGGCTCACACCTTCTTTTTGAGCATGCTTAACGCGCGAATCCATAAAAACAGAACAGCGCGTGCCCAAATCGACTGGATGCTTTGCATAAAGCGCTTTAATTGCCATGGCTTCTTTTGTTCTGCGCATTGAACGCGCAACACTATCAAAAAGCGAGCCACAGCCAGATGAACATGCTTCATTCAAAACAATATCGATGATATTTCCATCTTCAATATAAAAACATTTGATGTCTTGCCCACCAATGTCAAGCAAAAAGTCAACCTGCGGGTCAAAAGCTTTTGCTGCTCGCAAGTGCGCTACAGTTTCAACTTCACCCATGTCAATGCCATATGCAGCGCGGCAAAATTGTTCACCATAGCCAATTATGCAACAACGGCGAATGACTTTATTTTTAATCCATGTGCCACCAAGATTGCGAAACATTTCATTTAGCATCTTCTTTAATGAAACTGTAATGTCACCTTGGTTCCAAGCATAATCATAAAAACAGATAGCGCCCGTATCGTCTATGAGCGTAATCTTCATTGTTGTAGAACCAGCGTCAATCCCTAAGAAAAGATTGTTATGAGCGTCAACTAAATGTGTGCGCGGAACACGCTGTGTTTTATGGCGAGCAACAAACTGTTCATATTCTTTTTTATCACGGAAAAGCGGCGGCAAAGTTGTTAAAGAGTCTTGCGCAATAAATGATGTTTCTTTCACGCGCTTTTCAAGACTGCTAATCATCATTGGTTCAGATTTCATTTTTGAAAATGCAGCGCCTTGAACAACAAATAAATGAGCATCCTTTGGAATTATTGCATTTTCTTGTGAAATGCCTGTGACCTTACAAAATGCGAATTTCAAAGCTGGAGTATATTCAAAAGGACCGCCAAGAAGAGCAACTTTGCCACGGATTGGCCTGCCACAGCTTAAACCTGCAACAGCCTGCGTGCAAACTGCTTGCAAAACACTTGCTGCAACATCTTCTTTACGAGCACCAGCATTAAGCAGTGGACGGACATCTGATTGCGCAAAAACAGCGCAGCGCGAAGCAATTGGATATATCACATTCGCACCCATCGCAAGCATGTTCATGTCGGATGCACGCTTGCCCATCATTGAAGCCATGCGTTCAATAAAACCACCTGTGCCACCAGCGCACATTGTGTTCATGCGCTGTTCAGGTTTGCCTGTCAAATAGACAAGCTTTGTGTCTTCGCCGCCCATTTCCAAAATCACATCTGTTCCTGGCAATAAAGTTTTGACAGCTTCTTTTAAAGCAACGACCTCTTGCACAAATGGCACATCAAAAAGTTCAGCCACACGCATGCCAGCCGAACCTGTAACTGTGACTTGTACTTCTTTGTCGCCATATCGCCAAACAAAGCTGTGCAACAAGTCTTGCAAGTTTTCTTTAATTTTTGAACGATGCTGTTTATATTCAGAAATAATCATCTTGCCATGCTCATCAAGAATGGCAAGTTTTATTGTTTTTGACCCAATATCAATTCCAAGCCGATACATAAATATTGTTTCTTTTCTCCCCGTAATAGCAACAAAAAATAGTATATAGTTATTGCAGGTCATATAGGAGTGGGGTTTAAGGTAAGCATATGAAAAATTCAGATAAGCCGAACAAAACTTTATTGATATGCGACATGGTATCAAGCATGTCTGAACAGCTTGTTCATATTTTTGAAAGCAAAGGATATGAATGTATTTGCCTTGACGCCATAACAAAAGAAGAAGTTGAAATTGGTGCTGGCTTTGTCGACAACGATGCTTGCGCAAGTGCTTTGGCACTTGTTGGGCAATATGTTTTGCATTTGCAAAATCATAAATATGAAAATATTGCTTTGATTGTTCCAGAAATTTGCAAAGAATGCCGTGCTGTCAGCATGGCTGGAATTTTAAGGACTTCTTTAAAGCGCGCTAGCCTTTATAACAATTGCGAACTTATTGAAATAAACAATGCTGAACTTGCTTCACTTTCATGCAGCATTGAAGATTCTTGCAAAAGCGATGCGACGTGCGAAGGTATGCGCATTGGTTTGTGCGGAAATTCAGCAATTATGACTTCAAAACTTTTTTATGAAGTTGTTTATGACAGGATTGAAAAATCAGGGTGCAAACCAGTTTTAGTTCCATTGCAAAAAGTCATAAATGAACAAGACTTTTTAACTCCATCAGTTGAATATTTTGAAAAGTTAGGGATTGATACAGTTATTGGAATTGCGCCTTTTGGCTGCTTGAATGGACATGCTTATGCTCGCGGACAAATGCGTGAGCTTCTTAAAGACTATCCAAAAATGCAAGTTTATATTTTGGATTATGATCCAGGTGCATCCGATGTAAATATGATAAACCGCACCGAACTTGTTATTCAATCTGTGTTGAACAAATAAT
>CAVDAL010000055.1:0-2910 GCA_963606965.1 Acutalibacteraceae bacterium
AACGATTGCGATGCTGCAATTGAATGCTTTGCCGATGCGATCGCCCGCGCCTGCCATTAATAAATTTTGACTGTTAATCTAATAGCCCGTCGTCTTCGTCACTAACTTCAAGATATAATTTCATTTTTGTGAATGTATCTAAAACTTCATCATCGCTATCATTGAATTCGCTGCTAAATGATTGCAAACTTCCGCTTGGATTGATTACAAGATTTGTGAACGAAATAAATGCATCATAATAATCTTGCAAGGCTTGATAAGCTGTTTCATATTTCTTCGGCGGATCGCTCATTTCTTGCATTTTTGCGACAACATCATCTTGGTATGACTGTATTTCGGCGATTTGGTACATAAAGTCTTCATCGCTTTCCAGATTATTTAATGCGTCATTGAAGTCATCAAGGAATACGCCATCCTCCATTGTATATTGGTCGGTTTCAGAGTCGCGTTCTTCCCAAATCGAGTTATACCAAACGCTTTTAATTAAGTTGCCCGCAGTTTCCGCCTCTGAAGCGCCCTGCAGCATGCTATATGTAATGCTTTCCAGATTTTCTTCGTACTTTTCTTCCTTAGCTTCATTCATGAAGTAAACTCCGGCAACCACTGCCAAAGCAATCACAATAACAGCAATTATGGTAACGATAATAATTACCTTTTTGTTCTTGGGCTTCTTTTCTTTGACTTTGCCATTGTTGGCAACGTTGATATTTGTGTTTGCGTTTTCGGATATTTCTTTTGTGCTGGGCTGTTCGCTTTGTGCGCTGCTGGAAAATGCACCAACATGGTTGGCTTCTTTTGTAAGTTCGCCTTCCGTGCTATCTATGGATGTGTCAGCATGAGATGTTTTTGCATCTGAAAGGATTTCTGCATTTGCTGTGACGCCTTCTGCATTTGATACGCCGGCTTTTGCTTCAGAACTACTGCTGGCAGATAGAGAAATTTCGGCAGCTTTGCTTGTTTCATCTTCTGTTACAGCTTGCTCTTGCTCTTCTTGTTGCAAGTCTTGAGCTTCCTCTGAATTATCGGTTGGCAACTTCGCGCCGCACTTTGGGCAGAATGCAGAGTTTGGAGGTGCGGCCTCACCGCAGTTTGGACAATACATCTTTATCCTTTCGATCCTAGCTTTTGATGTGGAAAAGTATATCGCAAAAATGTGACATATCTGCTTTTGAATTAATTGCGAAGTTGCTCGCTTGAATGGGGATATCAAAAATAAATGTTTATGACAGTGCCAAGCTTATGTATATTATGTCTCAAGAAGCTTGTTGGTAAAAGGTAGCGCAGCGCATGGGTTGATATCTGCATAGTATGGACTTTTATGTACAAAATTATGCTATAATTCTGCACATAATCAAGTTAGTTATCAACGGAGGTTAAAATGCCTGTTTGTGTTCCAATAAAAGATATGCGAGACACTGTTGCTTTTTCGCAACTGGTTGAAAATTCACCAGAGCCAATAACAGTTACAAAAAACGGATATGATCAATTTGTTGTTGTTCGCAGCAAGGACTTTGATGAATTGCGTAAAGCGGAAGCACGAAATCGAATTTTGGAGCGAATGATAATTGCAGAACACGAACGCGCAGAAGGCTTGCATATAGACGGCAAAGATTCTATAGCAGAGTTGCGAGCCAAATATGACTTATAAATATCGCATTTTAAAAAGCGCAAATGATGAGCTTGACGACATAATCCTGTATCTTTCAAAAAATAGTAAATCTGCTGCAAGAAAGTTTATAGATGCTTATGAGCATCAACTCGATTTAATTTGCAGCGGGAAGGTTTCATATGGACTGTCGCGAATGCAAGAGCTTGCGCGTTTGGGATACCATACTGCTCTTGTCGGGAATTATATGTTTTTCTATTACATTGAAAATAAGACAATTGTTGTTGCGCACATATTTCATCAAAGGCGCGATTATTCTTCGATTGTAGCGCCTGCAGAAGAATAAAAGCAAAGAGTAGGTCTTAGGGGCAAACTTGAAGAAAATATATCTGAACGCATTTGACACACAGCTTGAATTTTTGCTTTGCGCTGAGGAATGCAAATGTGACGTGCTGCATGAAATCTTGCAGGCTGAGTGCGCGCGCTATGAAAATTTATTTTCTCGCACAATTCCAACAAGCGACATAGGCTTGCTAAATTCTTCTGGTGGGCAGTGGGTTGAAGTTTCGCGCGACACATATGATTTGATTGAGATTGCTCTTGAATATTGCAGCAAGACTGGCGGGCTTTATGATATTACAGTAGCGCCTCTTGTTGAGCTTTGGAACTTTAAGGAAAAGCGCGTGCCAAACAGCGGTGAAATTCAAGAAGCAATGCAAAAAGTTGCATGGGATAAAATTGAGCTTAAGCAGGAAGGCACGCGCTGCTATGCGCGTTTGCGCGAGCCTGTTCAATCAATTGATTTGGGCGGTATTGCAAAAGGATACATTGCAGATGCTCTTGGGTGCACACTCAAAGAAAATGGCGTGCAAAATTTCCTTGTGAATTTGGGTGGCAATATTTTGTGTTCGGGCAATCGCGAAGATGGTGAGCCTTGGGTTGTTGGCATTAAAAGTCCAAGCAGCTGTCTTGGGGGCAGCGCGGTTGAGCGTAATCTGAAAAAGCTGCGTGTTCATAATGCAAGTGTTGTGACCAGCGGAATTTATGAACGATGCTTCGTAAAGGAAGGCAAATTTTATCATCATATTATTGACCCGCGTACAGGCTATCCCGCGCAAACAGATGTTGCAAGTGTTACAGTTTGCGCCAAAAAATCAATTGATGCAGAAGGATTTTCAACAGCATTGCTTATCATGGGCAGTGTTGATGGCGCGGAATTTGCTCGCGAACAGCCAGAAATCATGGCTGCATATTTTTATGACAAAAACGACAATTTGTTGGCATGCGTGTTTAATTAATGTCGC
>CAVDAL010000056.1:0-18024 GCA_963606965.1 Acutalibacteraceae bacterium
ATATCATCGCGCAAAGCTGCCTCTTTTATACAGGCATCGCTAAATTCTCTTTTTGCAAAGAGCATGTATCTTTTGTCATTTCTTTGAAAAAGCTCACTGCGATACATCAGCTTTTCCAAAACAGAATGACTTGTTTTTTCATTGCGCCACTTGCACTCGCAGAAAATGCTTGCCCCACAAGCGTCATCAACAATGATATCAATTTCTTCCTGCGTTTTTGTGCGCTTGTCTGTCCCCCACCAACGACCAATTCTTGCAGGCAAAACATCTAATTTATTCTCTCGGGCTAGCTTATAAATAAATTGTTCGCAGATTATTTCAAAAACATTTCCCATATAGTCATTTAGCAGCTCTTTTATACGCTTATAAACAATCTGAGCCATATCATTTTGAATTAGACCAATATTTTGCGGTATGAAACGAAACCAAAATCTAAACATTTGGTCGTTCAAAGCATAAACAGCTTTTTTGTTGCTTGTTTCACCAAATGGCAATTCACGCTTAACAATGCCAAGCGACGCTAGCTTGTCTATATACAATTTTGTATTACTCGCTGGAATTGAAGTTGTGCTAGCAATTTCAGAAATTTTTGACTTTCCAGATGCTATCGCTTGGATGATTGCATCATACTGCTCAGGGTTTCGACATTCCTGCATTAGCAAATTTGATGGCTCTTCAAACAAATAAGCTGACGGCGTTAAATAAAGCTGAATAATATTTTTTTCTAACGAAAGCTTTGGGTCAATTTTTGCTGCATATGCAGGAATACCACCTGTAATTCCATAGCAAAGCGCAGCGTCTTCATTGCTCATGCTTTTCCAAAGTAATTTTGCTGTGAAAAAGTCAAATGGTTCAACTTTAATCTGCAAAGTTCGCCTTCCATAAAGCGGGCTTTCATAACCAAGAACTTGCTCTTCCATAAATGACATAGACGAACCACATAAAATAAGCATGAGCTTTGTATTTGGCGCGAATAAATGGTCAATCTTTTCTTGAAGTAACGAACTTATTTCAGGAAATGACTGTGCAAGATATGGAAATTCGTCAATTACAAAAACAAGCCTTTCTGTTTTTGCAAGCTCACCCAAAGCATTAAATGCATCATCAAAATTCGAATATCCTGCTCCAGATGCAGCCGGAGACTCAGACAAAATGGCTTGGCTTAGCATTTTTAAATTTGTTTCTGAATTTGTCCGGCGCGCCTGCATATAAATTGCGCGTTTATCTTTAATGAATTCTGAAATTAATTGCGTCTTGCCAACGCGACGTCTTCCATATATAACCGGCATCTCAAAAGATTGCGAGTTGTATGCTTTATTCAATTCAGCGAGCTCTTTTTCACGGCCAACAAACATTGCACAACCTCAGTTACTTCACATTATAGCTACATATATTATAGATACGTATAATATAGCTATCTATAATGTCTTGTCAAGCAAAATACAACAATTGCACCAAGGCATTAACTGCAAGCTAACAGAAATTTTCTTATCGATTAACAAAGCAAAATATTTTCTGCTGTTTCAAGCATTTCATCTTCAAGCTTAACGATTTCTTCGCGTTGCTTGTCAAGTTTTCTATTGCGAAAATAAATTGCCCAATTCAAAGCAAGGCAAGCAACATTTAAAAAGTAAACAACCAAGACCCAATTTATTGTTCCCGTGAAAAACTTCGCAGCTATGCCTGCAAAATAGCCCAATGTTATAAGCCCAAGGAATTGCCAGCTAGTTCCAGCCGCTGTTTGCGCCTTGTAGTTTTTATAAGCATTCATAGGCCAAGAAAGCCCAAAACAAATGAGCATTACAGCTTCAAGAATTTGCCCAATCATCATTGCTCAGCTCCAATCGATTTTTAAAACCGCCGGAGATACTAGCACCGCTATTTTTTAATTACCATACTTGATTTGTAGGATTTTTTTAAATTGCCAAAATATTACGTGTGCAAACATCTTGTGATAAAACATGTTTTCTTTTTGCTTAGCAGAATGTGCCACAAATCAAGAAAAATTTGCGATTTGTGGCACATAAATTGGTGAAGTTTGCATAACAACAGGCGCGATTAAAATTTTTCGCGTTCAGCGATGCATTCGTCGATAATGCCTTGCTCAACACGCTTTAAATCTTGCGGAGTATTCACATTAATAAAGCATCCACCGCGCGGCTCAACTTTTGCAATCATATCAGTTGTGAAGTCAAGCGTTTTAACATCGCCCGCCCAAGCTGTTGCGCGTTTTTCGCCACGTTCCAAAGCCTTCAATGCAGCATCCAAACACACATCGCGCCTGTATACACCATGAAAAGGCTCGTGTCCATTTTCCGTGCGCGGAATGACAGCGTCCGCCTTTTCTTCTTCAAGATATTTCAATTCTGCTGCAATTAAATTTCTGGAAGGAAAGACCATGTCGCATGCAACAAGCGCAACAAAAGGCTTTGTTGCAGCACTAAAGGCAGTTTTGACTCCATGCAAAGCACCACGCACATCGTCTAAGTCGCGCACTAAGCGAATTACGCCGGAATCAACTAGGCGATTTAAAAAGCCTAAATTTTGAGGCTCGTTTGTTGTAATAATGAATTCATCTGCAAGGGGCAAAAGCCTGTGAATGCCACGCCAAATTAGCGGCTCACCCAAAAAAGGAACGGTCGCTTTAGACCTGCCCATGCGCTTGGATTCCCCACCTGCTTGCAAAACTATAGTCAGATTACCGTTAACGCTCAATTCCCCTCCTTATTGAGTACGTAACGTTCCTTAGAAATTATAACCTTATTCACGGCGCTATTAATTATACCCTCTTATATGTTTCCAAATTGAATAGCAAATTATACTAGATTATTTTAAAAGCGCTAGTCTGCAAATAAAACAACTTCCCCAGCTTCACGCGTTGCATTTAAATCAATGCAGCGTTGGTTTGCGCTGCCTTTCCACTTCAATTCAAGCGATTTTTTATCTTCTTCAAAAGGGCCATCGACCAAGACATCGCACAAGTCAAGCAACTTTGAAGCATCTTCCATCTGCAACAATTCCTCATACAAATATCCAGAATAAGCCCAAATGTTATAACCGTCAGCGCGCGCCATTTCAACAAAAGGAATTAGCGCTTTTGCCTGACAAAACGGGTCGCCGCCAGTCAATGTAATCCCCTTTTGCAATGGTGACTTATGAGCAAAATGCAACAACTGTTTTGCACTTACAGCGGTGCCGCCTTCAAAAGAATGCGTTTGTGGATTATGGCAGCCTGGACATGCATGTGGGCAGCCTTGCGTATAAATTGCGAATCGAAAGCCGGGGCCGTCAACAATTGATTCGCTTTCAACATCTGCAATTATGATATTTTTTTCTTCATCAGCATCTGCACCAGCAAGCGAGCCTAACGCCGCACTTTTTGCTGCTGCTTTTGCAGCCTGTGCATCTTCAAGTTCTGCCATTATTAATCACCGCCAAATATTCAACAAATAAAGCAGGGCACGCGAATTACTTCGCGCACCCCACAAAATTTATGCTTCAATTTTTATTCTTCTGATGCAATATCTTCAACACTAATGCTGTGCTTCACGCGGTCATGTTCTTCGGCGCGCTTGCCATTATTAAAGCGTTCCAATGTGCCAACAAGATAGCCAGTAATACGACGAATGCGTTCAAATGGAATGTCGCCTTCTTCACGCCCGCACTTAGGGCAACGGTCACCTATGATGCCGTTATATCCACAGACAGGGTCGCGGTCGACTGGATGATTAACAGAACCATAACCAATGCCAGTATCCTTCATGTGATGAATGATAGCTTCAAACGCATCTAAGTTTTCAGTCGGGTCACCGTCAAGTTCAATATATGAAATGTGGCCGCCGTTTGTCAAAGCATGATATGGAGCTTCAATATTGATCTTTTCAAAAGCGCTGATTGGATAATAAACAGGAACATGGAAGCTGTTTGTGTAATAGTCGCGATCTGTAACGCCAGGAATAACACCATAACGTTCGCGATCCATGCGCACAAACCTGCCAGACAAACCTTCGGCTGGTGTAGCAATCAATGAATAATTCAACTTCTTTTTCTGCGAACATTTGTCAACATAACGACGCATGTAACCAATAATTTCCAAGCCAAGATTTTGCGCACGTTCAGATTCACCATGATGTTCGCCAATCAAAGCTTTCAAGCATTCTGCCAAACCAATAAAACCAGTAGTCAAAGTGCCGTGCTTCAAAACTTCACGCTGTTCATCATCATAAGCCAGCTTATCAGAATCAAGCCAAACGCCCTGCCCCATCAAGAATGGCGCATTATAAACACGCTTGCGCGATTGAATTTCCAAGCGTTCATCAAGCTGGTCGGCAACAAGAGAAAGCATGTGGTCAAGCAGTTCAAAGAACAAATCAATGTCGCCTTTTGCCTTAATTGCCAAGCGTGGCAAGTTGATAGAAGTAAAGCTCAAATTGCCGCGGCCAGTGCTTATAGCCTTGCTTGGGTCATAAACATTTGTTGCCACGCGAGTGCGGCAGCCCATGTATGCAATTTCAGTTTCTGGTGTGCCCTTGTAAAATTCTGCATTATATGGAGCATCCAAAAAGCTGAAGTTAGGGAACAAGCGCTTTGCAGAACAATGGCATGCAAGATGGAACAAGTCATAGTTTGGATCGCCCGGATAGCAGCTCACACCTTCCTTAACGCGGAAAATCTGAATTGGAAAAATTGGAGTTTCACCATGTCCAAGGCCATCTTCCGTAGCCAAGAGCAATTGCTTTATAACCATGCGGCCTTCTGGGCTTGTGTCCATGCCATAATTGATAGAGCTAAATGGAGTCTGTGCGCCTGCGCGCGAATGCATCGTATTCAAATTATGAATGAATGCTTCCATTGCTTGGAATGTTGAACGTTCTGTATCTTTAGTTGCAGCCTTGTGAGCATATGTTTGAATGCGTTCAATCATTGCGTCGTCAAGGTCAAATGCAGTCTTAAATTCTGCAGCTTCAGCACTCTTGTAATTTGCATTCAGTGAAAGCGAAGCCCAAACGCCACTTGCGTCTTCTGCGCGTGCAATGCAAGATGCAATTTCTTTTTCATCTGTAATGTCGCAAAGCAATTCAAAAGCAGTTGTGATGCTCTTCTTGTAGCGATGACGGAACGTCTTGCGCACGCCTTCAGCCATGCCATAGTCAAAGTTCATGATTGACTGGCCACCATGCTGGTCATTTTGATTTGACTGAATTGCGATACAAGCCAAAGCACTATATGAAGCGATATCATTTGGTTCGCGCAAAACGCCATGACCAGTTGAAAAGCCGCCTTTAAAAAGCTTCAAAATATCAATCTGGCAGCATGTTGTTGTGAGTGTATAAAAGTCAAGATCATGAATGTGAATGTCGCCATTTGCATGAGCCTGTGCATGTTCAGGCTTAACAACGCACATTTCATAAAATTGCTTTGCAGATTCTGAACCATATTTAAGCATTGTGCCCATGGCTGTGTCCGCGTCGATATTTGCATTCTCGCGCTTAACATCTGATTCACTTGCTTTGCTAAATGTGATGTCATTAAGAGTTTTGATAAGGCGAGAATTGACCTCGCGGCTGCGATTTCTTTCAGCACGATAAAGAATATAAGCTTTAGCTGTGCGAACAAAGCCGTCTTCAATCAAGGTTTCTTCAACAAGATCTTGAATGCCTTCAACAGTTGGTTCGCCTGCAATTTTGCCATCTTCAATTTTGCGAACAACCTCATCGCAAATGCGTTGAGCAACATCATGTTTTTGCATAGCTCCAGAAGCTTTAAAAGCCTTATCAATCGCGGCTGTAATTTTTTCTGCCTCAAATGGAACTGAACGGCCATCGCGTTTTGTAATGCTTAGAATTGACATGCTTTGCTCACTTTCTTTCGTGCGTTTGTTACTTATATATAAACATGCGAAAAAGCTGCAGGATTTAATTTTGCAGATCAAGCAGTTTTCCACAAATTTCCACAAAAAGCCCAAGATGTAGTGGAAAACACTCTTATGCAACCCCAATATCTTGTGGCTTACGGCTCGGCATAGTATATGCCAAAGGCGGCAAAAATAGAGCGAGAATAAGGCAAAAAGGTATAAAAATTCTTAAAAATTTTGCAAATGAAAAGGGCTAAAATTTAGCGATTTAACAAAGGTGCAGGTCAATGCTTTGCGAGCGCAAATCGACGCCTTCAACAACAACTCGCACAAGTTGGCCATAACGATATGTTCGCCCTGATTCTTCACCAACAAGCACTTGTTTTTTGGAATCGAAATTGTGATATTCATCGCGGACTGGGTCAAAATGCACATAACCTTCTGCGCCACATTCAAGACGAACAAAGAAGCCATATGTTTGCAAACCAGAAATGCTGCCAGGCAATTTTTGCCCAATAAATTTGCTGACATATTCGCAAAGTTTCAAACGAACACTATCTGCTTCTGCGCTTTCAGCAACGCGTTCCATTTTACTTGAATGTTGTGCCAACCAATCAAGCTGCCCTTCCATAGCATGTGCATCTCGCAACAGCCTGTGCACCATCAAATCTGGATAGCGCCTGATTGGGCTTGTGAAATGACAATAATGCTCGCTCGCCAAGCCAAAATGCTGCAAAGCATCTGTGCTATAGCGCGCTCGTTCCATGCTTCGCAAAACAATTGATTCTATAAGTTCATAGCTTGCTGTATTTTTTGCAGCATTCAGCAAGTCTTGGTAAACATGCGGCTCGCCACATGCCAGCCCCTTAACTGAAAATCCATGAGCTTTAATTATTGGAAGGATTGCCTCAATATTTGACGGACGCGGCGCTTCATGAATTCTATAAACACAAGGTCGATTATTCTTTTGCAGATGAGTAGCAACTGTTTCATTCGCCAAAATCATTGCTTCTTCAATCATAGAAGTTGCATCATTTTTTATGCGCATCTTCACATCTTGCACTTGCCCGTCTTCGTCCAAAATGGGTTTAGGCTCTATTCCATCAAAGTCAAGTGCTCCACGCTTTTGGCGTGCACAAAGCAGCTTATGTGCCAGTTCATTCATCTCTTTTAATTTTGGAGCAAGCGGCTCTGTGCCAGTATGGACGCCATCCAAAATCTCTTGAACTTCCGTATAAGCAAAACGCCTTTTGCTGCGAATAATACTTGGGAAGATTTTATATTTTTGAAGCTGTGCCGCGCTATCAAGATACATGTCGCACGTAATTGCCAACCTGTCAACTCCAGGCTTTAACGAGCATAAATCATTGCTCAATTCTTCAGGAAGCATTGGCAAAACGCGGTCTACCAAATAAACACTCGTAGCTCTATCACGCGCACAAATATCAATACTGTCGTCCCAATGGACATAATGAGCAACATCTGCAATATGCACACCAAGGCGCAACATGCCTTCCACATGGTCAAGAGAAATTGCATCATCAAAATCTTTTGCATCTTCAGGGTCGATTGTAAAAATTTCACGCCCTGTCAAATCTTGCCGCGAACCTAAATCACCCAAATTGTCCTGTGCATCCAGCTTTTCAACATAGGCAGGATTTTGCGCAATTTCTGCTGCCAATTTTAACGCCTGCGGTGAAAATTTAGTAGCAAGCCCAGCATTATGAATGATGATATCAACATCCATTCCAGGCTCGTCTTCTGCGCCTAAAACTTCAACAATATAACCCTGAGCGGCCGCTCTTCTATTTGGATATTGAGTTATGCGCGCCAAAACAACATCGCCATCATGGACCTGCGGGCATTGCTTCAAGTCGACAAAAATGTCATGCAGCAAACGCGGATCTTGAGGAACAACAGCTGCAAGTGGATCATGCACTTTCAACACACCAACAACATATTCTGTTGCGCGGGAATGAACGCGAACAACAGAAGCAACATGCTTTTGATTAGCAGCAGGTTTTTGTGACCTTGGGCGCACTTCAACCTTGTCGCCATTCATCGCGCTACCCATTCTATTTGCAGGAATGAAAAAACTGCCCTCGTCAGTGTCGACAAAACCATAGCCTTCCGGCTTGATTTCAATTACACCAACGGGGCAGTTTCCCTGTTGCTTCTTTTTATGCGAATGAGCGTACTTCTTGTGTCGTTTTGCCATAGTGCTTTAATATTATTCGCCGCGCGATGCCTTTTTATATTCTTCCTTAAATTCTTTAAACATATTGCGCGACTTTTTCAACTGATTGCCAGCTGTCTTTTTTGCATCTTCGACACTACCAAGTCCACGCTTTTTTGCAGCATTTTTCACAGAGCCTATGGCCTGGCCAGTCTTATATGCACCCTTGTTAATGGCATCGCCTGCTTTTGCACTTGCTTCACTTGCAGCATGTTTTCCCTTTGCCCAAGTTTCGCCAGCCTTTGCAGCAACGCCACCGTCGCCAAGCGCCTCTGGAGTTTCTTCTTTTACTCGAATGCAGCCGTTATCATAACCGAGCAAATTTTCACGAGCAATAGTTGACGCACCAACCAGTGCTTTGTCAATGCCTCCAGAAGAAACATCAATGCTTTTAATTTCTAAAGTCTTTTTATCAATATCAACATTAGAAATTAAGCCGAGTTCTTTGCCGCCTTCTGTAGCAACAGGCATGCCTTCCCACAGAATGCAACTGTCGAAGTCTATATCCAATCGCTTAAACGCAGCCTCTCCAAAAGCGCCCTTATTTGTTCCATCAACAACAAAGTTCTTGTCTTTTTGCTTCAATGAATCAAGCGCAACAAACCAATCCTTGCGCTTAATCATCAAAAGAAGATCTGGACGCTTAACAATTAGGCCAACAGCCTTGGCCTTTTTTGGATGGAAAACGACCGCATAAGCTCGGCCAAGCTTGTGAACCTTGCCCTTTTTATTTTTGATGAAGATACGCGCCTTGCGCAATTCTTTTACAGAATACACTTGCTACCTCAAAAATTTATTCTTCGTCGTCGTCCTTCAAAGCTTCTTGAGCTTTTGCAGCTACATCAGCAGCAATGTCTTTGATGTCTTCATGTTCTTCTTCATCTTCATCAAATTCATCTGCATTGCAAACGTCTGCATCCACAGTCTTTGCGCGGCTTTGGCCTTTTACAATTTGGTCTGCCAAGCGGTCGCGTGCTTCATTGATGCGAATTTTGATATCTTCTGCAACAGGTGCTGCCTGAGATTTTGCCTGTTCAACAGCATCAACAACAGCGCTCTTGCCCTGTGCTACAGTTTCCTTTGCGCGATCAAATGTTTCTTGTGCACCGCCATCTGTCAAATCATTAATTTTACCAGCTACAAGTTCGCGAGTTTCTTTGCCTGTGCGTGGAGCTACCAAAAGCGCTGTGCCTGCGCCAACAACTGCACCTGCTATGAATTTAAATAACTTCATTGTCTTGCCTTTCTCTTTGCTATCAATCTATTTCAAAGATTGCGTGAAACTAAGTTACCACTATTTTTGTTTGTTTGCATGCTTAGCTGCGTTTTTTATTCTTCTTTTTTCATTTTGAAACTCTATCGTCACAAAATGACCATTAAATTTTTGCCTTACCATATTCCCTTTCCATTGCTGCTCTTGAAATAACCCATTGTTTGCCAAATTTGCATACATCAACGCCATCAACAAGTTTGCCGTATGATATTGCTTTTCTCAATGTACTTTCATTTAAGCCCCAAAGCTGCGTTGCATCACTAAGAGCTATAAGACCATCAAACGGAGTATCGACTTCTTCCCCATGTTCCCATAATTCATCGCAGGATAAATCTAAATCATCATCCCATATAACACCATAGCCACCCGTATCAACAACAACATATTTAATCTTTTCCGGATCGTCTTTTAAATCTTGAAATTGAGGAATTTTTTTGAACAACTTTGCTAAGTTATATATCTTCGTAACCCCAATACAAAATTGAACGCTTAATTTAAAATCAGGAAGTGAAGATACGCTTTTTATCTTATGAAACATACTTTCCCCTTACTTTATTCTAACGGCGGAAGCTTTTAAAACTTTGATAATACTGGCATGGCGACCATTTAGTTTGTATTTCTGCTTGAGCCAGTATATCACGATATCGTGAAAAACGCCAGCACATTTGGCTGGCGTTTACAAGCAAAATATTTTATTTTCAGCGCGGAAAAATCTGACCGCAAAAGCCACTTTAATCTTCTTCAATAAAGCGATTAATCACGCGCTCTGCAGCATGGCCGTCGTCCTTAGGGCAGAATTTATCGCGGAATTTTGCATAGTCTGCACCATATTTTTCTTCCCAACTTGGCAAAGCTTTGACCTCGTCAATCAAATCTTGAGTGCCATTACACTTCGGTCCTGGCAAGCTATCAAGCTCGATATAAAAACCATGCAAGTCATTTTCATAATGATCACGGTCTGACCATAAAAAGATGAGCGGACGTTTTGTATTTGAATAGTCAAAAAATACGCTTGAATAGTCAGTGCACAAAGCATCAGAAACAAGATACAGCTTGTTGATGTCACGCGCGCCAGAAACATTAAATGCAAAGCCTTCCCATGGAGTCAGGTCAATTTTGTTCGCAATGTAATAATGCATGCGAAGCAAAACAATCCATTCATCGCCAAGCTGCTTTTGCATTTCGTCCATGTCTACCGGAATGCTTCCAACATATCCGCGTGAAGGGTCACATTGGTCTTCGCGCCAAGTTGGAGCAAGAAGCAAAACTTTTTTGTCTTTTGGAAGATTCATATCATCTTTAAGCTGGTCAATCTGTTCTTTTGCATCACTTGCATCTAAAGTTCTGCGAATAACATCATTGCGCGGATAGCCTTCTTCCAAAACAACACTTGCGCGCTCTTCTTGCGGCAAGCCAAAAGCATCAGCCAAATGCTGCGATGTATATGCGCTTGGAGAAAGCAAATATGTCCATTTTTCTGAATCAATCCTGAAGCGACGAGCCAATTCATCTGCTGTGTTTAAGGCTCCGCCTTTGCTTGAATCGACGTCAAAACCCAAGTGCTTTAACGGCGTGCCATGCCAGCACTGAACATAAACTTGCCCTTCTTTTGGATAAATAAACTCTTGAACTCTATTGTTATAAACCCAATATTTTGCCTGCGCCAAAGCTTCTTTATAGGCTCTTGAGCTATATGTCACAATTTCTGCGCGTTGCAAACTTGGAACTTCTTCCATTTCAGCGCGGGCTTTCTTGCTTAAAGCCCAAACAAAAGTCCAATCATCAAAGCGTGGGTCTGCACACATTGTTTCATAAATTGACTTTGGGGAACATGCATATTGACGCCCGCCAAAAGCTTGAAAAACAACCATGTGATTATTTATTGGCAGGTCGCGCGCAATTTCTTCATAATTTTTCTGATGATGTTCCCATCTGGATGTACGAATATGCCATCTAACATTTGGCATGCGAGTTAAAAATTTCAAAAGGCTTCTTTTTGCCCTTTTCCTCATTTTGCGTTTGATTTTTTTAATACTCATAATTTCCAATGTTTGACGTTTTAATTATAAACTGGCTTATTATACTCAGAACTTCACAATGAACAGCACAGACATGGCAAATCTTTCGCCTACCGTTATTAATGCAAAGAGAAGCACTATGCCAAACCTTGCGCCGCACATTGCACATTACTCACATCTTGCATT
The DNA here is from genome assembly GCA_963606965.1 of Acutalibacteraceae bacterium. Classification (GTDB taxonomy): domain Bacteria; phylum Actinomycetota; class Coriobacteriia; order Coriobacteriales; family QAMH01; genus CAVDAL01. The sequence continues at coordinate 11,568 of CAVDAL010000056.1, forward strand.
GAAAAATCGCGGTATACTTGCAATCTGACTTTTACATCTATCATGAAAGGCTTTGTTGTGGCTTTGCTAGCAAAATGCATGCAAATTATTGCAGCAATTTTTCGACTGTTTCCGCTTAAAAAGCGCGTTGTTTTAATGTCGCGCCAGTCAAGTGAGCCTTCAGAAAGCTATTTAATTTTACGCGATGAACTTTTGAAAAATCTAAGCAGCAAACAAGTTGTTATGTGTTTGTGTAAGCCTGAAACAAAAAGCTCTAAAGGCGCTTTCATTTTGGGAACACTAAAGCAGCTTTTTTATGCAAGCACTTCACGCTTTATTATTGTTGATGGTTATGTGCCAGCAGTTTCAATCCCCAAAAAGCCACGCAAAACAGCTGTTATGCAAACTTGGCATTCAATGGGCGCTATAAAAAAGTTTGGATATCAATGCTTAGACACACCAGCTGGGCGCACATCTGCTGCAGCAAAAGCAGCTCATATGCATGGAAATTATGATATTGTTGCTGCATCTGGACCTGGCGTTATTAGTGTTTATGCACAGGCCTTTAACTATCCAAAAACAGCAGTTGCCCCGCTTGGCATGTTGCGTATGGATTATTTATTGAATGAAGATGCATCAAAAATTCGCAAAGAAAATTTTGCAAAAGCTTGTGAAGCTCATCCATATTTATGTGGTGAAAAAAATGTAATTATTTATGCGCCAACCTTGCGCAAGGGCGAAGGTTATGAAAACTGGATTGAAGACAACTTGCATGCTTTAGCTAGTGCGTGCACGCAGGATTGCACTCTTGTCTATTGCGGTCACCCACTTGAAAATGATGCTGCTGCGTCTTTGGAAGAAGAATTTAGCTGCCTTCATATCGTGCATGATTTTGCAACAATTGATGTTTTAGAAGCTGCACACACTGTGATTACTGATTATTCAGCAATAGCTTTTGATGCAGCTATGCTTAACAAAAATACCATTTTTTATGTTCCAGACATCGACAAATATAAAAAATCGCCAGGGCTTAATATTGATTTGGGAGACAGTTCAATTTGCTTCGCAAGCAAAGACGCGCACAAAATCATGGAAGTTGCTGCACAAAATGAACATGAAGGTTTTAAAGCATGGCTTGATTTTTGTAATAAATATTTTGAAGGAATCACTCCAAATGTTGCGCAGCGATATTGCGAAATTATCATCAAGCATTTGCAGCAATAAAAGGTGTGGCGGCAAGCTAAGCTTGCCGCCACAAAAACTTCTTCAAAAAAATGATACTTAAAATTTATGCTAAGTTTGTGCCAAGGTTGGCTTTAACTTGCGTTGTGCTGATGCCAGGTGTTCTATCAAGATAAACAAGCTCACAATAATCTTTCAAATATTCAAACTTTTCACTGCCGGCCCAATCACCGCCCATAACAACAGTGTCGATATGATATTCCTTCACATCATTGATTTTTTGTTCCCAATTTTCTTCTGGAATTACCAAATCAACATAACGAATTGCTTCAAGCATTTCTTTGCGAGTTTCAAAATTATAAAATGACTTTTTGCCTTTGCTTGCATTGAATTCATCTGTGCTAAGAGCAACAACAAGATAATCACCCAATGCTGCTGCGCGCTGCAACAAACGCACATGCCCATAGTGCAAAAGGTCGAATGTTCCATAAGTAAGAATACGTTTTAATGCCATGTTTTAACTCCTAAACGTTTTAATGTCGTGACATTTTCTCATATTTTAATACAAAACAAAACTTCGCGGACTATTCCTCTGTCAATTCGCGTTCTATAAGAATTTGAACAGCCTTGCGGATGTCTAAATCTTTGTAAAGTAAATCATAAACAGCTTGTGAAATTGGCATCTCCACATTATTTTCAGAAGCCAAAAGCAGGATATTTTTAACAGCGTGAGCGCCTTCAACAACAGCATTTCTTGAATGCTCATATTCAGAAACGCTTATACCATCCTTTGCAAAAGCTTCACCAAACATGCCATTACGTGAATGCTTTGAATTGCATGTTGCATTCAAGTCGCCAACTCCAGCAAGCCCCAAGCAGGTTAACTTGTCGCCACCGCAAGCTTCCACAAGGCGGCTTGTTTCTGCAAGACCACGAGTAATAAGCAGCGAAATTGTATTGTCGCCCAAATCCAAACCGCGAGCCATGCCGCAAGCAATAGCAACAACATTTTTAATTGCGCCACACAAACTCACGCCGATTGGATCATTGCTTGTATATAAACGAAATGCCGAACTACTTACAGCATGCTGAAACACAAGTGCAGTTTCACGTGATGTGCTAGCAACAACAGCACCAGCAAACTTGCCAAGAGCAATTTCTTCTGCATGATTTGGACCTGACAAAACTGCAACTCTGTCATTTGAGCCAAGAGCTTTTGCAAGTTTTTCGTAAAGAAATCCACCATCTTCACTCAAACCTTTTGACAAAAGCATGCCTGGCACATCCTGCGGCACATGCGGTGCAAAAGCTTTTACTGTATCAGCAACAGCAAACGAAGGCGTCGCAAGAATAAATGCATCGACGCCAGTAAATGCGGCAGCAAAGTTTGTGCATGCAAAAGCTCCGTCCAATTTGCATTCTTGCATACGCTTGGAATTTCTTCCTGTTTCATTTATGCTTCTTGCCACAGATTCGCTGTGGCACCAAATGTTTACACTGTGCCCAGCATTTAAAAGCATGCCTGCCATAGCAGTGCCAAAGCTGCCGGAACCTATAACTGCAATTTTCATTAAAAGACCTTCTTTATATCAAACCAAATTTCATGCTGCTTTGTTTATAAGCAAAGGATTATACACAAAAAACTTAAGGCTTACTTAAAACCTATACAGCCGAAGTGCTTTAACAAACATTTATAGCAGGGTGGCTTGCTATCTTATAAATATCAATTCTGCACTAACACAAAAAATTCACACATTATGAAACAGAAATTATGACTTCATCGCTTAAACCAAGAGAAACATCTATCTTGCGTTTTGCATCTTTAACATAATATGAAACAGGTTGAATATTTGTATTCGCTCGTGGTTTGCCAAGGCGCACTTCATCAAAAGATAAGCCATCAATAGCATAGCTTGCATATATGCGATATTGTCCAGGCTCTAAAGTGCCAAGCTTGCTTGCAGGAATGCTCAAGCAATAAGTTCTCCAAGGTTGTTCAAGCACAATTTTGTTGCCGCTGTTTGTTGCAACAAGATTGCGCGTTGGAGTTTTTGTTTTTCTGAGTTCAATATCAAGAGGCACTTCTGAATCAATATCAATACCCTTCAATTTTGCACTTAGTGAAATTTCACTTTTATCTGGCACAGCAATGCGATATGGAAACACTTGTCCAAAAATTTTAAACAAGCCCCATTTATTGAACTTTACTTCACCAATATTTGTGCTAAGCCCCGTGCTTGGAAGTTCGCCTGTCATGTTAAAGAAATCTTTGTTCAAATCGAACGGGAACTTGCCAATAAAACGGCCTTGCTCGTCTTTTAAAACTTCCAAAACTTTATATTCTGAAAGTTCATATTCGCGCAGCTCAATGACTTTATTAAAGTCTCCAGCTGCAGCAAAATGATATTTCATGCGTTCAATGCAGCGCAGCATTTTGAAAGATTCTTCAGGTGCACTTTGGATATATTCTTTTATAGCTTGCGCAGCTTCTTGCTGCTTGCTTGATGACGCTGTTGCAATATATAAAATGTCACTTCTTAAATTTTGGTCAAGATGCTTAAAAGCACAAAATGCGATTTCTTCTTGCGTTGCATCGAGCTTCTTTAAAAGCTCATCTTCTTGCTTTAACGCACTGATTTTTGCAATAAAAGCGCCTGCTTGATCTTCTTGCCTAGCAGGAGCAATAAAATTGCGATTGCGTTTTCTCCAATAAAAAACAACTTCATTTACATAGGAAAGTTTTTTGGCAAAATGTAATGCTTCAAGGACAAGTCTGCCATCTTCAAAACCAGAATCTTTATCCCAATGCAAATTCTGCTTCTCATAAAAAGCACGATGAAAAATATAATTCCATGGAATTGTTGCGCGCATTAGCTGCAGATTATCTTCCACGTCCATGCCAACTCTTGCATCACCATATGTTTTGCGCGCAAGGTCACATTGCTTAACGCAGCCATCATCAAAATAATGAGCAATATCGCCAGCTACAAGCATTGTATGATTTTGCTTTGCGCATTTATACATGCATTCATATGCATTATTTGCCATAAAATCATAAGGACTTGCAAATGCAATATATTCACCTGTTGCAAGTTCTGCTCCAAAATTGCAAGCGTCGCCAAGCGTGCCTTGCTCTTTTTGGTGATAGCCAAAGTTGTCATATTTATCTGCATAAATTTGCGCTACTTTGCTGCCGTTCCATGATGTTTTATCATCAACCAAAATAACTTGAATATTGCTAAGCGTTTGAGCAGCAAGAGCGTCTAATGCGGCTGGCAAGTCACTATCTTCGCCATGAATTGGAACAACAATGCTAACGCTTGGAGTTGTTTTTTCATGCCATTTTTCAATATGCTTTTTTGAATGCGCCTTGGCTTTTTCTTGCGTAGTAATTTGCGCATTTATCCTGAACCAACCGCTTTGCGCAATATCAATTCCGCAAGTTTCCTTCGCAACAACTTCAACAGGCTCTATAGGCTTGCTAAGATAAAATGAACCAGACATTATGCTGTCTTCATAATCAATACGAACAAGCAAATCTTTGTCTTTGTCGCTGCCGCAAGCTGCCACAACATCACTGAATGGAATGACAATCTTAAAGCCGCAGCCAGAATAGTCGATAATGCTTTGGTCATACATATTGCGCATAACTTTATGCGATTGAAGAATTCGGTGCGGCTCAACAGTTTCAACTTCAAGACTGGCAAATTCTTCGCCAAATTCATCAACAAGGAATGCCTTATATTTTCGCTCTTCACTAGAAGCTGGCACATATCTTTGATACAAGTTGCCAAAAACAACCAAGCTGCCGCCATCACAATCGACATCAAAATGCTCAACTCTTGTTAATGGCTCTTTGAAGAAAACTTCACGTGTTACATCAAGCTTGTCAGAATTAATTTTGCTAAGAATTCTTTCATCAAAAGCTTTTGGAATTTCAGTAAAAAGTTTTGCTCCTTCTTTGTGGATAGGAGCCTTTTTGTGCTCGTCTTCTTCATAATTGATTACTTTAATAAGCGGCTCAACATCACCATCTTTTGCAAGAGCAATCTTCAAGCGAGCCAAAGTTGAACGTGTTCCGAGCACATCTTCATCAATGCATTCATCAACAAAAGAAGCAATTTCATTCAAAGCTTGACCACGGCACTCTTGCAATGTATCCGGAATAGAACGGAATGCAAGCTTTAAATCATGTTCAATTGCGCGTGCTTGATATGTCTTTACAACACTTGCAGGCATGCAAGATTGAAGAAGCTTCAAAACCATACGCGAAGCCTTAAGCCTATCTTGCAAATTTGCAATATCATGTCGCTGCTGCGTGATTGAGCTTTCATCTTCCGTGCGAACTCTATAGAAATACATCTTTTCAGGAGTAGAAGCAATGCTATTAGCTTTTGCTAAGATTTCAATTGCAAAAGGCAAATCTTCATAGACCATTCCTTCAGGGAATTTAATTTCATTTTCCTCAAGATATGAACGAAGAATAAGTTTATTGCAGCAGCTTGTATTAAAAATTTGCTGCGGAATATCAGCCAAATTCCCGCATTTTATTTTGCTGCCTTTAAATGCATTATCAAACAAAGGAGAAGGATATTTGCGCGGCGTTCTGTTATTAAAATGAGCCATGCCGCACGTAGTAACTTCACAATTGAAATGCTGCGCCAAATTGTACAGACGCTCATACATAAATGGATCAATCACATCATCTGAATCAACAAATGTAATATAGTCGCCACTAGCAAGCCGTGCACCAAGGTTACGCGTTGCGGCAACACCAGTATTTTCTTTATAAACATATGCGATATTGCGATGCCTCTTTGCATATTTCTTGCAAATTTTTGCGCTGTCATCAGTCGATCCATCATCAACAAGAATTATTTGCAGCTTCTTTTTTGTCTGTGCAAGAATTGAATCTATGCATTCAGGAAGATAGCGCGCTGTGTTATAGACGGGCACAATAACGCTAATGTCAAAATGCCCGCCGCCGCTTTTCATATGTGTAAGCTTTCGCTTGAAAGAATTTTCTTGTTTGCTCATGCCTTCTCTCCAGTTTCATCCAGCATGCAGCATTATACCCGCAACGTGTGCAGAACATGTATTGAGAAAGTGAATTCTATGTGAAAGCATTGCCGCACCTACGAAGAGAATACTGCGAAGGCAGTGTCTTAGTGCCTCTTGAGGCGATATGCGGAACAGCAGTGCAAAAAACAATCGAAATTAGCACTGCCGCACCTACGAAGAGAATACTGCGAAGGCAGTGAAAAAAATTATGCGCTCCGGTTTTGCGAGGACTGTC
>CAVDAL010000057.1:0-3838 GCA_963606965.1 Acutalibacteraceae bacterium
TTGTGTGCAGAAAAGTGGCTAGAAGCGGTACATTGCCGTTTTCATTTACCACACGCTGGCAAATAGAGTAGCTAATGCAAATAGTTTGTTGAAAAGTTTATTGCGGTTGTCTATTCGCAAGAATATATGTGCATTCAGGTGAAAGATAACAAAAGATTAAATAGGATTTTACCTTTTCCTAAAAACTTTGTTGACACGCTTATATAAAGTGTGGTAAATTTTCTGAGAGCAAGCTATTACCATTTTGGTAATTAATTTATACGCCTAGTTTTATTAGAAAGGTAAAAATGCAACACCCTGGAATTACTTTGCAAATACATATAAATGAAAGCGGAATGTCGCGTAAAGAGCTTGCTTTGAGAACAGGTGTGACAGAAAAACATATATCTACCATATTAAACGGCAGGAGAAGTATTTCTGTTGCTTTTGCAAAAAAACTTGGATATGTCTTTGAAACACCTAGATTTTGGATTGATTTGCAGTCAGAATATGATGAATATCAAGCGAACATTCAAGAAAAAAATGCAATAACACAAGAAGAGGTAAGTATTTTAAAACACTTGAGAAAAATTATTGAATCTTATATTGAGAAAGGTTATTTAAACAGTGGTGGCGATATAGAAACGGTTTTGTCTTTGCGTTCAATCTTAAACGTAAGCAATCTTTTGGTAATTCCTGAAATTAATAACCATACAGTGTATAGAATTCAACAGACGTCTAATGTGAATGTTGACCCCTATGTTATGTTTGCGTGGCAGAGGCTTTGCGAATTAGAAGCAGCGAAGATAGACATTGCAGGTTCTTTAAATGTGAAGTTGCTAGTAGATAATTTATTATCAATTAAGTCAATGATGTTTGATGAAATTAATACTGTAATTATTGACTTGCAAAAGACTTTTGCGAGTTGCGGTATAGCTTTTCAAGTTGTTAAGAATTTTAGAGGAGCGCCGGTACAAGGGTATATAAAAAAGTTACTGGATGGTAATTTGATTTTATGTCTTACAATTCGTGGTCAAAGAGCTGATACATTTTGGTTTACGTTGTTTCATGAAATAGCTCATATTGTGCATGGTGATTATGATAATCAATTCATTGATTTTTCATCAGCAAGAAGTGATGCTGAAACAGAGGCTGACAAATTTTCTTGCAATATGCTTATTGACCCAGAGGCTTATAGAGATTTCTTGTATTCTGAAGATAATATAGATTGGGAAAGCATAAAAAAATTTGCAGCTAAAAACAGCGTCCAGCCTTTTATTGTACTTGGAAGGCTTCAGAAGGATGGCATCCTAGATTGGTCAGACTATTCAAGCAAAGTTGTTAAATATGTTTGGTCATAAGATTTGTCAGCCTGAGAGGAGGAATTGATAATGTCACCATAAAAAAATATCTTGCCAGTTGAGCGACCAACAAGATATTCTTTCCCGAAAATATATTCGAGATCTGACAAATTTCATTTTAATATAATTAATTCGAGAAATAAAGTTTTTTTTGAATATTCTAAGCAAGTTGCTGCAACTGGCCTCTTCGTAATTGTGATTGTTGTTTTAGAAAGGGGTCTTACAATGAAAAGGAAAAAGAATTTAAAAAAACTATTAAATTTAGGGATTCTTGATTATACAAACTTGACGACAAAAATTGGCGATTTGGATATGCCGTATGTTTGTTGTAGTGTTGTACCTGAAATTGATTACCTAGCGACATATAGTCAACCTGCTACATACTTCAAAACAAAAAATACATGTGTCTCATTTTTTGAATATGATGCTGTATTTGATGGGCTATATGGTTTATGGAATGGCATTCGCTATGGAATTCTGGAAATTCAGGAATTTTATAAAGAGCGTTTTCGTGGCGTTAAATATTTCGTTTCTCCGGATTATTCGAAGTGCGGGGATTCGGTAGAAGTTGAAAATCAACATAGACAGTTTCAATCAAGAATTGTGTCAATTTGGTTGACAATGAATACTGATGCTATTGTTATACCTTTGGTGTCTTGTGCAAACTCAATCGGAATGAATTATATGCTTGATGGTATGCATGATTGCAATGTTGTTGCATTTAACGCAAAAGGTCCAATGGGTGATTCAAATCAGCTTGGGGTTTTTAAGTCTTCAATAAAGTCAACGGTTGATCTGCTGCCTAATCTAGAGTCTATAGTTGTTTATTCGGCGTCTCCAGACATAAATAAGATATATGATATTTTCAGTTATGCTGTAAAAGCTGGGATAAAGCTGCAAGTTCCGAATAATATGCTGCAAACAAGAAACCGCATTAAGGGGAGCAGCTTATGACATCAACAAGTAATTCCGGAATAGGACATGGTTCAAATGGCTTACCCCAAAGCAGCGCAGAAGAGGCGGAATATGCAAATAAAGAAAAAGAGAATGAAGAAAAATTAAGCAAGCAAACGCCGCCAAAGTATAAACCGTCGCCGAAACATGAGCCTGGGCACAATTTTGGAAGTCCTAATCCAATTAAAACTAATGAAGAAGGGCAGCTATTATTGGAAACTGGTTATAGCGATGGAAAGCAAATTTATAATATTACTAGTGAAAGAAAGTTAGTAAAATTTCAGCCAGATAATACTCCAGAAAATGGTTATCATTCGTATGAGGTATCAACGCCAAGGGATATACCACCATCAATAATGAAAGAATTATTGAATGATGGGAAAATTTCAAAAAGTGAATATGGCAAGCTAAGGAAAGGGAAAAAATTATGACAAGAGAAATTGTTGGTAATAAATCTGTTTTTGCTATTGAGTACGTTTCTTTTGATGATGTTAACGAAACAGAATTGTATATGTTTGTAAAAGGAGAAAATATTCTTGAGTTTAAACAGAATGGTAAAACTCTGACATCAAGATGGGATTTTGAGGATTTGGCGCTATGGTTAAGAAATTTTCTTGATGGTATGTCTGATGATCCATATCCGGTTGAAGTTGATGGAGAATACGCCGCAATTAAAGATATCAATGCAAGAGAGTTTGATACAGATGACGATGAAGAATTTGACAAGTATTATGACAAGCTCGACGAATGGAATACAAGCCATAGGTGGCATACAGCTGTTTCTGATGCAATTCTTGCAGACGTGTATTTTGAGAAAAAAGGTAACTTTGTTGAAATTTCTTGGAATAACGAAGACTTGTATGATGGTGTAGTTTTTTCACATGTTGTTGGTGGAGAAAAGATAGACAAGCAAGTATTTGTTAATGTTGTCGATAAATTTTTAAAGGGGTACGCAGAACACTGGTTTGCCTAGGATTATTGTCTTATGAAAAGCTTGGGCTGCGCCATGAACGTTTGTAGCTCAAGCTCAATTATTTAGTTATAAGAAGCTCCATGTAGCATACGAGTTAATTACCTCATCGTAATTATTAGCATCTGTACTTCATTTATGAACAAGTATTTGAAAGAGTTCTCTTTGATGCAGGAAGAGACTTTTTCGTCTGGTTGGTCAGGGCTTTTTATATGCTTGTCGCCAAATTTGGCAGTTAAGGCACCAAAATTTTAAAAAATTAGAAATTTGTGTCATTAAGTGCAAGATTTAAAATAGGATACTTTTTGTTATAACTAAGAAAAAAATATGGCAATTTTGATACATTTCTTTCATTAAGAAATATGCCGCTGCCGATAATAAAGAATTCTATGACAAAAACGACAATTTGTTGGCATGCGTGTTTAATTAATGTCGCCTGTTTTCTGGCGCATTTCCGAACCAATTTACCACGTGCTGGCAAACGGAAACGCTTGTGCGTGATTCCCTTCAGGAAGTTGTCAGGAATTCTCTAAATTTTGCAAAACCCAAGTAATGCTATATAATCCTCCAAAAA
>CAVDAL010000058.1:0-2841 GCA_963606965.1 Acutalibacteraceae bacterium
TGGTTGGTCTTATCTGCTGTGTGTTGCTTTTTGTGCTTGGCGTAATGCCGGAATTTGCTGATTCATTTTCTGGATATACTTCAACGACTACGTGGTTTGTTTTGGCTGTATATTGCATGACGACTCTTATGCAGAAAAGCAGTCTTGGTGTTCGTTTATCAAAGAAATTTATTCTTTGGGCTGGAGACAATTCTCGTAAGCTTGTTCTTGCAATAATGTGCGTTACGGCTTTATGTTCTGCTGTCATGACAGATACTGGTGCTGTAGCTTTGGGCATGAGTTTTGTTGTGCCTTTGCTCGGTCTTGTTGGCGCAGTAAAGGGCAAATCTAATTTAGGCAGATGTCTTTTGCTGGGTGTATCACTTGCCGCACTTATTGGTGGCTTCACAACTCCATGCGGCCACTCGCTGAATGTGTTAAGCATTGGCATTCTTGAACAAACAACTGGCCAAACTGTTAGTTTCTTGAGTTGGATGGTTTATGGCGTTCCTGTTGGAATTGTTGTTTTATTTTCAACATGGTTTTTCTTGGTTAAAAAGTTTCCGCCAGAAGCTATTACTCAAGACAAAATTGATGAACTTATGGAAAGCCAGTTTAAAACAGGCAAGTTTACGAGCCACGATGTAAAATGTCTAGTTCTTATGATTGCTCTTCCTGTGTTATGGATTGCTGGTAATTGGATTACTTTCTTGAACCCAACAACTGTTGCACTATTTGGTTTGATTCTACTGTTCATTCCTGGAATGAATATTGTTTCTTGGCATGATTTTGAACATCTTGCTAGCTGGAATTTATTCTTATTCTTTGGCGGCGTTTTGTCAATTGGCGGCGCTATCAAAGCTACTGGTGCTGCAGATTTTATTGCCAGCGTATTCTTGGGTTCAGGGATTCTTAATATGCCTGTAATCGTTTCTCTTCTTATTGTTGCATTATTCCTATATCTTATACATACAGTTTGCCCAATTTCACCTGCGTGGTGTGCAATTTTCTTGCCACCTTTGTTGGTGTATGCGCAAACAGTTGGCATTTCTGTTCTTGCTCCAACATTCATGATTGTTTGTTTAATTGCAGGTAGTTATTTATTGCCACTGTGTCCAGCAATGAATATGACATATGATACTGGCTGGTATACGTTTGGAGATACTGCAAAGGCCGGCTGGAAACCCTCAATTGTTTTAGTGTGCGTGGCAGTTGTTTGGGTGTTTATACTCGGGTATTTAATAGGGTTTATGTAATGGCATATTGGTCGCAAAACTTTTAGGTATGTTTATTGTGCGGGCTGGGAAACTTTCCAGCCCGCTTTTTACGAGAATTAGGATTATAAGGTAACTGCTTAAATATTTTTTCTTTAGGGTTATAGGACAAAAAGGGCTTAGGGCACTTTTCCGTAGATTTTTTTCTGACTTTTACGGTAATCATTAATGCTTGTGCCGCCAAGTGAAATCTTTATTCTTTCGTTGTTGTACAAATCCATATATTCACGGCAAAAGCCTTAGTGCGAACCACGCTGGAAAGTGACGTTACCGTGTAGGTGACTATAGAATTATATGTGAAATAACAGATAACAAACTAATTGTTGAAATCCTTTCTATAGGTCACAGAAGCAAAGTATATAAACACTAAGTGTCAAGAAGGCTAGTGGAGAATTTAAAGCCTATCAATTGCTTCATTACATACCTTCATATTTATTTGTTTAATCTTAAGTAAATCTGTTCCATCTTCAAGAGCTTGCTTTTCGTCATCCGTAATGCTGATCCACATTAAGTCTGCCTCTTTTATAATTACCTTGCCCATCATTTTTTGATATGAAATTTTTTCTTCTCCAGGTGAAGCAGAAGCTTTAGCTTCAAATTCATTAAATAATTTTATAAATTCGGTTAATTTACTTAGCTTTTCTATATCTTTATTAATTCGATCCATTTCTTGCTTGTGTGATTTTTCTGCTAACCTGAGGCTTTGTTCTTGCATCATATTATAAAGTTTCATAGTTTCATCAAGACTCATTATTTAATCTCCTTCTAGACATTTAAAAAGCAAGCCAGTTGGTTGCTCTCTTTTGAAACAACTTTATTTTTAGTTCTTATCTACACGAATGTCCACACTTGAAACAATACCTTAGCCATAACGTTGATGACAAATGTCCTGACAATAAGTTTTCTAAATCTGACTCATCAGCTATAAGCTCGGCACGATGACCAACTATGCCTCTATGAGAATAATAATAATCATCATAAGTTAGAAACATTAGGCCGGAGTGGCAGAAACTACAATAATAGAATGGCAAGTAGTCCTTTGGATTAGCAATCAAATTGTCCCATTGATGACCTCGATGATTGCATTTTGACAAAGCCACATAATTAGGAGTTCTGATTTTTGCAATTTTTGACCATCTGCCATAAATCTTTTTTGAGCCTGATTTTTTATATGCACGCACCTTTACATAATATTTTTTGTATGGCTTGCAAACGCCAATTGCACCCATAAGGCCATAATGATTCTTTAGCTGTCTTTTGGTAACAACTTTATTAGTGATGGTTTTTGACTTAGAAAAACTTTTATTTGTGGCAACTTTGTATTGGTATCCTTTAGCTTTCTTAACTTTCTTTACTTCAAAAAATATAGTGTGTGAATCATATGCTTCAAGGTTTTTGATTGTTGGCCTTGCTGGCTTTGTCACAGCATCAGCTGTTGAAGTTGACACAAACGTAACTCCAGCGAACACAATCATAAATGCAAAGAATGTAATGATGATTTGAATACACTTGCTCTTGGTTTTTGCTTCTTCCATCTTTGCCTCCCAGCTTTATATTTTTTGCCAAGAATCAATATATATATATATAT
>CAVDAL010000059.1:0-35566 GCA_963606965.1 Acutalibacteraceae bacterium
CAGGAATTCTCTAAATTTTGCAAAACCCAAGTAATGCTATATAATCCTCCAAAAAAAAGAGGGGGGTCTATCTTGTCGACGTCAAAAAGCGCTGGCAATCTTGTAGCAACAGCAAGGCACGCATTAGCTAATATTGATAAAGAGTGGCCTGGAATCAAATATTGCAGCCTTGGTTTTTATAGCGCATGGATTTTGCTTGTCATGAGCGGTGATGCTATTTCATTTACACCATCGCAACAGGGCATTTCATTCAGCAATGCTAATAACATACTTTATTTATGTTCAGGAATTCCTCTTACACTTATACTTTTTGGTTGCGGCATTCTTGGAAAGCGAGTAGAGCCATACATTTCTAGAGGCCCTCTAGTTCCAATAATGGCAGTGATTGCATCTATATGCACATTTTTTGTTGTTGGTGGCTTTGGTTTTCAGCTCAATAATTTTTGGTTTGCAGTCACGGCTGTTGGGACGGGCATAGGCACGCCATTTCTTTGCCTGCGTCTTGGTCATATGTTTAGCACATTAGATAGCCAACGTTTACTTTTCTGCACTTTTGCCGCAGCTTTGTTTGGCAACTTCCTTTATTTTATGTGCTCTGCTCTTGATGCAAGGCTTGCTAATTTGTTGCTTTCTTGCTTCCCAATATTTGCAATATTGCTTGCTTTGTTGCGTCAAGAAAATTATGAAGAAGCATCCGATTTTGAACTTGTCCCACTAAAAATGTTGCCAAAAGGCTTTCTAGCGCGTTGTGTAATTTTTATCGTTGTTTTTTCAGTCGTGGTTGGCATAATCAAAAGCGGAATGATTTTGTTGACAGACGACTATAAAGTGCAGTCGCAGGCATTAATGAGCGTGTTTTTCAGCTTCATGTCTGTTGTGGTTCTTATCGCTGTTATCGCTGTTGTTAATAGCATTAAGCGCTTTGATTTAAGTAGAGTATACTATCCGCTTATTTTTGCCATGGCCTTTGCGTGCATTATCACTTCGCTTTTTGGCGACAGCATGCTTTGGTTGCAGGTTGTTGTAATGAACACTGCATACAATGTTTTTGTTCTTGTCATGTGGTGTCTTTTGGCGAATATTGCTGGTCGAACAGATGCTTCGCCAACTCGCGTTTTTGGCTTGGGCCGTGGGGCATCAGCTTTTGGCACAACCCTTGGTCAATTCATTACTTTAACAGCTATGTCATCGATAAATCTTGCAACAGTCATTCCAAAAATTGGGCTTGTTTCCGCGGTTGTAATTTTTGCTACTGCTTTCCTTATTTTGGGGGAACGTACTGTTGGTGATGCCTTGGAAAAAACTTATAGACATAGCGGCGCTGTTAGCGAAGCAAACAACAGTGAAAATTCTAATAAAAGTTGGAAGACCAGATGTGAAAATGTTGGCAAACAATATCAGTTAACGTCTAGAGAGCTTGAGCTAACGCTTTTGCTTAGCCGCGGAAGAACAGCTAAATATATTGCAGAAGAATTAAATATTTCTTACAGCACGGCTAAAGGGCACATCAAAAATATTTATGCAAAATGTGACGTTCATTCGCGTGACGAACTTATCAATTTGATTGACTCAGCTGCTGAATAAGCGCGCGAACACAAAACCGCAACAAAACTGCAGGTAAAACATGCCACCCCCCCAAAAGGGGTTGGCATAATCCCCTCTAAAAACAACCCAAAAAGTTATCAAGAAATTGTGAAAATTACCCCATTTAGTGGCTTTTTCCAAAACGCAAATCACCCTATCTTGTGGCCTGTCGATCGATGGCCTTCACAAAAATTGTTAAGGCTGAAACATGGCTAAGAGAGAAAGGTTTGATACAAATGGTAGACACAAGCAAACCTTGGGTTACCGAAGAGGACGGTGTTATTAAGGTTCGTACATGCGCATGGTCACCCCCGGGAGATCATCCTGTTGGATGTGGCATGTTTATTCATGTAAAGGATGGGAAAATTGTCAAAGTTGAAGGCGACCCAAGTCACCCTATTACAAATGGTCGTTTATGTCCAAGGTGTATAGCTCTTGATGAAGTTGTATATCACAAGGACAGGCTGCTTTCACCAATGATTCGCGATAAAGCAGATCGTGGCAAAGACAAATGGAAGTCTATTTCATGGGATGAAGCATATGACATGCTTGAAGCTAAGATTCGTGAAATTCAAGATACTTATGGCGCAGAAACCATCTTTACTCTAACTGGCACAGGCCGTGAGTCAACTTTATATGCGCCTGTATATGGTCCAGCCATTATGAATACGCCAAACGGTGCATCTACATATGCATTTTCTGGCGAGGCATGTTATGGTCCTCGCGCCACTATTACGAACTTTGTTTTGGGCGCAGGTGTACCTGAAATTGACTCAGCACAATTTTTTGAAGATCGCTATGATCACCCAGGTTATGAAGTTCCAAAGTATATTATGATTTGGGGCAAAGACCCACTATATTCAAGCCCTGATGGCTTTTTTGGACATTCAATTATTGACCTTATGAAGCGCGGGTCAAAGATTATTACAGTTGACCCTCGTTTGACATGGCTTGGCGCGCATGCGGAATACCATTTGCAATTACGCCCTGGCACAGATGCAGCTGTAGGTCTTGGTTTTCTTAATGTCATCATCAGCGAAGATCTTTATGATCACGACTTTGTTAGTGCATGGTGTTACGGTTTTGAACAGCTTGCAGAAGCTGCTAAGCCTTGGACGCCAGAACGCGTACAGGAAGTTAGCTGGGTTGACCCTGATCAGCTTGTTGGCGCAGCTCGCGCTTTTGCAACAAATTCGCCTTCAACTGCAACATGGGGCGTTGCCCTTGACCAGTCAAAGCAGTCTACACAGGCAGCTCAATGTTTCATGGCTATTTGTGCAATCTGCAACTATATTGATGTTCCTGGTGGCATTACTATTACGAAGCCAACAAGCTTCATTGGTCAGTGGCGTTATGACATGAGTGACACATTGACAGAAGGAATGGCTGAAAGACACATCGTCGACCCTGATGGCAAATACAAGCTGTTTAATGCTGGCGCTGCAATGGGTGGCGTGCAGGGCGACACTTTGCTTAACTGGCTTGAAGGCAAATGGGCTGACAGGCCTGAATATTACAAGCTGCGCATGTGCTGGCTTATTGGCACAAATCCTTTGGCGTGCATGGCTGACCAGCCTAAACGTTGGTATGAAGCCATGAAAGATTTGGATTTTGTTGTAGCACAAGACATTTTTATGACGCCAACAATTATGGGCTTGGCAGATATGGTTTTGCCGCTTTCAACATTTGCAGAACATGATGGCCTTGTTACTCCAAACTATGGGCGTAACCAGCACTTTATTGGTGCAATGAATACTGCTATTGAAAATGACAATACAAAGTCTGATCTTGAAATCCTTATCGATATGGGCAAGCGCATGCGCCCAGAGATTTGGGGAGACACAGAAGATGTTGACCAATTCTTTGATGAAAAGCTTAAGGCAAATTATGGTTATGGTCTTGAAGAATTGCGTGAAAAGTCTGTTATTCAAGCTGGTTATGAATATCGCAAGTATGAAAAAGGTCTTCTTCGTGAAGATGGAAAGCTTGGTTTTGAAACGCCAACTGGCCGCATTGAACTGTGGTCTTTAGTTTTAGGGAATTATGAAGAAAGTCCAATTCCTTTCTTTGAAGAACCAGAATTTGGCCCAGCTCAAAACGAGGACATTGTGAAGAACTATCCACTTGTTTATACAACTGGCGGTCGTCACATTTCAATGTTCCATTCCGAACATAGACAAATCCCATCATTGCGCGGACTTCACCCATGGCCATTGGCAAGCATTAATCCAAAGACTGCTGAAAAATATGGCATTCAAGAAGGCGACTGGGTACGCGTTGAATCGCAGTTTGGCAAGTGCACTCAAAAGGCTCACCTTACAAATGAGGTTAATGAAAAAACTGTGCATGTCGAACATGCTTGGTGGTTCCCTGAAGCTGAAGCTGAAGCACCTGTTCTTTATAACGTGTTTGAAGCACAGGCAAACAATCTTATTCCGCATGAATGCGTTGGAATTACTGGCTATGGCGCTCCATATAAAAATGGCATTTGCAATATCAAGCGTGTGAATAGCGTTGAAGGTTAGGAGGACAACATGGATTACGCAATGATTATTGATTATGGATATTGCACTGGTTGTGACTCCTGTGTTGTTTCTTGTGCAAAGGAAAAAGAGCTTAAACAGGGCGAATGGGGAATGAAAGTTAACCAGATTGGTCCAGAAAAGCTCCAAGGCAAGTGGGAATGGGACTATGTTCCTGTGCCTTCATCAGCTTGCGATTTGTGTGTGGATCGCATTGAAGAAGGGAAAGTGCCATTGTGTCAGCTCCATTGTTTGGCAAATGTAATTGAGGTTGTGCCATTAGATGAAGTAAGCAGCAAGATGTCCGATTTAGGGCACGGAAAAGTTAGCTGTTACATTCCAAGATAAAACAAGCTTTATTTCAGAAATGAAGCAATGCTTTAATAAAAGAAGGGGATACAAATGCTTCCGCAGCAAAAAAAGGGTTGGACAACTGTCGTAGACATTGAGGAATATAAAAAGATCACATGGTCATATTTATGCAATGTTAAGCAAGTATGGGAGTATGAAGGTATGGCATATCTGTTCCGTAAAGAGGGAATAGATATTTATGGCAAGGACTTGGGCTCATTGAAAATGAACCATCCAATTGCGTGTATGGCCATTCCTCAACATAAAGATAAAAACTATGGCGTAGACATTTATGTTCCAGCAAATTTAAAGAGCAAAGCCAAAAAGATATTTGCTGATAAAGAACGCTTGCATCAAGCTGCTGAGCTTGAAGAAGAGTTTGGCAAGGAAGCGCACAAGGAATTTGAACGTAAAGCACTTGCAGCAAAGCAAAAAAATGCTGCGGCGCGCAAAAAAGAGCGCGCGGACAAAGTATCCCGTTTATTAAATAAGTTCGCGCCTCGATTTACTGCAAGTAACAATTAGGCATTATCGGGTTAAAAATGACCCGTGTGTGATAACAGCATTAATGCGCTGTTATTGGGAGTTATATATTCCAAATTAAAGGAGGATTCATGCTTCAAACTATTGAAGACAACACACCAAAGAAGAGCAGAGGCTTGCATTATGCATTTATCATCTGCTTGGGAGGCTTTTTAACACAATTTATTGTTTTAAGTGCTCAGCGCCTTCCTGCGATTTCGCTTGAGTCGATTCGCGAAGCTTTAAATGTAAGTTATGCAGACGTTGGACTTATCACATCTGTGTACATGATTTTTTATGCTGGTTTGTCCTTTGCGTGGGGCATGCTTGCAGACCACATTGGCACAAGAAAAGCTATTGTTAGTGCTTGTTCATTGGCTGCCATCGGCGCTATATTATTCGGCTTTTTAGCACCGATGGGCTTAGTACCTGCAATTATAACTTGGGCAATCGCTGGTTGCGGCACAGCTGGCTTACTTATGGCTATCTTGCCTAAAATTGTATCTCGCTGGTTTGCTCCACACAAACGTGGCATGGGTATGTCACTCATTACACCAGGTGCAAATTTCTCTGCATTGGTTTTGGGCATTGTTGCACCAATCATCATTGGTAGCCTTGGTTGGGAAATGTCATATGTAATCTTCGGTGTAATTTATGCTGTAATTGCAATCTTTATTGCTGTTACATTTCGCGAAGGTCCAGAAGATCTTGGCTTAGCTCCATACGGAGCTCCAGCAGGCGTGCAAACAGCTCCTGCTCCAAAGGTTGAAGAGGAAGAAAAAGAAGGCAAGCCTGTTGCTGCTAAGGGTAATGCAGGAAGTGCAATCAAGCGCGTTTTGAAGATGCCTATCACTTGGCACTTTGGTATTTTCTATATCGTTTATCAGGTTGGTTACATGGCTGCAACACAATATTATGTTGCATCAATTCAGGCAGTAGGCTTTAGCTTAACTCAAGCTTCACTTTCAATTACTGTTGCAGGCGTTTGCACAATTATTACTGAACTGATTTTAGGTCAAATTTCTGACCGTGTTGAACGTAAGACTCTTATGGGTGTTATGGTTGCAATCAATGCAGTTGTTGGTTTTGGTTACTTCTTCTATCTAACAAGTGGCGGAACTTCCCTTGCTGTAATGTACTTCTTTGTTTCTGCATGCACAGCTGCAACTGGTGTAATTACAGTTATCATGACATGCTGCGGCGAATATTATGAAGATGATATCCGTGCAACAGGCACTGGCGTTGTTGGCACTATTAACCTTGTTGGCCGTTATCTTGGTCCATGGATTGCTGGTATCGCAATTGATATGACGGGCGTAGTTGCTAATTCATTCCTTATTGTTGGCATTGCTATGGCAATTGCATGTATCCTTGCATTTGCTATGCCACGCAGAGGCGTTGCTCGCAAAGAAATGCAAGCAAAATAATTGTTCGTTTTTCGGTGAAGCTGGCGTCTCTTGTGGCGCTGGCTTCACTTTTTTCAGTTAGATAAGCTTGGAGCAGTTAATGGATATTGCTTCAAATTATAGATGTTTATTATGGGGGTAAGAAAATGGCATGCATGTTCTGCACGCGCTGCGGCAAGTGCGGTCTTGTAAAACCGATAAAAGACGCCAATATTTGCCCAATGTGTGGCACTAAAATCCCCAAAGATTCTAATGTTTGCCCTAAATGCGGCGCTCCAAAAATAAAAATTCCCAAAAATTCTAACTAGTCAAAACCATCATCTTTCGATATAAAATTAAGTTCGCTCATTCCCTTTTAATACCAAAAGGATTAGCTCCTCTCTTCATCAACAAAACATAATGAATTGATTTTGTTCACCTTGCTTTGCGGATGGATGACGCCGTGATGACTTTATGCTGCAATCCTTGGAAGACGGCATTAGCGAGTGTCGTTGCTGGCTAAGAAAGTCTTCTGTGCAGTCTGCTGCGGCAGAGACGACACTTGTATTGTCAATAAATTTACGGGAGGGGAAATAATGTCTGTAGTAAGCGAAAAGAATTATGTTCCCGGGCAGTACAAACGCGGCACGCGTCTGCCCAAAAGCAACGAAACACCAACACCATGTGCAGAAACTCCAAAAGTTCCATGGCGTTGGGAAGAAGACGGCTACACAGTAACACGCACAACTGCTCGTAGCGCTCCGGGTTGTCACAATGTTTGTGGCATCCTCACTTATGTAAAAGATGGAAAGCTCATTAAGGTCGAAGGCGACCCTGAAGATCCATATAACCAGGGCAGGCTTTGCAGCCGCTGCTTGTGCATCCCTGATTATGTGTATCACAAGGATCGTATTTTGCACCCAATGAAGCGCGCTCGCGAAGATCGCGGCAAGGACAAGTTTGTTCAAATTACTTGGGATGAAGCATACGACATCATCGAAAAAGAATTTAAGCGCATCGCGGATACTTATGGTCCAGAAACAATCGCATGTTGCCAGGGCACTGGTCGTGATATTCACCAAATCACACGTATCAACGCATGCGTTGGCTCCCCTAATGAAGGTGTTCCATACTTCGCTGGCAACTCTTGCTATCTTCCTCGTATTGCATCAATGGCTTGTATGATTGGTGATGCATGCGTTATGGATTGCAGCCAGTTCTTCCCAAAGAGATATGACGATCCACGATATGTGGTTCCAGAATATTGCATTGTTTGGGGTCATCAGCCATTCTATTCAAATGCTGATGGTTTCTATGGTCACTGGATTTTAGACTTGATGAAGCGCGGCATGAAGGTTGCTGTTGTCGACCCTAACTTGACATGGATTGCTGCTCGCGCTGGTGCTGACTGGTTGCGCGTACGCCCAGGCGGCGACGGAGCTTTGGCAATGGCAATGCTCAAGGTTATTTGCGATGAAGGTTTGTATGACAAAGAATTCTGCGACCTTTGGGTTTATGGTCTTGAAGCAGTTTGCGAACGCGTCAAGGAATATGACTTGGACGACTTGGCTGAAAAATGCTGGGTTCCAAAGGAAGATATTATTCGCGTTGCTCGCACATATGCAACAAGCAAGCCAGCTGCAATTCAGTGGGGCGTTGCTCTCGACCAGCAAACAGGTGGTCAGCAAGCAGCTCATGCAGTTGTTGCTTTGTGGGTTATTACTGGCAACTTGGATGTTCCAGGCGGCAATGTTATCGGCCGTGCATGCTGGGGCATTGATCAGCCAAACTGGACAGGTTGCTGGGGTTATGATGAACTTTTCACAGAAGAAGAAGGCGCAAAGCGCATTGGTATCGAACGCTACCCAATGTTTGCTGTAGGCTTTAAGAACCTTTCTTCAAATGCAACAATCGAAAAATGGCAAAATGGTGAAATTCCAATTCGCGCAGCTTATTTTGCAACAAATAACTTCCTTGCAACAATGGGCGCTCAGGCTGAAACTCAGCTTGAATGGTACAAGCAACTTGAATTTGCAATTGTTGAAGACCTGTTCATGACACCAACAATGATGGCTTTGGCAGATGTTGTTTTGCCAGCAGCTACATATGTTGAACGTAATGGCTTTGGCGGCTTGAATCCTTATCGCATTAGCTGCATTACAAAGTCAATCGAACCTGTTGGCGACACAAAAGCTGATAATACAATCTTCCTTGAACTTGGCAAGCGCATTACTCGTCCGCAAAATGCAGACATTGCTTGGCCATGGGACAGCGTCGAAGAAATGTGGGACTACGCTCTTGAAGATGGCGGCTTCACATGGGAAGAATTGAAAGAAAGCGTTTGGAAATATCCAGAATTTGAATATCGCAAGTATGAAACAGGTGGCTTGCGTGCAGACGGTCTGCCGGGCTTCCAAACAGAAACAGGCCGTGCAGAAATTTATTCAATGGTCTTCCATCACACATCATGGAGCGGACTTGACCCACTTCCGCGTTATGTTGAACCAGTTGAAAGTCCATATTCTGCACCAGAAGATGTTGCTGAATACCCATACATTGTTACTAGTGGTCAGCGTATTCCGCACTTCTTCCATTCTGAACAGCGTCAGATGGCAAAGTTGCGTGCACTTCATCCAGACCCGCTTTGCCACATTCATCCAGAAACAGCTCAAAAGCATGGCATTGCAAATGGCGACTGGATGTGGCTTGAAAACAAGCATGGAAAGTGCAAGTACAAGGCAGATTATGATCCAACTTATGATCCACGCGTTATGCAATGTGAACATGGTTGGTGGTTCCCTGAACGCAAAGATCAAGCTGAAGAAAATACAGCAAATGAAAAGAAGGGTCTGTTCGGCGTATTGGAATCAAACATTAACAACCTTGTTCCATTCGATGCAGGCGTTTCAGGCTTTGGTTCTAACTACAAAGCAATGATGTGCAAGATTTATAAAGCAACTGACGAAGATTAAGCGGAGGAGGAAAAATGGCTTACAAGGGAATTCGCGTTGACATGAACTATTGCACTGGCTGTGAAGCTTGTGTTGTTGCTTGCCAACAAGAGCATCAATATTCAGAAAAGGAATTCGGAATCAAAATTGTGAAGCTTGGTCCTCTTCACATTAATCCAGATGAAAAGGATTGGCAGCTTGATTTTGTTCCTCAGTTCACGCGCTGGTGCGACCTTTGTGAAGATCGCACAGGTAAAGGTAAGGTTCCAACATGCGTCCAACATTGTCAAGCACAGTGCATGACCTGGGGCGATGTTGAAGACCTTACAAAAGAAATTGACAATATCAACCAAATGGTGGTTGCTATTAAAGAAGTTTAGTAAGAATTAATTAGTTAAAAACTGCGTGCCATATGTTGCGTAGTCTGACAAAGAAGACTGCGCAACATACTGCTATACATGAAGTTTCGCCTATTTAGGTTTTATAAAAGCGGAAAGGAGGGCAGAAAGATGGTTAAAACTGTTGCAGACGATAGCTTTGGTTTTGAGTTGGCTGACAGATTGATGCATGTGGATGTCCGCAAGCGTCATGAAATCAACTACAAAGTAGAACCTTGGCAACGCGAACAGGGCAGAATCGATTGGAAGGATCGCTGCTCTTTGAACATGAGCAAAATGGCTCGCGGAGAAGTAACACCAATTTATCAAAACTAATTTGATAAGCCTTTGGCAAAAGGTGTCAAAGGTAGAGCTCGAAAGGAGTGGTTTTCGTGTCTGAAAACCGTGTAATTGACATTAATATGCATATGCTTCCGACTGATCTTTTCACCAATGAGACAGTTCTGAATGGCTTTTTGTATTCAGCACCAATCTCTTTTGGTATGAAAGCTTACTTGGGCAGAACGCCTGACGGTGAGAAGCGCCAAATGATTTTGGAATATCCAGAAGGACGTCAGATTTTAAATTATGTCGAAGGTGACTATACTCTTGAAGCAAAGATCAATGCTATGGATGAAGCTGGAGTAGATGTCGCAATTCTTCGCATGCCTGTTTGGCAAGAATGGCTTCCTCTTGACATTTGCAAAATCGTAAATGATCAAGCTGCAGAAATGAAGAAGCAGTCTGAAGGCCGCTTGCAATTTAATGCAGTTTTGCCACCTTGGGGACGTAAAGAAGACATCGCAGAACTTGAGCGTTCAATTGACATGGGTGCTGTTGGCGTACAGTTTGCTTGCAGCTATGGCGACAAGTTCCTTGATGATGAGCTCTTTAAACCTTATTTGAAGGTCTTGAACGAAAAGAAGATTCCTGCTGTTATTCACCATACTCCAGGCCAGAATTCATATGGCAACTTCTGCGAATATACTGTATTGCGCCGCGAACTTGGCCGCATTCATTCACAGGCAGCAGCTGTTGGCCGCGAAATTTATTCTGGTATGTTTGATGAATTCCCGAACTTGAAGTTCATCCATACAATGATGGGTGGCAACTGGTTTGGTCTTGCAAACATTCTTGCTCCACACAAGTCAACAAAGAAGAAGGAAGCAATGAACAGACTTGCTACTAATGTTGACCATGAAGCATATGAACGTTACATGAAGAACAACATCTTCTTTGACATGACACACCCAATGAGCTGGGGCACTGCTCAGCTTGAATGTGCTGTTAAGGTTAATGGTGCTGATCATTTATTGCTTGGTTCTTCATTCCCAGTATTTTATGAATGGATGGCTCGTAGTGTTGAATCAATCAATGCTATGGATGTTTCTGATGAAGACAAGGCATTAATGCTTGGCGGCAACGCTGCAAAGATCTTCAATCTGTAATGTGTTACAAGGTGGCAGCCGTAAGAAGATATTGCGGCTGCCACGCTAAAAAATTACAAATATTTCTGGTTTGTGTGCAAGCAAGGAGGCAAGCCAGAAAGATGAGTTAATAGACTGTTCCTAGTCTGAAAAGGGGAAAATTATGAGTAAAGAAAATCAAACTGATGTAACACCATCATATGCGTGGCCATGTTTAGTAGTTTCACTTTTGGCTGCAATTAGTTTGGTATTTGAATGGATGTGGCTTCCTGGCGTTACATTCCCAGTATTTAAAACATGGCTTTCTGCCAACAATTCATTGTTTGCAGATCCATCAAACTTTGCATTGTTGAAAAACGTCATGGGTCTTGTGCCAATCGGCGCTTTGATCATGGCTCTTCCAGCAAGTATTATTGTTCGCAAAGTAGGCGCTAAAATTACAACACTTATCGGTATGGCAATTTCACTGGTTGGTGCTCTTGTTAGTGCTTTTGCTGTTGGTCCTAACTTTTACATTTTCTTAGTTGGACGTTTTATTTCTGGTTTGGGTCTTTCTACAACTGCTGTTGCAGGTCCAACTTGCGTTTCAATTTGGTTCCCAGATTCAACTCGTGGCCGCGCAATGGCTATTTGGTCAATTTGGGCTCCAGTTGCCATCTTCATTTCTAACTTGGTTAACGACAGCGTTTACAAACTTGTTGGCGAAAATATTGAAACATTGCAACTTGTTTGGGCAGCAGCAATTTTGCTCTTCGGAATCATCTTTGCAATTGTATTCCGTAGTCCACGTGAAGACGAACGTTCACAAGTTTCACCAGAACGTAAGCCTTTGAAGGAAGTTTTGAAATATTTCAAGAGCCGTCCACTCTGGTGCTTAATCATCATGTTTGCAATCTTTAACTTCATGAATTATGCATTCTCTCAGTACTTAAAGACATGGATGCAGATTCCTGTTGCTAATGGTGGCCTTGGTTGGGAAGCAGGACCGGCTGGTCTTGTTGGCGGCGCTATTTGTGCTTGCGGCGTTCTTGCTCCTATTGGTGGTATTATTTTGGACAAGACTCCAAAGAGCAAAAAGTTCCTCTGCATCGTTGTTGGCATTTGCGCTCTTACAATTTGCTGCGCATTTTCATTCAAAGCAACAATGTTTATTCCATATGCAATCTTCTTCTGCATTGGCAACATGATGTTAAACGGCTGCTGCCGTCCAATGGTTCCATCCTTTGTTTATAAGGGCGGACAAACAGCTGTTGCTTTTGGTTTGGCAATCTTTACACTTTGCCAATATGCAGGCCAGATTGCTACAAGCTATGTAACAGCATCATTTAGCAATAACTTAAGCGAAGCTGCTGCTGGTACAACTACAGTTGATCCAATGCTTGCATTCTGGGCATTGGTTCCAATTGGAATTATCGGCTGCTTATTAAGCGTTGGTTCAAAGCAAGGCAAGCCAAAGGAAATTGAAGCAAAACCTGAAGAAAAATAAAAGCTATAGATCTCTCTTTTTGAAGAAAGCCGCTGCTGTTAATGGGCAGCGGCTTTCGTTCATGTTTTGATATTATGCGATTTGCAATAGTGGTGTTGTGGTTTTAGCAGCATGCGCGATAGAGCGAAAGGCAAGTTATGACACAGGATTCATATGTTGAAGAAATTCCAGATGAAGATGCAGATTTGTCTGCAACTACATCTGCTACATCCGCAACAACATCTGCCACAACAAGTGCAACTTCGCATGCGACATCAAAAAATTCTCAAGGCAATAGCGAAGACGAAGAACTCGATGAATTTGATGCTGCAAGCCAGGCAACCCGATGGAGTACTGGTGCAAAGCGCGACAAAACTGTTCCAAAGCCTGGTAAGTCAATGGGTGAAGCTCGCACGTCTGGCACATGTTTACATGACGCTGCAAACAATTATGCGAACCATGTGAAAGATAATAAGGGTATGACTGAAGAAGAATTTAGGAAAAATTTGGATGCCCGCACAGGTGCAACACCAGGAGTGGCTAGCGCATGCCGCGACCTCGACATGGACACAGTCGATAAAGTTTCAAGCCGGCTTGGGATAAAGATGCCAGGCGAATTATAGTTTTTTTAATTCAAAGATTACAAATTAACGTAATAAAGTTCCTCAAAATTCAATGCGTGAGTGTATAATAAAAAGCTTAGAAAGACACATTGATGGCAAATGAAGTTATAAACTGCAGCAAAGAAGAACAGACTTTTGACCTGCAAACATGGGCTTATTTTAAAGGGGAACAATGGCGCAAGTTTCAAAGCAACGCACTTCGATAAGGGCTTTTGAACTGGTAGGAATTGCCGGTTTTGCTTTTTGGTTTGGCTGGCTTTTAATAACATTCTTTTTACTCTTTGGTGACCCAGTAAACAGATGGACAGATGCATCAAGAAGCTTTGTTCAAATGTTTGTATTTATCGGATTTTTATTAGGTTTTGTTTATACGCATCTTATGCGCAAGAAGGAAGATTATTCTCCTTTTAAAGCAAAGCGACTTATTCCTGCTACTATTTTTATGTGCCTTGCTCCTGTCGCTGCTTTTTTGATAATCCTTAATATCGAACTTCCTGAATTTGCATACTGCATAATTAATTTACTATCTGGTCTTGGTGGCGGAATTTGCCTTGTTTGCTGGCTAGACGTTTGCGGGCGCATAGGATCAAATAATATTTTTCAATTTATGGGTGGCGCACTTTTATTAGGTGTTGCTCTGATGGTATTTCCAATGCTTGCAATCAATGGCGCTTTAATAGCTTCTTCGATTGTTTATTGCATTATTTCTATTGTTTTGCTTTATTACACCAGTGCAAGAGCACGTTTTAACAGCAAAGCGCCAAACCCAAAAAATACAGAGGCGAGCACTTGGACTTACGTTAAAGAAATTGAGCCATCTTTTATTATGTTCGGCATTGTGTTCGGGCTTAGCTTTGTTTATTTGTTTAATTCTGGAGTCACATACCTTTACATTGGGATGTCTTTCATTGCGCTTGGTCCTCTTGTAGTTTTAATTGCATCATGTTTCACAAAAGATATTGGCATTACAGTGGTTCAGCGCATTTTGCTATGTATTACAGTTTTTGCATGTGTGGCGACTCCATTTGTTTCTGACATTCTGCAAGTAATGTGTTCGGGCCTTGTTGTTGCTTCATGGGCTGCATTTAGTTGTGTCCATTATGCAATAGTTGTAAAGAAGAGCACAGAGACTTGGGATATTTCAGGTTTCAGAGTTGTTCCGCGCAGGCTTATGGCAGAAAGTTTTGGTTTTGCTCTTGGTTGGACAATAGTCACTGTTGTTACAATGATTTTTGGCGCTCATTCAGAATATTTTATTTATGTGCGTTTGTTTATGGCTGTAGTTCTTGTAATTGTTTTTACTATGTTTTTGCCCCAGAGCACCCATCATGATGAAGTTGCTATGGAAAATGAACGCAAAAAGCGTCAGACAAAAGTTGTTTCTGCACAGCAAAGCGAAGAAGAACTTTTTGAATTGCGTTGTAATGAAATTTCCGATTTGTATCAACTTTCACCACGCGAATTTGAAATTTTACGCTATCTTGCAAAGGGCAGGAATGCAGGTTATATTCAAGAAAAGCTGACAATTTCACCACATACTGTGAAGAGTCACATCTATAGCATTTATAGAAAAACAGACATTCATTCCCAGCAAAAATTGATGGATTTTGTTCAAGATTATCCGTTAGACGCACAAAACTTTGAAGACTAACCGCGCCGCATGAATTGAATACATGTATATTGCAAGCCACTGCCAGCACTTTTGATGTGCGGGCATGATTGTTCGTGCAATAATATTGAACACCTTATGCCGCATATCATGCACAAAGCAAGCGCCCAAAAAGTAAATTCGTGGTAACTTAACAGCTGAAATAATTAATCTTCGATTGACGCTTCAATTGAAACAATCAACATCTAATTAATATTTGGAGGTAAGTTATGGGACGCTTCGAAGGCAAAACAATCATCATTACAGGCGGCGGCAAAGGCGGCGGAATTGGCTATGGCATTTCAACTGCTTTTGCAAAGGAAGGCGCAAATCTTGTAATTACTGGCCGCAATACAAAAAAACTTGATGATGCAAAAGAAGAACTTGAACGCTTATATGGCATTTCTGTTTTGACTATGCAAGCAGATGGCAGCGATGAAGAACAAGTCAAGCATGTTATTGAAGAAACTGTCAAAACTTTTGGTGGCATTAATGCAGTCATCAACAATGCACAAAATTCTGCTTCAGGCTTGATGCTTGTTGAACATACAAAGGAAGATTTTGATAAGGCAATTTATTCTGGCTTGTATGCAGTATTCTTCTATATGAAACATGCTCATCCATATTTGAAGGAAAGCAAAGGTTCTGTTGTTAACTTTGCTTCTGGTGCTGGCTTGTTTGGTCGCACTGCTCAGTCTTCATATGCAGCTGCTAAGGAAGGCATTCGTGGTTTGACCCGCGTTGCTGCAACTGAATGGGGTCCAGATGGCATCAACTGCAATTGCATCTGCCCACTTGTTATGACTGCTCAACTTGCTGCTTGGAAAGAAGAATATCCAGAAGCTTATAACAAGACAATTCAAGGCATTCCTGCTGGTCGTTTTGGCGACCCAGAAACTGACATTGGACGCACATGTGTATTCCTTTGCAGCGACGATGCAAGCTATATCTCTGGTGAAACAATCACAATGCAAGGCGGTAGCGGTTTGCGTCCATAAAGCTTAAAGCTTTCACATTTTCCGTACTCAAAGGCAAGGGTCATCTTCCGCATAAAAAGGCGAGCAAGATGGCCCTTAATTTCATCTTCATCTCATCATTTTTGTATTTAAATAATTACTCCTCTCATACCAATGTAATGAATTAGAAAACAGCATACATTTGAAGTTACCGTTTTGTCACTTTTGGCTTTTGAATATTGTTCATAAGCCGGAATGAGTGTTTGAAGCCGATATTCAAACAAAAGTTTCCGGAAAAAGTAGAGAGGAGAAAAGATGGCTGAAATGGTTGAAAAGGTTGAAACCTACATCGACGACACCGACAGAGACGACATCGGTAATTCTAAGGAAGAAAACCAATTCAATTTCGGCGCTGGCGAACGTCATGAGGTTGATCCACGATGGAAGCATCCTGGAGAGTGGCAGTATGAAGAAGATGGGATGATCGTCACTCGTACTTCAGTTTGGTCAGCACCTGGATGCCATGAGGGTTGTGGCGTACTTGTATATTCAGACAAAGAAACAGGTAAGTTTATTAAGTGCGAAGGTGATCCAGATGATCCATACAACCGTGGTGCATTATGCCCTCGTTGTTTGGCATTTAAACAGGTGGAATTCCACCCAGACCGCATTCTTTATCCAATGAAGCGTGCGGGTGAACGCGGTGAAGGCAAGTGGGAACGCATTACTTGGGATGAAGCATTAGAAACATGCTACAAAGAATTCCGCCGCATCGCCATGACATATGGTGGCGATTCTATCCATGCTTTGCGTGGTACTGCTCGTGATAACCAGTGGCAGGTTGGCCGTATGGTCAACACTATGGGCAGCCCAAATGAATATGGCTTCCTTTCAGGTACGGCTTGCTATTTGCCACGTCTTTCTTTGATGATCATGACATATGGCGGCATGCTTATTGCTGACTTTGCACAGTTTAGCGCTTTGCGTTATGACGACCCAGAATGGACATGCCCTGAATGCACTATTGTTTGGGGTTGTAATCCAACAATTTCTAACCCTGACTTCTTTATGGGTCACTGGGTTACAGACGCTATGAAGCTTGGCTGCAAGCTCATCAGTGTTGAGCCACGTGTTACATGGCTTGCTGCTCATGCAGACATTCATATTATGCTTCGTCCAGGTACAGATACTGCTTTTGCTCTTGGTATGATTAAAGTTATTGTTGATGAAGACTTATATGATCATGACTTTGTTGAGCGCTGGACATATGGTTTTGATGCTTTGGCAGAACGCGCTCGTGAACTTTCATTAGACGAAGTTGAAGAAATGACATGGGTTCCTAAGGAAAAGATTATTGCTGCTGCACGTATGTTTGCAACAGCTCATCCAGCAAATGTTGTTTGGGGCTTGGCTGTTGATATGCAGAGCCAAGGCACTCCTTGCGCTGCTGCAATTGCAGCTTTGTGGACAATTACAGGCAACTTGGATGTTCCTGGTGGTATGTGCTATACAGCCTCCCCAATGGGCGTTGATCAACCATCTGCTGGTGCTTGGGGTATTTACGACCTTATCACTGAAGAAACTCAGAAGAAGCGCGTTGGTTGGAAAGAATTCCCAATGTATCGTTATGGTTTGACTCAGGCTATGCCAGATATGTGCTTGGAATATATGGAACAAGGTCTTGTAAAGGGCGTTTGGATCCAGACTTCTAATGGTATTGCTTGCATGAGCTGCGAAGTTGACCGCTGGTACAAAGCTATGAAGAAGCCAGAATTTATTGCTGCTTGCGATATCTTCATGACTCCAACAATTCAGTCTTCTGCAGACATTGTTATGCCTGTTCAAACATGGGCAGAAAAGCATTCAGTTCGTGCTCACTATTACTTCTTAAGTGCAATTACAGGTGGTTGCGCTACTGAAGGCGAAGCAAAGTCTGACTGCGAAATCAACCGTGAACTTGCTCAATACTTCGACAACGATGACGAATTCAAACAAGCAATTGGTCGTCCGCTTGAGCAGAATTGCTGGCCATGGGAAACTGAAGATGAAGTTTATGATGAAATTGTTAAACCATCAGGCTTTACATTCCATGAATTGATGGAACATGGTCCTGCTTATCAGCACTATGTTTATAAGAAATATGAAAAGGGCTTGATGCGTCCTGACGGTCTTCCTGGCTTCAATACTCCAACTGGTCGTATTGAATTCTATTCAACATTGTTTGAAAAATTTGGCTATGATCCGCTGCCATATATTGAAGAACCAGGCATTGGCCCTGTTACAACACCAGATTTGTATGAAGAATATCCATTGATTATGATCACTGGTGCTCGTACAACATCATTCTTCCATTCAGAACATCGCCAGATTCCTTATTTGCGTCAGTTGACTCCAGACCCATGGGTTCAGATTCATCCACGCACTGCTGCAAAACTCAACATTTCTGAAAATGACTGGGTTTGGATTGAAAACCACCGTGGTCGTTGCCGCCAGCGCGCTCGCTTGACTTTTGAAGTTCATGAAAAGGAAATTGCAGCTCAGCATGGTTGGTGGTTCCCAGAACAGGACGGCGCAGAACCAAACTTGTATGGCTTCCGTCAGTCAAACATTAACCAGCTTCTTGCAAACAAGCCAGGCAAAACAGGCTTTGGTGCAGACCTTAAATGTACACTTTGCAAAGTTTACAGATGCAGCGAGGAGGACTTATAAATGGCACGCAACGGAATTTTAGTTGATTATGAATACTGCACAGGTTGCTATTCATGTGAAGTAGCTTGTCAGTCAGAACATGAACTCCCATTGCAACAATGGGGTGTTAAGGTAATGCAGAATGGTCCTTGGCCAATCAAGGATAAAGAAGGAAATGAAACTGACCGTTTTGTTTATGACTTCATTCCTGCATTTACAAAGCTTTGCGACTTATGTCCAGAGCGCTTGGAAAAAGGGAAGCTTCCAACATGTGTTTTCCATTGCCAAGCAAAGTGCATGAAATATGGCCCAGTTGAAGAGCTCTGCAAGAGCTTAGAGGAAAAGCCTCAACAATATTTGTGGGTTCCAATTTCAGGTTAGTAAATTAGGTTTCGATGCTGTAGGGCTTTGAAGTATGTGAAGAGGGAAGCCGTAAATTCCCTCTTCGCATCATGTTTTTACAAGGGGATAGATAGTAATGAACGCTGCGCAATTAAAAGAATCTATTGAAAAAGCAAGCAAAGTCAAGCGCCCGACGCTTGAAAAGCTTTTTTATTTTGTGACTTTGGGTGATGAACTCCGACCTGAATACAAAGATTTTGCTGCCGGCGCAAATACATATAAAGAATTCTTTGATGAACTTTATGCGTGCGACGACTTTAAAAATACAGAAGTTTGGGCTGAATGGGCAAAGCTCGAGCACAAAAATTGGTTGAACAGATTTGAACCACAAATCAATATTAATAACATGCGTCTTAAGAGCGCTGGTATTCCTGTTGAATTTTCAAGCGGAATTTTTGTTGCTCCTGTTGCAAGCAAAGACACGATTATCAATTTTTATGTCTATTCTTCAAATTCGTTTAATACAGATGCTGCAGAATTCGTGACAAGCATAGGCGGTACATTTGTGTGCGCTGGCTATGAGTTTGTTGGAATTTATGGCGTATATAAATATCACAATAACGTAATTTTTGAAGAGTGGGAAGCAGAAAGCGAGCCACAGCGCGCTAGCGAACAAGTGTGCAATGAAGGGTTAAGAGCTTCAAAGAATTATAAAGACGAATGTAGTTTAAAAATTAGTTAAAAAATAACTTGCATTGGGATAGAAATATATTAAAGTATCCCTTTGCGACTTGTATCCAGTTAAGCCTTTGGCCTATGGAGAATTGGAGAAGAGATATGCCTGATAACAAAGTTCAGTCTGATAATGAAAAATTTTTATATAGGAAGAACAAAGCCCGTCCGATGGCCTATTCTTCTGTCACAAAAAAAGATAAGACCCCAAGATACGCTTGGGTAATTTGGATAGTCACATTTTTGGTCAGTTTTGCTGCGCCGCTAGGTCAGTTTAAACTCGTATCTATTCCTTTATATTTTATTTATGTTCCTGGAGTCAGCCCAGAAGGTGGCTTCATGATGACTTCTGCTGAATTTGGCATGTTAATGACATGCGTTTCTGTGATTGGCATCATTCTTGCATTTCCTGCAGCATTTATATGTCGCAAGCTTGGACTGCGTTGGACAATAACCCTTGCAACTCTTGGTGTTATTGTTGGTGGCTTAATTCCTGTGCTGGCAGGAACAAATATTCCAGTAATGTATGTTGGTCGTTTTATTGAAGGCTTGGGAATTGGCCTTGTTGGCGTTGCTGCACCAACATTAATTACATTGTGGTTTCCTGGTAAAACCCGAGGCGTAATGTTGGGGCTCTGGTGCTGCTGGGTTCCTCTTTCAATTACATTAGACAATAGCGTTGCTCCATCTTTGGCTGCTTCGCACGGGTGGCAAGCTGTATTTTGGTTTGTGATTATCTTTGCGGCTGTTGCGTTGATATTGTTCAATATTTTTTATAAAGTTCCTGAAGGTGAAGGCGCTAATTACAATGTTGAAGGTAACTTTGTCGATTGCTTTAAGCTGTTGAAGAACAAAAATATATGGTTGCTCTTTGTTGTATTCTTGATTTTTATTGCTGGGCAAACTGGCATTTTGAATACATACTTCCCGAACTTCTTACAAACTTCAGCAGATGCAGGCGGCTGGGGATGGACTGACACAGCTGCTGCTGGTGGGCTTTCAGTAGTAACAACGATTGGTATTGTTGCAAATCCATTGGGTGGTGCTATGACGCAGCGTTTGCCTCATAACCTTAAAAGGATTACTCCAATACTTGCAGCAGTTTTATATCTCGTATGTTTTTATATGATTTTCCAAACAGGTTCGCTTGTTTTGCTTTGGGCTGGCATTATTTTAATGGGAATATGCGCTGGCTTTGGCGGCGGCGGTTTGCGTCCGCTTGCTCCTTCAATCATGCATACATCTGCAATGTCAGCAACTATGGGAATGGCTGTGCTGCAATTTGCACAATGCATTGGCAATTGCTTTAGCCCAATTTATGGTGCAATTATTGATACTGGCGCTTCTTATTGGACGGCATGTTTATATACAATCATCCCTCTTTCGGTTGTTATGTTAATTTGTGCCTTTTTCATTAAGCCAAGTGCAAGAAAGAAAAGCGATGCTGCAGCTCAAAGCAGCAAAAGTGATGCATGGCATTAAGTAATTTATTCTTGGTTTTAAGCTTCTTTTAAGCTTATTTTCAGGTGGGCGTGTTGATTATCTTTGAATATTTCATTTGACGGGATTTTCACATGCTCGCCTGTTTTTTTTTGCATTTCATGCAATAATAAACCGTTATTTTAAAGTGACAGTAATAAAAATCTTTTGTAAGCAGACTAAATATTGATATCAGTTCTTGGTGTAATTATTTATTAGTTTTTTGAAAGGGATACCAATGGACGCTAAACGCTTAATCAATTTGATTATTGGACCGGCATTGTTTGCGTTATGTTGCTTGGTTTTGCCGCGCGGAGTCTTTGAAAGTTTTGAAAGCCGCGCTGCTATTGGCACAGTTGCATGGATGGCATATTGGTGGGTGACTGCTCCTATCGACTACGCAGTCACGGCATTTTTGCCAATTGCGCTTAATGCAATCTTCCAGATGACTGACCAGACAGAAGTCATTGCAAATTATGCATCAGAAATCATCCTGCTTTTGTTGGGTGCTTCTATCATCACTGTTTCTTGGGAAGAAACCGGACTTGACAAGCGCATTGCCGCGCGATTTTTGGGACTGGTTGGCAGCAGCTTCCGCGGACAATTGATGTTTTGGTTTGTGCTTTCCACTGTTCTTTCTTCAGTTTTACCAAATGCTGTTGTATGTGCGACTGTTAGTCCAATTGCTTTATCAATGCTTAAGTTTGTTGGTGAAGGCGACATTTCAAAAAGCCGCATAGGTGCAAAGCTGCTTTTATATATTGCTTATGGAGCAGGCTTGGGCGGCTTGGCTACTCCACTTGGCGGAGCTATGAATCTTGTTGTTGTCGATTACATACAGCAAGTTACAGGCGAAGAATTCATGTATATCGACTGGATTATCCGCTTTACTCCAATCATGGCTGTGCTCTTCATCATTTGTATTATCTTCATGCTTCGCGATGTAAAGAAAGGCGAAACTTTAGGCGGCTCTAAAGAATACTTCCGTGAAGAATATAGCAAGATGTCGAAGATTTCACGTGAAGAAGTAATCTGCCTTGTTCTTTTCATTGTTGCAACAGTTTTGTCTTTCACTCGTCAGCTGTATGCAGACTTGCTTCCAGGCCTTAAGCCAGCATATGTATTCATTACAGTTGGCCTTTTGACTTTCATCTTCAGCAAGCGCGAAAAGGGCTTAAAGCCACAGCGCTTGATGCTTTGGAAGAGTGTTGAAGGCAAAATCACTTGGGAACTCATTTATATTTACGCGGGCGGCTTGGCAATCGGTACATTAATCAACAATACCGGAGCTGCTGAAGCTATTGGCAATGCAGTATCAAATGCTGGCCTTTCTGGTGGCTTGGTTTTTGTTGCTGTTATTGTTTTGTTCACTTTGCTTTTAAGCGACTTTACATCGAATACTGCAACTGCAGCTATATCTCTTCCTATTGTTATTTCAATTGCATCAGGCATGGGTGAAAATACGATTCCATATATCTATATTGCAACAATTGGCATCAACCTTTCATTCATGTTGCCAACGTCAATTCGTGCAATTCCTGTTGGATATGGATTGTCGCCAAAATATATGTTAAAAGAAGGCGTAAAGATTTCTATTGTCATTGTTATTGTGATGAGCTTGCTTGGCTATGCTTTTATGAAGTGGTGGCCAGCTTTTAGCATTGCTTGATAAATTAAAATGCGCGCCGTCTTAAAAGTTTTATTGATGGACGGCGCCGCGCTTGTTAGTGTTCTAAATTGCCCTTATTGCACCATGGATGCCACCACGCAAATTTGGAACTCCTTGTACGCTGTCCATATTCCATTCTTCATCTGGGAACAATACGCCGTCATTGTGTTTCATCGCACTGCTTAGTCCGCCTGTAAGACCTTGAAGCGTTTCAGGCTTCCACCAACCATGCGGAACGCGAAGAGTGCCAGCTGGTTGTTCTTCGTCAAGATGACATATAAGTTCAATGCTGCCGTATGCACTGTACACTTCGCAATTTGCACCTTCGTTCAATCCCTCATGCTCTGCATCTGCTGGATTTATAAGAACAAGCGGCTCTGGTTCTAGCTTGCGCAATGAAGCAATTTGGTGCAGACATGTGTTGTAAGACTTGCGGTCACGCAAGCCAGAAAACAAAACGTATGGCAAGTTTTTGCCTTCTGCCCCAGGATCTTTTGGTTCAATGTATGAAGGGAGCGGGTCAAAGCCAAGAGCTTCGATAACAGAACTTTTGAGTTCAATTTTTCCAGATGGCGTTACAAATCTCTAAAATGTTTGTAGCGTCAAAACAAACGAAAGGATGCCTGTCACGTGGTAACAGAAAAAGGAAAAAAACTAAAGCTGCAATTTGCAATGCCGCGGTAGAGCTCATAAACAAACATGGCTACGACAATGTAACAGTTGCCGCTATTTGTAGGTATGCAGGAGTTTCAAATGGATCGTTCTTCTACTTCTTTTGTTCCATGGCCTATTGATGATTCAAATGGAATCAAACAAAAGATTATAGAACGCAGCGAAATGTACATTGACATGCTTCTAGCTTAGAATGTGACAGCGAACTAACAGTTGACTTGGTAGTTTTATGAGCAAAACCTACTGTTAAATTAATTTTCTGCTGCGTTGTTCTCGCTAATATATTTAATGCCATCGGCAACATAGTCTTTATAAATCTTGTAGCCTTCGACCCATGCGTCATAAGTTGAGTCGCCGCGATGGTCTTCCAAGTCATAATGTTTCTTCAAATATTTTTCCATATAGTTGGTGAATTTTTCTGCACCCAAATAATTGAAGTGGTTGTTGTTATACATATCTGTTGACCAGTCAACATCTATCTTTTCTGTCATTTCATCTGTGTTGAAATTCAAGCAAGTATATCCGCGGCTTTCAACATAATCTTGAACAGCCAAGGTTAACTGATTATCTGCTTCGGTTTGGGCATATGGTGAAAACGTAAATAAAACTTCTGCATCCACTGTGTCACAATAGTCAATTAGCTTACAAAGAATCTCTTCAATATCTGAATAAAGTTCACAAGCTTCGGTTTGATAATTTGGCTTTTCTTGGGGTACTTGTGTTAAAACATTGGCGCTGCATGTGTACCCTTGTGTTTTGTTATAAGGGAACTTCAATAAAAGTTCATCTGTTGTAATCTTTTCATCTTCGCTAGTAGCGCTTAAGCGTGAATGATATTTAATGATGGGGAAGTAATAATCAATTGCATTGTCATCGAATGATCTTTCTTCAGGATGTTGTTCCATTACTTCTAAAGCTTCATCAATCATTTCAATGCGGTCTGATTTATAAAATTTCATGCTGTCTGTAGTGCGGCGAACATCATTTTCACTTACAGCTTCATAACCATCAAGCACGTTTCGCAATTCAATCACATAAAGCTTAGGGTTTTGTGTCTTGTCAACATATTTCATGATGTTGTCATATAAAATTGCAGGTGTTGATTGTGCGCCAATCAAAAATGATGATATTCCTTCATCGGTATAAGCTTTTGAAGGAATAAAATATCTGCTTGTGGCACTTGTGCCAATTAACATGACGTCAATAGTGTCTTCTTCTAAGTCGTCGAAAGCGGCATATGCTCCTTTGTTTTGGTCTGTGCCATTAAAGCCAATAGCAGTATTTGCATAAATAAATAAAGCAAAGCACAAAATCAAAAAGATAATTACGCACAAAAGAATTACGAATGGGTTGCGCTTCTTTTTTGTTTTTATTGCAACTTCTGCTCCTGCTGCATCATTGGCGCTGCTTTTAATGTCATGTTTAGCAACATATGTTTGATTGCTTTCTTTTGTCATAAACTATTCCCTGCCTGCGAGTTCTTTGCGCTTGATTTTGCCATTATATGTGCGCGGTATTTCATCTATAACTTCAATTTGTTGTGGCTGTTTTGTTGCATCTAGCGCTTGCGCCAAAAATGCCTTGAATTCCTTTTTGACATATTCTGCGCCATCTTCAAGTTGAATATATAGCTTTGGAATTTGGCCAGAAATTGGATCATTTTTTGCAACCATGGCGCAATCTTTGACAATTGGGCTTTTGATGACTTCTTGTTCAATTTCTTCAGGGGAAATTTTTATGCCGCCAAAGTTGATGACGTCATCTTTTCTGCCTAACATATAAACAAAGCCATCCTCATCGATATAGCCCAAATCTTTTGTATAAATGAAGCCGTTTTTCATAGCTTCATCTGTTAATTCAGGTGCGTTGAAATAGCATTTCATGTTCATGGGGCCACTCGATGCAAGCAAGCCCATGTTTTCTTCAGATGATTCAATTGGATTTTGGTTATCGTCAACAACAATAAATTTTGCATTCACTGCTGGGTGCCCAATGCAATTTTTCTTGTCTTTCATTGCTGCGAAATTCAAAACGCATGTGCGGCCAGACTCTGTTGAACCATAAAAGTTGTAAAGACGAGTTTTTGGCAAGACGGCTGCCAAATGTTCTTTGTCTTCTTCTGACAAAGGCGCGCTGCCTAGTTCAACATAATCAAGCTGGTCAGCATATTCGCCAAGGCGATCTTTTGTGAGTTTGAAGATTATTGAAAGCATGCTTGGAACAAGATCCATTGCTGTTACATTATATTGTTCCATCAAATTAAACATCACTTTAACAGCCAAAACGCCGTCGCAGCAAACAAATGCGTTGCCTGCTAGTAAGTTTGAATATACAGTGCGCAAGCCATGAGAATGGCTTAGTGGCACAGGAATAATTTCAACATTGCCCGCTTTTGCTTCGCATCCATAAAAGATATTTTGTGCAATAGCAATATTGTTACCATGTGTGATAACAATGCCTTTTGATTTGCCTGTTGTGCCAGTTGAAAATAAAATTTCTGCTACGTCATCTGTCTGTGGCATTACAAAAGTTTCGCTGCTTGGCTCAAAAGTGCAAGCTTGAGTAAGGTCTACATAAGGCAGCTGTGAAACGCATTCGCGCTGCTTTGCACCAATGAAAATTGCAGCTTCAGTTTCTTCGCAAATTTCTGAAATGCGGCTGTCGGCAGCATTGCGCTCTACTGGAACAGCAATAATTCCAGCTAACTGCAAAGCAAGCATAGCTATAACAAATTCGCAACGTTGGTTGCACTCCATCACGGCATATTGCCCTGGTTGTGCAAGAGTTGCCAAATGGGAAGCAAAGCCGCGAATCGCGTTCCAAGCTTGCGAATAAGTCAAAGACTTGTCAGGGTCTGCCATGCAAAGTTCATCCGGTTTTTGTTCTGCATGGTTGCTGATTGCTTGAACTATGGATGAATAATCTGTCATTTAAAATCACTGTCCTTATTTGCGCGCCGCATTAGCGGTAGCGAATTATTAAAAACCACGATAAATAAATGTTGAAGCGTCAAAGCCTGGGCCATAAACACCAAAGCCCAAAATCACAGCTAAGCCTGCAAGATAGATAATCCAGCGAACAGGCAGCGGCAATTTATCAATAAGATTTCTGAGCTCTGCCCCAGTTTCAGTGTCGGCGTCGCCCTGTGCTTTGCCTTGAACGATATCATTTTTCTTCGGCGCGTTTTTCTTCGCTTTGTTTTCTTGAATTTCTTCAATCAAGCTAACAATGAACCATATAATGCAAGCTGCAGCAATGATGAAATATTCATACATTCCAAGACCAAATGCATGAATTGTGTCTTCAAAGCCGCTGATGTTGTTGATTGCAAAAATTGAGCCCATCATTGAAAGAGCAGTGCCGAATGAGGCTGCCTTTGTGAAGATGCGGCCAAAGCTTACAAGAATTAATGTGCGGATTATGCCAACAACCTTCCATGCAAAACTTGCCGTATTGATGTGCAATTTTTCAGCCCATTTT
This sequence comes from Acutalibacteraceae bacterium, assembly GCA_963606965.1. Classification (GTDB taxonomy): domain Bacteria; phylum Actinomycetota; class Coriobacteriia; order Coriobacteriales; family QAMH01; genus CAVDAL01. The sequence continues at coordinate 26,874 of CAVDAL010000059.1, forward strand.
TTGAAGTATGGTTCCATAAGCAAGCTTATGATGATGATAAAGCCGTTGTATAAGCCATATGCAACATATTTGAAGTCTGCGCCGTGCCACAAACCAATAATTATGAATGTTGCAAGCTGTGCACAAATTACGGGGAAGAGTTTGCCAACTCTGTCGCCTAAGACCTTGCGCAAACTTTTGCCAGCTTTGCCAAAAGCCTTTGACATTGCAATTGGGAAGAAGATATAGTCGCGCGTCCAGAAGCTGAGTGACATGTGCCATCTGCGCCAAAATTCGCTCAAATTTTCCGCAAAATATGGACGCTTAAAGTTGTGCGACATATCAATTCCAACGCAACGAGCAACGCCGCGTGCGATGTCGATGCCACCAGAAAAGTCAGCATAAATTTGGATCGTGTAAAAAATAGCTGCAAGAGCAACCGCCCAACCAGCAAAGTCGCCAGGTGCTTCAAAGACATTGCCTGTTAGAATTGCGCAGCGGTCTGCAATAACAATCTTTTTGAAAAAGCCCCACATAATAAGCTGTGCACCGTGGGCAAGATTTTCATATTTGAATGTATGGCCTTCATAAAGCTGATGTGCCAAGTGGTCATATCGCGCGATTGGACCTTGAATAATCTGTGGGAAGAATGACAAAAATAGAGCAAACTTTGCAATGTTTTTGTCTGCTTCATACTTCCCGCGGTACAAGTCGAATATATATGCCGCGCTTTGGAATGTATAAAAAGAAATTCCAAGTGGAATAAGAACGCCAAGGTCAAGCTGGATGCCAATGACTCCGCCAAGCGCTTTTAAATAAACAGAGAAATATTTTAAAACTGCGAGCATGCCAAAGTCTAAAATCAAAATGAGCGCAACAATTTTGCGCATTTTCTTTTTAGCTTTTGCTTTGATTTCTTTTTTTGTGGCGCGGTCTATATCTTTGCCAGCATCTTTGATTGTCTTATCTGTTGTGGCGTTGACCTTCCCCAAAGCGCGACCACCAAAGAAAGTGATAATTGTTGCTGCAATAAGGAAGACGAAGGTTGTTGCGCTTGACATCAAATAAAAAGCAAAGCTTGCTGCCAACAAAACAACCCAACGTGCCTTTTTTGGGCAGATGTAATAAATCGCAACGACTATTGTTGCGAAGATTAAAAACTTAAGAGATGTAAATGCCATGAGTGCCCTACATGTTTGCGACTAAATTGCAAATTGCATCAAGAGAATTGAAATTTTCTGGCAAAAGATCATCAGCAGAAATTTCAATATCAAATGCGTCATTGAGTTCGCTAACAACTGCTACAACGTCTAATGAAGTGAGCACACCGTCGTCGATAAGTGATGTTTCTTCTTCAAAGTCGACATCTTCGCGAATTTCGTTCAAGATTTCTAATATTTCTTCTTTCATATTTTTCCCTTGTTTTGTGTTTTTGGGTGCTAGTAACCATAGCAAGTGACTATTATATAAGGTAAATGATAGTGATAGAAGAGTATAAGCATGTAAACAGACGCATAAAGCGCCTGACTGGAATATCGCACATATCTTATTTGGCTTGCTAGGCGGGTAGGCTTTTGAGATATGTGCAATTTAAGGTGACTATTTATTTTGTTTTATCTGCTTGGTGTTTCATTGCATGTTCGCAAATTGCCATGAAGCTTTCATCGCTAATGTCATGTTCCATTTTGCAAGCGTCTTCTTCTGCGATTTTTGCATCTACGCCAAGGCTTATAAGAAAATTAGTCAGTGTTTGGTGGCGGTTCAACATTTTTTCTGCAATTTCCATGCCTTTATCTGTAATTGTGATAGACCCAGAAGTTGCCATTTCAATATAGCCATTTTCACGCAAGCGTTTTGTTGCATATGTAACGCTCGGCTTTGTTACACCAAGTTTTTCCGCAACATCAACAGAACGAATATATCCACGCTCTTCTTTGAGCATTAACATCGCTTCCAAATAATCTTCTGAAGCTTTTAAAATTTCCATCTTCTTGTCCTTAAGCCGAAAATCTTTCTTTGTTTTTCTTTTGTCGTTTTATCAACTCGCCTGTTAATTTAAAAATGTCAGTGCTCATTTTAGCATTACTAAAAAGTTACAGCCGGAAAGTGCATCAATAAGCAAATAAGTTAACCTTTGGTAATTAAAGCCACGAAAAAGCACGTTTGCAAATTGTAATCATCTTTTTTCTTGACAATACGAGTTAGAGTGCTTTAATTTTAGCGAAGTTAGCTGGATTTAACTTATTTTGCGGTTTAATATTCCGCGAGATGCATTTAAGGGACAAACGTGAGGAGTTGAAAATATGATGCCGCTATGTTTTGCCACGGTCGGGGAAGAAAACCTGATCCGTAAAGTTGGTGGTTCACCTGAGACGCGCAAACATTTGAGCGACTTGGGCTTTGTCGTGGGAGGAACTGCGACTTTAGTTTCGACTCTTGGGCACAATGTCATTGTTAAAGTTAAAGAAACACGAGTGGCTATCGACGAACAGATGGCTCGCAAGATCTTCATCTAGGAGGGAGGAAGAATGAAAACACTCAAGGAAACCAAAGTGGGAGAAACTGTCCGCGTTAAAAAGATAAATGGCCAGGGTGCAATCAAGCGCCGCATTATGGACATGGGCATTACAAAGGGCACGGAAGTTCACGTTCGCAAAGTAGCTCCATTAGGCGACCCCATTGAAGTTACCGTACGTGGTTACGAGCTTAGCCTGCGCAAGGCAGACGCCGAAAGCATTGATGTAGAAGAGATCTAATTTTTTTTGGACGGTGGTTAGAGTCATCTAACTCGCACGTCGAATAGAAGGAGAAAAACCAATGAGCGATCAGATTAGAATAGCGCTTGCCGGCAACCCTAACAGCGGCAAAACAACGCTTTTCAACGCCCTGACAGGCTCAAACCAATTTGTTGGTAACTGGCCAGGCGTTACAGTTGAGAAAAAGGAAGGCAAGTTAAAGAAGCATGCAGATGTTCGCATCATCGACTTGCCAGGCGTTTATTCGCTTTCCCCATATACACTTGAAGAAGTTATTACTCGTAATTATTTGGTTGATGAACGTCCAGATGCTGTTTTGAATATCATTGACGGCACAAATCTTGAGCGCAACCTTTATTTGACAACTCAGCTTACAGAGCTGGGCATTCCTGTTGTTGTTGCCATTAATATGATGGATCTTGTTAAGAAGCGTGGCGACAAAATTGACAAGGAAGAGCTTGGCCGTCAGCTTGGCTGTAAGGTTGTTGAAATTTCTGCATTGAAGGGTACTGGCGTTATGGAGGCTGCCGAAGAAGCAATTGCAGTTTCCAAAAAGGGCAAGCAAATTCCAATGCACAAATTCTGTGGTGCTGTTGAACATGCAATTGCTCACATTGAAGAAGCAGTTGTTCATGATTTGCCAGAAGAACAGCAGCATTGGTATGCAGTTAAGATTTTTGAACGCGATGAAAAAGTTTTGGAAAAACTCAATATTCCTGAAGATACTTTAAATCATATTGAAGAAGACATTGCGGCTGCAGAAAAAGAACTTGATGATGACGCAGAAAGCATTATCACGAATGAACGCTACCTTTATATTGCTGAAATTATCAAGAGCTCTTTGAAGAAGGCTAATAAGGGTTCATTCACTCGTTCAGACAAGATTGACCGCGTTGTAACAAACCGCTGGTTAGGCTTGCCAATTTTTGCTGTTGTGATGTTCCTTGTTTACTACATTTCAATGGTTACTGTTGGTGCTAGTGCTACTGACTGGGCAAACGATGGCTTGTTCGGCGACGGCTGGCACCTCTTTGGTATTGGTTCTTCTGAATATGAAGCTGCCGCGGAAGAATATGGCGACACAGATTTGATTATTGGCGCTTTTGCTGAACAATATGGCACAGAAGAAGTTCAAGCTGCTCTTGATTCAGAAAGCGAAGATTATGATGCGACTGCAGCTTCTGCAGCATTGAATACTTTGTTGGCTGCTGTTCCTGCAGATGCAACATTAACATATGATATTGAAGATGAAGAAACATTGGCTGTTGAAGCTTCCGACCCAGTTGGCAAGGCAGATTTGGAAGCAGCTATTGCAAACTTCAATAATACAGAATACAAGAGCGACCTTGGCGCGCCGGACACTTCAACATATGGCATTTGGGTTCCTGGCATTCCAACAATTATTGAAGGCTGGCTTGAAGCAGCAAATGCAGCCGGATGGCTTTCAGCTCTTATCTTGGACGGCATTGTTGCTGGTGTAGGTGCTGTTTTGGGCTTTGTTCCACAGATGCTTGTTTTGTTCATCTTTTTGGCAATTTTGGAATCTTGCGGCTATATGGCTCGTATTGCATTCGTTTTGGACCGCATCTTCCGCCGTTTTGGCTTGTCTGGTAAGTCATTTATTCCAATGCTTGTTGGTTCTGGCTGCGGCGTGCCTGGCATTATGGCATCGCGTACCATTGAAAATGAACGCGACCGCAGAATGACAGTTATGACAACAACATTCATTCCTTGCGGTGCAAAAGTTCCATTTATTGCTATGATTGCTGGCGCTATTTTTAATAACTCTGCATGGGTTGCTACCAGCGCATACTTTATTGGTGTAGCTGCAATTATTGTTTCTGGCATTATGCTGAAAAAGACAAAGCGTTTTGCTGGTGAAGCTTCTCCATTCGTTATGGAATTACCTGCATACCACCTTCCAACAGTTGGTAATGTTTTGCGCAGCATGTGGGAACGCGGCTGGTCATTCATCAAGAAGGCTGGCACAATCATCCTGCTTTCCTGCATCTTGATTTGGTTCTTGAGCTACTTTGGATTTGTCGATGGATCATTCCGCATGCTCGAAGAATCCGAGATGGAATATTCACTTTTGGCAACAATTGGCAATGCTATTGCTTGGATTTTTACTCCACTTGGTTGGGGTACATGGCAGGCAACTGCTGCAAGTGTTACAGGTCTTATTGCTAAGGAAAATATTGTTGGCACAATGGGCATTTTGTATGGCGCTGGCGGTGACACATATGGCGCAATTGCTGCAGCATTTACTGGCGTTAGCGGCTTTTCATTCTTGGTGTTCAACTTGCTTTGCGCACCATGCTTTGCAGCAATGGGTGCTATCCGCCGCGAAATGAACAATGCTGGTTGGACATGGTTTGCTATTGGTTACCAGTGCGTGTTCGCATATGTTATTGCTTTGATTATCAATCAAATTGGCAATGCTGTTACAGGCAATATGAATGTTGTTGGCTTGATTGTTGCAATTATTTTGATTGCATTGATTATCTTCCAGCTGTTCAGGCCTTATAAAGACCCATCTAAGGCTGAGCTTCAGGCAGATAATGCATAATTTGATTTACTAGGTTTTGATTTTGAAAAGCTGGTGCGCTGCATGACAAATGAGCATGCGGCGCGCCAGCCGACAAATTATAAGCTGCAAGTTTTTAAGATTTAATGAAAGTAGGGTGAAGAATATGATTGCATGGTTGCAAGCAAACATTGGCACAATTGTTATATCGCTTATTTTGCTGGGCATTGTTGTTGCGATTGTTCGCAGCATGATTCGCGATAAAAAAAGCGGTGCTTCATCCTGTGGCTCTTCTTGTGGCGGGTGCAGTGCGTGCGGCAGCGGCTGTAATGCCTGTTCGCAACCTATAAAAATTCGCGCTACAAAAGAAGATTTGGAAGCCATGAAATAAAATGTGAAATAGAAGCGCTGGAGTTTTGCTGGTTAAGCATTGTGCGGCACGGCGATGTGAATGCTAATAACCGTTCGCAAAAGTTTTTCTTGCGTTTTGAAATTTGAATTCTATAATCATCAACATCCCGAAAAGAAAGAAGAGAAATTTGACCACAAAGACGACATACAATTTTGCAGTTCAAGCACGCGCAGACGTGCCTGCTCGTCTTTGGTGGTGGAATAGAAGGTTTTAATCTCGGGTCATCGACGGCTTCTATTCACCTATTCACATAACACTTAAAGCCCTCGGTTATCCGGGGGCTTTTTTTGTGTGCTCAGTCAGCAATCAATCAATTATTTAACGAAAGGAAAGGGAATTATCATGACTGAACAAGTACCACACCGCTTATATCTTCGCGAAGAACAGATTCCTACACAATGGTACAACCTTCGCGCAGATATGCCGCAAAAGCCAGAACCAATGCGCCTTCCAAATGGGAAGGTTGCAACAGCACAAGACATTGCTCCAGTTTTTTGCGATGAGCTTTGTGCGCAAGAACTTGATGACGACACAGCATATTTTGATATTCCGCAAGGCGTGCAAGAAATGTATAAGGTTTATAGACCTTCGCCGCTTTGCCGAGCATACAATTTGGAAGAGGCACTTGGCACGCCTGCAAAAATTTATTACAAGTTTGAAGGCAATAACACTTCTGGTTCGCACAAATTGAATTCTGCTTTAGCGCAGGCTTATTATGCGAAGGAACAGGGCCTTTCAAAGATTACGACAGAAACAGGTGCTGGCCAGTGGGGCACAGCTTTGTCTGAAGCTGCCGACCATTACGGCGTTGACTTGGACGTTTTTATGGTGAAATGTTCATATGAACAAAAGCCATTTCGTCGCAGTATTATGCAGACTTTTAATGCGACTGTTACTCCATCGCCTTCAAATACAACTGAAATTGGCAAGAAGATGTTGGCAGATAATCCAAATTCTTCAGGCTCCTTGGGCACTGCAATTTCTGAAGCAGTGGAACGCGCAATGAATGTTCCTGAAAATAAAGGCCGCTACCAGCTTGGCAGCGTGTTGAATCAGGTCGTGCTTCATCAGTCTATTATTGGTTTGGAAAGTTATGCAGCGCTAGAAGAGCTTGGCGAATATCCTGACATTGTTATTGGTTGCGCTGGTGGCGGGTCAAATCTTGGTGGCTTGATTGCTCCATTCATGCGCGATAAGTTGCGTGGGGAAAAGCCAGACACAAAATTTATTGCTGTTGAGCCTGCTAGCTGTCCATCTTTGACACGCGGACGTTACGCATATGACTTTGCTGACACTGGCCAAACTTGCCCGCTTTGCAAGATGTACACTCTTGGTAATGGTTTTATGCCAAGTCCAGACCATGCTGGCGGTTTGCGTTATCACGGCATGAGCCCGATTGTTTCAAAACTTAAGCATGATGGCTATTTGGACGCTGTGGCTGTTAAGCAGACTGATGTTTTTGGTGCGGCTGTTGAATTTGCGCGCCTTGAAACAATTTTGCCTGCTCCAGAAAGTGCACATGCAATTTATGCTGCTATTCAAGAAGCAAAGAAGTGTAAGGAGACTGGCGAAGAAAAGACGATTTTGTTCGGCTTAACTGGCACTGGTTATTTTGATATGTTTGCATATGAAGCCTACATGAACGGGACAATGGTTGACCATATTCCAACAGATGAAGAATTAGAAGCAGGCTTTGCCACAATTCCGCATATTGAAGGTATTCAATAAAGAGCTTTCAGGGTGTCGTTTTCGGCACCCTGAATACTGTTAGGGCATTGGCTTGAATTCTGGATAAGTTGGAATTTCAACAAATTCAGGTGCTGGCAACGGATCTGGGTGCCAGTCTTTTTCCGCTAAATCACCAGCCCCACCCTGAATATCATTTTGCGAAGCCTTGATATATCGCACCTTGCCTTCAACACAAAGCACGCCTTCCATTGTATAAATGTAAGCTTGCGCGTCCATAAAACGGCTTGTTTCACGTGTTTCATGAGCAATGCAATAGAGCGGCTCGCCATATGGAGTTGGCTTGCGATAACGAACAGACAAATCCATAGTCACGCCAAAAATCAATTCTTCTTCGCCTTTTGCACGTGCAGGTTTCGCATTAACAACGCGCCCGCCAACTTCATCAATAATTGCACCAGCTACGCCGCCATGCAGGCGCCCTGGGTAGCTTTGATGTTCTTCAAGTGGGTTTAAAACAGCATAAATGTCGCCATTTTCAAGATTGTAAAAATGGCCGTGCAAACTGAATGGATTGTCTTCGCCACAAATAATGCAGTCGCTTGAAACATTTTGAGAGCTGATTACTTTGTACTTCGTCATTATTTATACACCTTTTCAACGTATTCGCTGGTCAAAGCATGTAAAAATGCATGATAACCGCAGCGGAATTCTATTATATCGCCAACTTTATATTTGTCTGCTTGGTCAAGTTCACAAACAAGATGGTCGCAGCTGTTGCCAACAAGTCGCACGCTTTCATCGAGCGGCTCCATAACGCCTGGTGCACAGTCTTGGTTGCCAATAGCAAGAATGGCTCGCCATTGTTGTCCTCGATCTTCAAAGCTTGCAATATTACCGAAGGAATCCGCGTTGACTTCACCCCAGGGAAGGCTTGGCTTTTTCTTCAGTTCGACAACTTCTGCCTGCAAAATGAATGTGTCTTTGCAAGTATTTGGCAGGTAAGCATAGCTGTCGCGCTCTTTGCCAATAAGCAAGCTTTCGCCCAAGCGCAAGTTATTCACGCCTTCTGGTGCGCCACCTTCAAGAGCAAGTTTTAAAGTGCCAGAATTGCCGCCGCTTATAATTAAATTTTGCGCGCCAGTCGCTTCTTTCACGTGTTTGGCAGTTTCAAGCAATTGTTCCAATTTTTCTGTGCTTGCTTTGATGAAGCTTAAGCATGTTAAATTGCAAGCAATACCCGCTAAATAAAGATGTGGAAGCTCTTTGATTTTTTGTGCGGCGGTAACAAGTTCATCTTCGTCCACAAAGCCATCGCGCAAATCCCCTAAAT
>CAVDAL010000060.1:0-13180 GCA_963606965.1 Acutalibacteraceae bacterium
CGCCCGCACGAACTTCCACTAAGCAAGAATTCGGGTGCCGACACTAAGCCGACTCGTGAGCCTGAATATAAAAACAGCTGTGCGAATGCACAGCTGTACCAACTTCCCCTAAGCAATATTTGGGGTTCGTTGAACGCCCGTTAAGTAAGCCAAGTAACAAATGTTGAATAGGCATCTTGGCACTGACGAAGAGAATACTGCGAGCCAGATGTGCAAAAATTTTCTAGCAAGAATTCGGGTGCCGCCACTAAGCCGACTCGCGAGCCAGAATATAAAAACAGCTGTGCATTCGCACAGCTGTACCAACTTTTATTTAGCAAGAATTTGTGCGTCGTTACGAGGCTGACTGCGGAGCAGTGAAATAAATTTTGCGCTCCGGTTTTGCGAGGACTGTTTGAGCGGCAAAGCCGCGAGTTCCGCAGCGGGAGCGCAAAATTTGTTGAACGGGTGCGAAGCCCTGGAAGCCGAGAACGACGTGCGAATTCTACCCAAAATTCCCACTAACATAATCAGCAGTACGCTGATCTTGAGCATTAACAAAAATGTCTTCTGTTGCGCCAGCTTCAACAATTTCCCCAAGCAAGAAGAATGCTGTCTTTTGAGAAACACGCAAAGCTTGCAACATATTGTGCGTAACCATAACAATTGTGTACTTTTCTTTAAGCTCGCCAACAAGCTCTTCAATTTTGCCAGTTGAAATTGGATCAAGAGCAGATGTTGCTTCATCCATCAAAAGCACTTCAGGCTGAACAGCCAAAGCACGAGCAATGCACAAGCGCTGTTGCTGACCACCAGAAAGGCCAAGAGCATTACGCTTTAAGCGGTCTTTGAGTTCGTCCCAAACAGCTGCTTGACGCAAGCTTTCTTCCACAATCTGGTCAAGGACTGCTTTATTTTTAATGCCGCGAGTGCGTGGGCCATATGCAATATTGTCATATACACTCATTGGGAATGGGTTCGGACGCTGGAAAACCATGCCTACCCTGCGGCGCAAGTTGTTAACATCCAAGCCAGTATAGATATTTGTATCACCAAGAGTAATTTCGCCTTCAATGCGACAACCTTCAACAAGGTCATTCATTCTATTTAAAGTCTTCAAAAATGTAGATTTGCCGCAGCCAGAAGGACCAATCAAAGCAGTAATCTGATTCTTTGGAATATCCAAGCTAACATTTTTCAAAGCATGAAAATCTTTGTAATAAAGGTCGAGATTTTTCACACTCATGTGAGTTGGATAATCTTCAAGATTCAAAGGTTTTGCCTGCGTTGCAGTAGAAACCTGAGGAGTATAAAAACGTGTCTGCTGCTTTTCTGCTTGAAGAGTAGCGTTAGTCATTTGTCTTTCCTTTCATCATGCGCTTAGCAACTTTATTTGAAATAAGATTTAGCAAGATAACCATCACAATCAAAATGACTGCTGTGGCATAAGTTTCATCAATGTGAAGACCTTCGCGCGACAGCGAATACATGTGCACTGCCAAAGTACGCGTTGAATCAAAAATACTTGCAATGCCTTCGCCTGCAACATCTGGAACTTTAGCAACAGTGCCAGCAGTGTAAAGCAAAGCAGCAACTTCACCAACGCAGCGGCCAATACCCAAGATTACGCCGCCCAAAATACCAGGAATTGCACTTGGCAAAACAACGCGGAAAACTGTACGCAGCCTGCCTGCGCCAAGCCCAAAGCTGCCTTCACGGTAGCTTTCAGGAACAGCCATTAAAGCTTCTTCTGTAGTGCGCATAATCAAAGGCAAAATCATAATCGCCAAAGTGAATGCGCCAGCAAGAAGTGACATGCCCCAGCCAAGAGCTGTTACAAAGAAGAGCATACCGAACAAACCATAAATAATTGATGGGATGCCTTGCAAAGTTTCTGTAGCAATGCGAACAATTTTCACAAATTTTGAACCCTTTGGCGCATATTCAACCAAAAAGATTGCGCCGCCAACTCCAAGTGGAACAGCAATAATAAGTGTCACGATAATCATGAGCAGCGTATTTATTAAAGCTGGTGTTAAGGAAACGTTTTCAGAATCATATGTCCATGCGAACAAACTTGGAGTGATATGTGGAATGCCTTTAACAGCAATATAACCAATCAAAAATACCAAAACAGCACTTGTGATTGTTGCACCAAGATAAACAAGGAAGCGCAAAGCAGCAGTCTTTATTTTGAGCTTTCGCTCGAGTGCAGCTTCATTGCTTAAGTTGTTAAAGTCAATGACCTGCATGCTTTTAACATCAGAACTCAATTTTGCTCTCCCTTCTTTTTAACCATATTGAACAAAACATTTATAAGAAGAATGAATACAAATAAAACAACGCCAGTTGCAATCAAAGCGCCACGGTGAAGATCGGCCGCATAGCCCATCTCGAGCACGATATTTGCTGTCATTGTTCTGACGCCATTGAAAATTGAAGTAGGAATAACAGGCTGGTTGCCAGCAACCATAATTACAGCCATTGTTTCGCCAATTGCTCGACCAATGCCCAAAATTACACCTGCAACAATGCCACTTTTTGCAGCTGGCAAAACAACCTTAAAAGTTGCTTGCTCATGGTTTGCACCAAGTGCAAGTGCGCCTTCATAATATGATGCAGGAACAGCATCTAAAGCACTTTTTGAAACTGTAATAATTGTTGGCAAAATCATAATGCCAAGCAAAATTGCAGCGCATAAAAGCGATTGGCCATTGCCTGGAGTAATCTGACGTAACAGTGGCACCATCAAAACCAAACCAAAGAAGCCATAAACAACACTTGGAATACCAGCAAGAAGTTCAACACCGCTGCGCAGCAAGTTTGAAATTTTGCCGGAAGAAAATCTTGACAAAAACACAGCACATAAAATGCCACAAGGAACGCCGACAATAATTGCACCTGCAGTAACATAAATGCTGGCAAGAATCATTGGGAAGATGCCATAAATGTTATTGCCTGGCTTCCAAGTAGTGCCCAGTAAGAAATCAGGAATACCAATTTCAACCATTGCAGGCAAGCCATTAGCAAATAGGAAGATGCAAATCAATGCAACAGCTGCGATTGAAAATGCTGCAGCTATGATAAATATTACGCGCGCACTGCCTTCCTTGATTGCGCTTTTCATCTGTGAGTTTTTCTCACTCTGAATATCTAAATCTGTCTCTTTGCTACTACGAGCAGTAGCGCTGATGCTCTCAGCGCTACCCTCGTGTGCATTTTTCTTCTTGAAAATCATCTTAGCTTAATACGTCTTCCCAGTTAGTGATTGCGCCTGTGAAGATTTGTTTGATTTGGTCGATTGTCAAGTTTGTTACGCTTGTAGCATTTGTGTTAACAATGACTGCGATACCATCAAGTGCAATTGCTTCTGATGTAACGCCTGCTGACTTTTCAGAATCTTTAAGTTCACGAGAAGCCATGCCAATGTCACATGTGCCTTCAGTTGCCATGTTAATGCCTGTTGTTGAATCAGATTCTTGAACTTCAATAGTAACATTTGTATTTGCCTTCATGTAAGCTTCAGCAATCTTTTCCATTACAGGAGTTACGCTTGAAGAACCAGCAACTACAACCTTGCCCTTAGCCTTGCTTGCTTTGTAAGCGCCGTCGTTGCCATTTGAAACATAGCCATTTTCTTCAACGATTGTTTGGCCTTCAGAGCTTTTGATGTAATTAATGAAATCTTGAGCTGCGTCTGAAAGACCATCTTTTGTAACAATATTGAATGGACGGCTAAGGCTGTAAGAGCCATTCTTAACATTGTCTGCTGTAGCGTCTACGCCATCAACTTGGATTGCCTTAACAGTTTCATCTAAAGAACCAAGAGAAATGTAGCCAATGCCATTTTCATCGCCAGCAACAGAAGTCATCATAACTGATGTTGAGTTTGTGATTGAAGCAGTTTCAACTGTGTTGTCTACGTCATCTTCTTCAACGCCAGTCAATTCAACGAATGCACCGCGTGTACCGCTGCCGTCTTCACGTGAGTAAACTGAAATCTGTCCTGATGGAGCTGATGCTGATTCTCCATCGCTTGAAGAGCTTCCGCATGCTGTTAAAGCAAATGCTGGAATTGCAGCCAATGCACAAGCCACAATTACTTTACAAATCTTTGTTTTCATTCTTTTTCCTTTTCCTTTCATCTGAAAACAATAAATAACTTAGTTTTGTCAAATGTTTTTGCTTTCTTAATTTGACTTGTACCATTTTGGGCTTCAACTGTTATAGAGAAATAAAGGGTCTATTAAGTTTTTGTAAAACTTATTTTGGAATGTAAAGACTTTGTAAAATGCGCTTTGCGAAAATGCTCTTTATTATGCGGAAGATGAAACCGGTTTTGCTAGAAAATGAAAATGCCCTACCACATCTTATGCGGCAGGGCATTTACAAACATATATTAACTGGGTGGCTTAGCTTGACAGTTTAATCCAACTTATCAATTGCTTCTTGAAGAATAGCTTGTGGGTCATTGCCAACAATATCAAGGCCTTGAGCTAAATAGCATTGCGATTCATTGATTCCAAAGTAAAGACGGCAAACAGCCTCGATATAATCATATCCAAAATTGCAGTCGCCAACAAAACCACCAACAGTGCTAACATAATGAATCTTCTGTGCATTGCACAAACCAACAGGAATTCCTTCTTCAGAATATTTAAATGTCAAGCCATTGACGCACATATGCTCAATAAAAACTTTCAAAGTTGATGGAAAGCTCAAGTCCCAGTAAGGAGCAGCAAAAATAATTTCGTCCGCTTCTTTGAACTTACGAACTATATCAAACATAGGGTCGCTGAAATCTTTTGAAGCAATAGCAGCATCGCGCTTTGCAAGCAATTGCGCATCAAAGCAAGGAAGCTTCAAATCTTCCAAAACTAAAGCTTCAAATTCGACCTTATCTTCCATGCCAAAAGCAATCTTATTAATCAAAGCATTGGCGAATTCTTCTGTTCTTGAAGTTTCTCTATTAACGCATGAATCGATATATAAAAGCTTCTTCATATCAAAAACCCAATCTTTGAACTTATTAAGAAAGCTGCGCGTGCAAAAGCTTTAAACTTGTTTCAAGTTCAGCAGCTTGCAACTTTGCTTTTTCAACAGCTTCAGGAGCCGCCTTGCTTAAGAAATTTTCATTGCTTAACTTCTTGCTGATTTTTTCATATTCTTTTTCAGCTTTTGCAAGTTCCTTTTTCAAGCGTGCAGCCTCAGCTTCAAAATCAACAAGACCAGAAAGCTTTACATAAACTTCAATTTCGCCAACAAGATTGATTGCACTTTCCGCTGGCTTTTCTTGGCTGTCTTCCAAAAAATCAATGCTTGTCAAATGAGCCATAGATGTGATGAGCGCAGATTCTTTTTCAATCAAAGCTTTAACACTTGCAGCGTCTTCCCCAGTCAATCGCAATGAAATTCCAAGCTCTTTAGCAGGGCTTATGCCATATCTTGCGCGAGTTGCGCGCACTGCACTAATGATGCCTGTTGCATTTTGAATAGATTGTTCACATTCATCATTAATCCAGCAAGCCAAACTTTCAGGCTCTGGCCATTCGCTAACCATCAAAGCTTCTTGCCCTGCTGAAGTTGGTAAAGTTTCCCAAATTGCTTCTGTAACAAATGGCATAACAGGGTGAAGCAAGCGTAATGAAGTATCAAGAACAAAGACAAGATTGCGCTGTGCAATCAACTTTTCTTCGCAGGTGCCTTGCAGGCGACTTTTTGTAAGTTCAATATACCAATCGCAAAATTCATTCCAGAAGAAATTGTATAACTCGCGAGCGATGTCGCCAAAACGATATTCTTCCAAACCTTCAGTTACAGAAGTTGCCAATTTTGCCAAGCGACTGAAAATCCATGCATCTGCAGTGGATGCAACTTGCGGTTCTCCTGCTTCAAAGCCGTCTAAATTCATCATGCAAAAACGGCTTGCATTCCAAATTTTGTTAACAAAGTTGCGAGCTGCATCTGTGCGTGGGCTATCAATAAGTTCTTTTGTCTTCTTATCAATATTTGCATCAAATTTCACATCTTGGTTGCCTGTTACCAAAGTGAGCAAGTTATAACGCATTGCATCTGCACCATACATATGGATCAAGTCCATCGGGTCGACGCCATTGCCCTTGCTCTTTGACATGCGACTGCCATCCTTAGCAAGAATTGTTGCATAAATAAATACATCATGGAATGGAATTTCACCTGTGAAATAAAGGCTACTCATAACCATTCTTGCAACCCACAAAGCAATAATATCACGAGCTGTGACCAACACTTTTGTTGGGTGGTGCCCTTCCATATCTTGCGGATTATCTGGCCAACCTTGAGTTGCAAATGTCCAAAGCTGACTGCTAAACCAAGTGTCCAAAACATCTTCATCTTGGCGTACAGGCTTGCCACAATGTGGACAAACTTGCACGTCTTCAAGTAAAGCATCTTCCCATCCGCATTCATCGCAATAAAAAACAGGAATGCGATGTCCCCACCAAAGCTGGCGACTAATGCACCAGTCTTTTAAATTTTCCATCCATGTTAAATATGTCTGAGTCCATCTGTCTGGATGGAATTTAACTTCACCATTTTTGACAACATCAGTAGCTGGGCCTTTTAATTTATCAACTGCCACAAACCATTGTTCGCTCAACCAAGGCTCAAGTGAAGAATCGCACCTATAACAATGCATAACTGAGTGAGAAATATCTTCAACATGGTCTAGCAGTTCATGCTCTTCAAACCATGCAATAACAGCTTCACGGCATTCATCGCGAGTCATTCCGCTGAACTGCCCATATCCATCAACAACAACTGCATGTTCATCAAAAATATTGATTTGTGGCAAGTCATGAGCCTGACCCATTGCATAGTCATTAGGGTCATGAGCAGGCGTAACTTTTACAAAACCAGTACCAAAATTTTTATCCACATGCCAGTCTGTAAAAATTGGAATTTCTCTGTCCATAATTGGAAGAATGACACTTTTGCCTTCCAAAGCAAGCTTTTCTTCATCATCAGGAGAAATTGCAATGCCAGTATCACCAAGCATTGTTTCAGGCCTTGTTGTAGCAACAATAATATATTCGCGCCCGTCAACTGCTTCCTTCAAAGGATAGCGTAAATACCATAAATGACCTGCTTCTTCTTGATATTCAGCTTCATCATCGCTGATTGCAGTCGTGCAATTTGGGCACCAGTTAACAATGCGCTTGCCTTTATAAATCAAGCCATCATGATACCAATCAACAAAGACTTTGCGAACAGCACGTTCATATTCAGGGCTCATTGTGAATTTTTCATCATCAAAGTCGACAGAACAACCCATGCGCTTAATCTGTTCAACAATGATTCCGCCATATTCATCTTTCCACTCTTTGCAAGCTTCTAAGAATTTTTCGCGGCCAATTTCACGGCGGTCAATGCCTTCAGCTTTTAATTTTTTATCGACCTTTGTCTGTGTTGCAATGCCAGCATGGTCTGTACCAACAATCCAACGTGTGGAATAACCACGCATGCGGCAATAGCGCACATATGTGTCTTGAATCGTGTCGTCCAAAGCATGCCCCATGTGCAGCATGCCTGTAACATTCGGCGGCGGAATAACAATAGTGCGGTCTTCACTCCCCTTACTGCGTGAATAAAACTTTCCATCGAGCCACTTTTGCAAAATGCGCTCTTCGTTACTTGATGGGTCGTAAATTTTTGGCATATCGGTCATGAAAATCCGCACCTCTTTATTTATTGATTTTTTGAAACACTACAATTATTAACGAGCAACATATTCAGGCTCTGCGCCATCTGTCACACATTCTTTTGTGATAATAACTTTGTCAATATCATCGCGATCTGGCATTTGATACATTGTATCTTGCAAAACTCGCTCACAAATTGAACGCAAGCCGCGCGCACCTGTGCCATGTTTTACAGCTTCTGCAGCGATAGCTTTTAATGCATCTTCTTCAAATTCAAGATCAACATCTTCATAATTAAAAAGGCGACGATATTGCTTTGTCAAAGAATTCTTTGGCTCTGTTAAAACGCGAACCAAATCTTCTTCGCTTAAATTTTCAACAGAAGAAATCACAGGAATACGGCCAATAAATTCTGGAATCATGCCAAATGTGTGCAAGTCTTCTGGAAGGACTTGAGACAAAAGCTCTGCACTTTCCTGCTGGTGAGATTCTGAAACTTCAGAATTAAAGCCAACGCCCTTTTTGCCAACACGTTCGCCAATGATTTTATCAAGACCAACAAAAGCACCGCCCAAGATGAAGAGGATGTTTGTTGTATCAATTTGAATGAGTTCTTGCTGAGGATGCTTGCGCCCACCTTGTGGTGGAACAGAAGCAACAGTGCCTTCCATGATTTTAAGCAATGCCTGCTGAACACCTTCGCCAGAAACATCGCGCGAAATTGATAAATTTTCAGCCTTGCGAGCAACTTTGTCAATTTCATCGATATAAACAATGCCAACCTGAGCGCGATCAACATCATTGTCTGCAGCATTGATGAGCTTTAGCAATATGTTTTCAACATCTTCACCAACATAGCCTGCTTCTGTTAAAGCAGTTGCGTCGGCAATTGCAAATGGCACGTCCAAAATTCTTGCAAGCGTTTGTGCGAGCAAAGTCTTGCCGCAGCCTGTTGGGCCAAGCAGCATAATATTACTCTTTGCAATTTCAACGCCGCTTTCTGAATTGCATAAATCTAAAGCAACGCGCTTATAGTGATTATAAACAGCGACGCAAAGAGCCTTCTTTGCGTCTTCCTGTCCAATAACATATTGCGATAAAATCTCGTGCATTTTCATTGGTGTTGGCAAGTTATCCATTGAAATCAAGCCATCTGTGCGACCAGTCGCTACAGGAACACCTTCATAATGATCTTCAAGAGAAAAATATGCTGCATTTATGCATTCATCACAAATGTAGACACCTTCGCCCGCCAGCAATTCCTTAGCTTGACTGCGTGGCTTGCCGCAAAAGCTGCAGCATATATCATTAAATCCGCCTCTGTAATCAGGCATTATTAATCCTTCTTATTAGCTTTCAGTGCGTCTGCACGAGAAACAACAACTTCATCAACCAAGCCATATGCTTTTGCTTCTTCAGCTGTCATGAAATTATCAATTTCTGTATCGCGCTGAATAGTTTCAATGTCCTGACCTGTGTGATGAGCCAAAATGCCATTTAACTGCTTGCGAGTCTTCAAAATCTCTTCTGCCATAACAGCAATGTCAGTTTGCTTGCCTTCAGACTTGCCAGATGGTTGGTGAATCATGACTGTTGAATTTGGCAAAGCAAAACGCTTGCCAGGAGCACCAGCTGCCAAAAGAACAGCACCCATAGAAGCACACATGCCAATGCAGATTGTGCTAACGTCTGGCTTGATGAACTGCATTGTGTCATAAATGCCAAGACCAGCAGTAACAGAACCGCCAGGAGAATTGATATATAAAGAAATATCTTTGTCTGGGTCGACGCTTTCCAAGTGCAAAAGCTGAGCTACAACCAGGTTTGCTGTTTGGTCGTTGACTTCATCGCCCAAGAAAATTACGCGGTCGTTTAACAAACGCGAAAAAATATCATAGCTGCGTTCGCCGCGTGGAGATTGCTCCACAACATATGGAACAAGCGTATTATTAGTTGGCCTATAGAGTTCCATTACTTATCACTCTTTTCTTCTTCTTTGTCTTCAGCGTCTTCTTCTTTATTTTCGTTGAAGTGTTCATCAATTGTTACAACTGCATTTTCAATCAACCAGTTGCTTGCTTTTTCACGCAAGATACCTTCACGAATCTGAGACATGCGGCCTGCCTTTTCCCATTCTTCACGAGAAGTGCCTTCGACGCCTTCAAATTCTTTATCGATATCTTCATCTGTAACTTCAAATTCAAGATGGCGAGCCAAAGCATCCAATGCCAAAGATTGTTCTGCAACATCTTTTGCCTCTGCTTCAACATCTTTATTGAATTCTTCTGTTGTAATTCCTTGCTGCTGCAAGAACATGTCGAATGTATAACCTTGACGTTCCAAGTTGTTATAAAAGTCGCGCAAAACATCTGTGCGAGCAAAGTTTTGATAAGAAACTGGAACTTGGCCATATAAACGCTTTGCCAATTCTTCATTACAACGGCGTTCCTTCATTGTTGGCCATTGTGTTACAAGCTGATTGTCGATAGCTTCCTTAATCATTTCTTTAAGCTTGTCGAAAGATTCAACGCCAGCGCGTTCTGCCAAATCTTCATCTGTCTTTGGCATTGTTTTTTCACGAATTTCTGTCAATTCAACTTTTGCATGAACAGGTTCTTCACCAATGTAGTCGAATTCAGCATCGTTTTTAACTTCGAAATCAAATTCTTTGCTTTCTCCTGCTTTCATGCCAATGACTTCTTTTTCAAAAGCTTTTGGCATTGTGCCAGCGCCAAGTTCAACAAGTCGACCTTCGCCATTCATGCCTTGAACTTCTTCATCACCTTGTTTGCATTCCAAGTCGATTAAAACAAAATCGCCCTTCTTGCTCTTGCGCTTTGAAGTGATTGTTTCAAAATCATAATAATATTTGCGCATGCCTTCAATCTGTTGGCGAATATCTGCTTCTGTTGCAGTCTTTGGAGGCATTGTAATTTCAACTGGGTCATATGTAAGAAGTTCCATTTGCGGCTTAACTTTGCCAACCATAACAAAGCTGAAGTCTTCGCCATCTTTAAGGTCTGCCAAATCTTCAAATTCTGGATTAGAAATGAACATGATGTCTTCACCATCAACAGCAGTTGGTGCAACTTCATTGATTAAATCTTCGCGAGCTGCTTCCATGACAGCTTCATGCCCGCCATAGTGTTGATCAAGAATTTTGCGAGGAGCTTTGCCAGGACGAAAACCAGGAATGCGGACACGTCCAATCTTTTTGTAATAAGCGTCGATATGCTTCTTAGCTTCTTCAGCTTCAAGAACAATCGTGACTTCCATCTTCTGATCTTCTTCACGAACTTTTGTTGTAACCTTCACTATTTTCCTCCAAAATTAAAATGCAAGTTATAGCATTAATTGCTTGCTAAATGCGCAATTTTTTGCGCCCCAAAAAAAGAATGGTACGGGCGAGAGGACTTGAACCTCCACGAGTTGCCTCACTGGAACCTAAATCCAGCGCGTCTGCCAATTCCGCCACGCCCGCATATTTGCAAGCGTAAATTGTACCGCAAGCAAAGAGTTTTGACGGCAATGTATCTTATTTGTAATCTATATATTTGATAAGGGGCGCCAGCGGACGGTCTTTTGAGCAAAATCTGATTATATGCGAGGCGCAAAATCTCCACATCTTCAAAGCATGACATGCGAATCTGAGCAAAAAACACCCCTTTGGATAGGTTGCGCTTGATATACAATATTTCACGCCGCAACTGTTAGCGGTTCGCGAAAAAGAAAGGTTATGAAATGCCAAAATTAATCCCGCTAAGCCAAGCGCGTGAAATTGTTCTTTCACATAGCAGCTTGTTGGAAACTGAAACTGTGAACTTGCTTGATGCAGCAGGAAGAGTTGCTGCACAAGATTTGCAAGCAGACATAGACAATGCTCCTTTTGCTGCAGCTGGAATGGACGGTTTTGCTATACATGCTGCAGATATTGAAAATGCAAGTGAAGACGCGCCAGTCATTTTGAAAGTGATAGATGAAATTGCAGCTGGCGACTATTATGAAGGTGACATGCCGAGCGGCACTTGCATTCGCATAATGACTGGCGCTTGTGTGCCAGCATGTGCAGATACCGTTGTTAAATATGAAATTGTTACAAATGTTGAAGGCGATGGCAAATGTGGCAGTCTTGTTTCTTTTAGCGTGCCAGCAAAGATTGGCACAAATATTCGCGAGCCAGGCGAAGATGCAAAAGCTGGTGAAACAATAGTTCATGCCGGCGATGTTATAAATAGCGGCGGCGTTGGATTTTTAGCAAGCTGCGGCATCACAGAAGTTTTGACATATCGCCGCCCGCGTGTTGCAATTATGGCGACAGGCTCTGAACTTGTAGACGCACATGAAGTTCCAACAAAGGGAAAAATTCGCAATTCAAATGCTCCAGCTTTAGCTGCATGCGTTGTTGAAGCGGGCTGCATTCCGCATGTTTTGCCAATTGTTGCTGACAAATATGAACTCATCTTGCAAGCTGTTAAAGAAGCTGCCAAAGAATATGATTATGTTTTGACAACTGGCGGCGCATGCCAAGGTGACTTTGACTTCATCACGCAGGTTATTGAAGAGCTTGGTGAATCTTTTATCACGGCTGTTAACATGAAGCCTGGCAAAGCAGAAACTTTTGGAATTGTGGAAGGAACTCCTGTTTTTGGGCTGCCTGGCAATCCTGCTGCTGCTTATATTGGATTCCAAATGCTTGTACGCCCGTCACTCAGGAAAATGCAAGGATATAGCCATCTTGACCGCACAAAGTTAAAAGCAAAACTTTCCCGCAACATTAAAGCAAGCCGTGACCCACGCATGACTTTAATGCGAGCTGTCATGACCAAAAATAATGAAGGAGAGCTTGAAGTTGCGCCTTTAGGCAAACAAAGTTCTGGATTGTTTGGGCCATTGCAACAAAGCAACTGCTTGATTATTGTGCCGCAAGGCGACATTGCTCATGCAAAAGGCGAAATTATAGAGACTATTGTTTTGGATATTCCTGAAGAAGTCGTTCTTTAAATTATTGCGCGTCAAACCGCAAAGCCGCTTTACTGTGCTATTTATTTTTTATAGATAGCGCAGTTTAGCGGAGTTTCATAAACTTCAACTTGTGATACATCAAAACCCAGTGATGTAAGCTTATCAAAAAAGTAATGAGCAAAATTTTCTGATGTTGTGCGCCAAGGAACAATAAAAAGTTTGAATGTTTCGCGTTCCAAACATTCAATTGTTTCAGGCGCAAGGGAACCTTCTTCCACAATAAACATATGGTCAAGCTCTTGTGTTAGCTTGCGCAAGGCGCCTTTAAAAGCAGCAAAGTCAACAATCATATCTTTTTCTTCGCCGCTTTCTTGCAAACCTTGGCTTTGAATATAAGCAACAACACGCCACCTGTGACCATGCAAATTTTCACATTTGCCACAATAGTCGCTTAAAAAATGAGCAGCGTCAAATGAGCTTTCTGTTTTTAGCTCGTACATTTCTTTGTGAACCTTTTAGCTAATAAGCGTTGTTACTGCTGGGAAGCAAAATGCAAAAAT
>CAVDAL010000061.1:0-4261 GCA_963606965.1 Acutalibacteraceae bacterium
ATTAAGCTTTTCCTTCCATTGCTCTATTTCACGATGTAATCTCTAACTACATCGACTACATCGTCATTAACCCCAAAAGAAAATCTCTATTCCCACAAAAGCATAATCAGACAAAACAAAGCGTTTGATAGCCCCGCAAGAACGTATCAAAATGAGATTATTATAATGGTTGGAATTGGAGAATAGCGTCCCATGCACAACAGGACGTTTTACGTGCACAACAAGTAATTATGAGACGAAATTTTATCTTTTTACATAGGGAAGCACGAGCATTGCCGTTACAACGTTGAAACGTTGTTTTAGCGAAAAGCTGCCACCTAATTCTTGGGCAATCTGATCTACAATTTCCAAACCCCAGCCATGTTCACGCAGCAGATTGCCATTATGACGGCGGGGTTTAATCTTATTACTTCCATCACAGCTATTTTCGACTTTAACTGTTAAATAGATGCCTTGTACCGAACAGGACAGATGCACGTATGGATGCTGTGTATCATCTTTTGCAGTATGAGCAGCGTTCAATGCGTTGCTAAGCAAATTTGAAAAGATAGAACAAATTTGCAAGTCATCAATATTAAGATCTGTTGGGACTACCCCATTGAATTCAAATAGAACCCCTGCGTCCGCACATGCTTTTGCTTTAAGTACAATAATTGCATTTGCTATCTTATTTGCACAATAGTGCGAACGCGTTTCATCTTCAAAGGCGTTAAGTGCATTTTCAATTTCGGAGAAATCATAATTGCCTTCCAGCAAATGCATCTTAAGGTTAGATAGTTCGTTTGAAAAATGCTCACGCAAGTCTTGAGCTTGGACTATATTAGACTCTAGCAGCTCTACGTATTCGCTTTCGGCTAACTTGCGTTCCTCTGTCATTTTCAAACGTTCTTTGTTAATGGCTTTTGCTTTTATTTGTGCCATTCCCTTAATCAAAGCGCAGTCACCAATACAACAAAATAACATTGCTAGCACTGTGATAATTGCGTACATAATAGACATATCGTATTTCCAAATTAGCAAGAAGGCGAAACCAACAAAACCTAGTTGCACTACAGGCATTGCATATAAAATCACCCGTTGAGCAGAAGCTTTTGACTCTTGCAGATGCAGAGATTTAATAATTGTCGCCACGGCCAATAGCGTACATAAAATCATTCCAACAATCGTTATCACTCGTTAAATTCCTTACTCGATTCACTGAGCAGCTGATCAAGAAGTCGCATAGCATCATCGATTTCGTTTTGAACATAAAGCAACTCTATAACCTGAACCCTGTTGCGAAAATCGTGGCGCATTTTTGCCACACGTTCAGACTCTGCAATAATACTATGAGCACGTTCCAACACAAGTTCAGTTTGCTCTTTTGCCTGCTCAATACGCACATCTACAAGCTCTTGAAGTTGAATACGACGAGCAACAAGATAGTATATAAAATAGATAACAAACATAATCGATATAAGAATTACGGCAGGTAGAAAAACGCTATCATCCTGC
Source organism: Acutalibacteraceae bacterium (assembly GCA_963606965.1). Classification (GTDB taxonomy): domain Bacteria; phylum Actinomycetota; class Coriobacteriia; order Coriobacteriales; family QAMH01; genus CAVDAL01. The sequence goes on from CAVDAL010000061.1 coordinate 1,495, forward strand.
ACTGAAACAGCACGAATTACGCAACATACTGCAATAATTAATACCACCTGCGAAGGCAAAAATATCATTGTTTTGATAAGACCTTCACCAACATTTCCAGTTATAAGACGTCGTAAAAGCATCGCCATAACACAAAACATTACAGCAAGCAAAATCATATCAATTATTACAGAGAACATGTATGCACTGGGATGTGCATATGCAAATGTTGCCCCTTCTGTTATGTTCAAACCAAAGCCATAGATGAAAATACAGGCAGTAAGAAAGTTCGCTAAAAATGATATAAGAAAAATACATGCAACTATAAGAAGAGCTTTAATGACTTTAAGACTAGAAAAAGCAACATATGTTATGGCAAAAACAGCAATGCTAATAATGCTCCATGCTACTTGAAAATTAGCCGACGTAGCAAAAGAATTTGAATATGCATTAATCATGCAAAAAATTACTGCGATTATCCAAAGAATAACAGGACTTTTACTACGTAACATTTTTACCGCGGCAAATGTAATTACTGCTTGCCCAGAAAATGCCATGCAGAAACTCAAAAACCAATCAACAAACATAAGACATCATCTAACTAATCAAGGCAAGATAACCTATAAGTTGTTCTTTTACGGCACGACGATAATTACGACTTACTGGAACACGGGAATTATTTGTCATAACAAGTTCATTCTTTGCAAGCTCTAACACATGTGCAAGATTGGCAATATAGCTCTTATGCGTTTTTACAAAAGATGTAGACAGTTTTTCTGCAAGGCTTTTAAGACTATCTCTTACTTTTATAACATCATCACATGTGTGTATTTCAACTGTATGTCCATGACTTTCAAGCCACAATATTGAAGAACAGAAAATTTTTTTAATGCCAGAAACAGCTGTGCAAGTAATAAACTCAAGCGAGTCTTTTTCAATCGCTTGAATAGCTTGACTAAGTGCAAGTTCAAGTTCTTTTATTGTAAAAGGTTTTGCAAGTGTATAAATATGATTAGTTCGATATACACTTGTTACAAGATTAAGATAAGCAGTTGTGTAAATTATTTTAGTATTTTTCGAATTAAAGAAAGCTTCAGCAAGATCAACACCCGTTGGAGATTCGATACCCAAATCAATATCAGATAAAACAATATCTGGAGTTTCACGGGTAAGTAATTTATTTTTGAAATCTTCAGAGCTAATAACAGAAGTCAAATCAAATTTAGGTGCTAAGGATGATGATGCAATAAGATTTTCTATAGAAGCACGCTGAACTGCATCATCTTCAATAAGCCACAACTTGTAGCGCACCATCTATCCTCCACAATCTTGCAAGTTTGCTTATAGTCGCAAAAACGCAAGAATTAATCAACCTGATTCAATCTATCTTCTTTAGAAACTTTCAGAAATATAAAGCACGTGCTTGCAATGATACCCCCCCCCAGAGCACATTTGTCAATAACAAACGGTACAGAGTAGCATTTCAATAACCAAAAGGAAGCATTTACAAAAAAGCAAAAGTACCCAAAACTTAAACTTAAAGCTTTGGGTACTTCAAAATAATTCTTTTCCTTTTAAAATACTACTTTATTCTTTCGCAGAATATTGAGTTATAGCCTAAATATCACTAATCTATTTTAGCTTTTACCCCGCTTGATAAAACTCCTTGAAATAAGTTCCTTGATGTCCTTTATTGAGTAAAAGTGATCCAGGATTCTTTAGCCAATAGCTCTTTCCAGATTTAGTTTTAAGCTTAAACCACATAACTTTCTTGCTAACCTTAATGGCAGTAATTTTTACTTTGGTGCCCTTCTTCAAATATGTCTTTTTTGACTTTGTTGAAGTTGACTTATATGTCTTTACTTTGCAAGCAGTTGTTACATAAGACTTTGTTTTCTTGCCATTCTTGAAATAAGTGACAGACTTTGACGTTGAGTTGGTCCTTTTCAAAGTGCCCTTTTTATATTTAAAGGTATAGGTGCATTTAATGTATCCTGTTGCATAAGGTGAATTTCCATATGTCACTTTGACAGAATTACCTGAAACCTTCACACCATGAATCCATGCATGCCTTATTCCTTTTGAAAGATTTTGATTAATTATTGTTTTAAATTTGCCGCTCTTATATTGCAAAATTGCATATGCGCCGTCATCATTATCAGACGTATACTCAACATAAATAAACTTCTTTTTGTTCTTCAAAGTGAGCAACTGTACTTTACAGAAATAGCCGTAGTAGTTCTTGTAATAGAGACGTTTGCCATTAACATAAATCGATAAACCTTCAAAACAATCAGAATATGAATCGCCGCCAAGACGCACAGAGACGACATCTTTTTTGCCGTCATTTGTCACATCATATTTAGTAATAGTTGCCGCACGTGAGCCGTTGGCCCAACTTTTGCTGGTAAACAATGTTGTTTTACCTGTTGCTGCATGTGCATTAACAGGTAAAACAATAAAGAAAAGCATCACAAAAAGCACAGTGGCTAACCAAAAAAACAAGCCAGCTTGACGCTTTGATAAAGTTTGAGACTTCATGTTGTTATCCTTACACTAAAATCCAGCCACATTTCATTTGAAAAACCAGCCAGTCATTAAGCCCCCTTTAGGACAATGTTTTCCAAAGAAGGTGCGATTAGAAATGATTGGATTGACATTAGCAATCTTTCCGACAGAATTATAGAGCACCATCAAAATAGGTCTTTGATGTAAAGACAGCATGCTCGTGCAGAAAGTGTCGAAAATCAGGTGAAGATTTTGTCGAGTAAAACTTGACTGCACACAA
>CAVDAL010000062.1:0-23419 GCA_963606965.1 Acutalibacteraceae bacterium
TTCTTCAACTACAAGAATTGTATCTAACCCTTGCTTCTTTCGCTCTTTCAAAAGGAGACCTGGAAACATCTCGCCAATTTCACCTTCATCCAAAAATGCTTGGAAATTGTCTATAAAAAGCACATCTGCAGTTCCCAGCGCTTCAAAAAACGAATCTGGGGCATTTAAGCGAATTGATGTTGCAAGCTCGTCAGCAGAACGCACTAGGATTTTCTTTGGCGACAAAAGATTTAGGTCAGCTTTACGGTGTTGAAGAAGACTCGTTTTTCCAGACCCCTTTGGACCAGTTATTATTACTTGAATTTGTTCATCATTTTCATCTGTAATATTTTTAACAAGATTAAATGCTTCTTGATTATTTTTACATACAACGTAATCATTTAAACTAAGCATAATTTTCCCTCTCTATTTTCGCTTAATTACATATTATTGATAGTTAATAATTTAAGCCTTCATAAAAAGTACTAAATTTAGATTATATCTAATACCACCAGTCTTATTTTGAATTATATAAGCCAAAAGAAATTTTGTTGATAATTGCAATTTAAAATGCAATGCAATCATTGCATTTAATCTCACATCATTTCGTTTACTTTTGCATTCAGCGTTTTTAAACAAATTGTTAAAATGTGTGTTGTCATTTTCAAAATAGCCTTATATTGCGCTATAATTTCCCATCAGCGCTATAATTATTAAAAAAATTAAAAAGAGGGGCATATGGACAAGAACAGAAATGATGTAAGTTCTGATAAAAGCCAGTACTTCGCAGAATCAATACTTAAAAGCTCTTCCACAACACACATTCCACTAGACATTTTAATAAATTATCTGCAACAACAGTTTAATGTTATTTTAACTCCCAAAAATAGATCTCGTTCGTTTGCTTGGGTAAGACCAATATGCGACAAAAATGAAATTGATGATGTTGATGAATTCGATATGCATAGCATTTATGTCTGCTTTTCAGATGTAGCCTATGAAGTAATACAAACATCCGGGATTGCATTTTTGCTTGTCTTAATTGATAATGGCGAAATTCCAGAATTTATTTTAAATAATCGCGAGCGTGTCATTGTTTTAGAAAAAACAGACAGACTAATCTATGTTACACAGTTTATATTACGATTATTCGGTGCTATAGCGGCATGGGACAGAGAACTCGAACGAATTGTAATGAAAAAGGGGACTTTGCACGACTTACTGAATGTTGGCTCTCAAGTAATCGATTCATTTACATGTATAACAGATTCAGGCTTTAATCTTATAGCAAAAACATCAAAAATTAAACCAAAAGAAAATGATTTAGTGCACAATTATCTTGTTGAAAATAAATGCTATGACGAAGAAGAAATGAACAGACTCGAATCTTCAGTTATCACTCTTCAACACAAAATTCACATCGACAAAGCAAACAGCAAATGTCCACAGGCAGTTATGCATTATCCAGTTTATTTTGATAATCAATTATTTTTTCTGGTAAGTTCAACATGCGAAGGTTCTGTGCCAACTGGAATAGAACAAGACTTTTTTAAAATACTTTGTTCTTATATAGAAAAATTATGCAAAGGCTTATGGGATAATATAGTCCGTTGCGAGTCGCCTTGGCACGTTGTATTCACCAATATAATTGAAAATATTTCTATGAAAAAGGAATACGTAAAAACACAACTTAAAAACACTGCAGTTCTAACTGCGACAAAATATCGCCTTCTTATAATTGATATAGCAGACTGCAAAAACCAAGCATATAGAAGCAAGATAATAGACGCGGGTCGCAAACTTAATGACGGGCATTCTCTTCCATTTATATACAATAATCGCTTGCTTATTCTACTTTATGACTTAAGCGAATCAGACATGGGTCTTTCCCCAAATAAAATACAAAAAGAAATAGAAGAACAATTCTATAACACATTTGATGTTTGCGCTACGGCTTCAAGAGTATTTCATAACATATTCGACTTGCGATTTGCATATCTTCAAGCGCACTTCGTCACGACTGTTATATATGCACTTGATGCTGAAAGGGAACTTGCAAAGTTTCCACAAACAGCGGCATATTATTCTTTTGAACAAGCATACCCATACTATCTTCTTGTAAATTCTAATTCAACAACTGACTTTGATAAGTTTTGCTCGCATGATACATTAGTACAAAAGCTCGCAGAAGATGACAAAAAACACGGCTCCGAGCTGGTCTGCCTATTGTGGACTTATATTTGCTTTGAACATAACGCAACAGCAGTATCAAAACAGCTTCATCTTCACAGAAATACAATTTTATATCATATTGAAAAAATCCAGAAAAGATTTGGCTTTAATTTAGATGACCCTCTGATTAGGAACAAGCTTCTTGTTGACTTTTATATTTATTTTCTTACAAATGAGCATAAGAGCGAGATTCCTAGTTTTGACTCTTCAACGCTTCCACCTTCTACTGATGAGCGAAGAATCATGTAGTTGCGTCAAGCCTTTGCAAGCAGAACAATGAAAAACTACCACAAAAATAGGACTTTGTCTTCAAGCACAATAACACTGCGCTCAATTGTCGACAGACTTGAAGGTTTTGAGCTTGTGAAGCAAGATACATGTCCAAGCATATATATATCTTGGTGTATTTTCCCTCCATCATACAACAGTCAAATTTATACAAAAAGCTTTATACAAGATGAAGTGTTATTACTTGTTGACAACGAAAATACATTAAAAGAGTCACTTGAAAGATTTCCAAATAGCCCAATTTTATTTATTTCAAACGATAGTGAAATATCATTAGATATAAATTTTGAAAGCATAGGCAGCCGCCTTTGTATTATTGCAAAAAATGAAAAAGGAAGCAGCAAAACACTCTCTGACATTTTAATAAGCATTCAATTTTATATATTGGAAACAAAAGAATGGCTTTCATCTCTTGAACAAATCATTGAAGAAAATGGAAACATGCAAGATTTGCTAGATGCCAGCGAGCACATCTTTAAAGATTATATGGACGTAAGCGATTCCTCATACAGATTAATTGCAAATACTAAACACTATATGCCAACAGGACATCTTTCACAAAACTTACTAAATATAGGAAGGCATGAGACTCAAACACTAGACAACGCAGTGGCTAAAAAACTACTTGAACAATGGGATAAGCAGCACGGTGTCAGGGTTTTTAAGCCTGATGAAGACACGCCAGATCCATTCATGACTAAAGTATTAAAAAATGGCAATTCATATGGCGGGCACCTTGTCTTAATATGTCACAACAATCCTGTTACTCAAGGAACAGTCGACCTCTTTAAGGGATTAGCAAACGCTTGCCAATTGCTATTAAATAAACAACAAATTATAAATTCAAGCTCTTATTCAACTTTGCTTCTTTCATTGCTTTGCAACCCGCATTCATTTATAGAAAATGAAACAGAATATTCAAGCTTAAAAAACAAAGAAACCTTTTCATATCAAATCATTACATTCAATAATGTAAATAGTGAATATATTTCACAGCCAGGATTGCTAAATAAAATGATTACAGATATATTTAATTCAGATATAGTTATGACTTCTCATAATGGAAATTTAATTTGCTTACTAACCGACAAATCTCAACACATTTATTATGATACAAAATACTATGAGCAACTAGAAGCATTCTGCACAAAAACAAAGTTCACAGTAAATGTTTCAAATCCATTTGATAATTTATATGACACACACTTGGCATACAAACAAACAATTCTTATTAACAAGTACAAACCCTTACTTCTTCATTGCTATAAAATAAAAGAAAAAAGCAGACTGACTCTATTCAGTGATGTCCTGAGTTATTTCTTTATTGACACACATGAAGATCGTGATTTATTTACTTTTTGTAATAAATATTCCGTAATAGACCAAATGCTAACTGATGAAAAAAACAAAGTTTCTGATATCAGCGATGTTTGTCTTCTTTATTATTATCTTTTAACGGAACGCCGCATATCAGAATGCTCGGCAATTTTACATATGCACCGCAATACATTAACAAAGCGCATAGATAAACTATCAAAAAATTACCATCTAGATTTGGATAAATTTGAAATCAGGAATCAACTTATAACTCTATATAACAAAAAACTGGTTTCCTTGCCCGAATTTAAAAATTGTTTAACAATAAATAAGGATTTTCCCGAAACCAACTAACAAGCAAAAGTGCTGAACACAAACTAATGTTCATGTTCAGCACCTGCAATCAAAAAATCTATCTTTCATTCCTCAGCCATATAAAAACTGGGAATTTTTAATAATTACAATGTAATTACTTCAAGATCTAGCATTCCTGCAAGCTTGATGACATCATCAACATAATCGCCATAAACTAATGGAATATGGTTTCCGACCTGACCAGCACACTGCAAGAATTTATGTGCATTTTCAACCTGGAAGAAAACGCCTTCAGAGCAATTCTTTGCCTTATAGCCCATTCCACCCACGACAGTTCCTTTACATACAAATATCTTTCTGCACAATGGATCAAAACGGCACATTGTTACAGTTTGTCCATTATCTTTAGAGAAATCATAACGAATAGTAGCGCCCCATCCGCTATGAGCAAATGAATTCAAGCCATACTCGCTTTGTTCTGAATCAAAACCATTAAGCTTGCGCGGTGGAGTTGCATGGAATGTATAGCAAATATGTTCAAGACCCTCAACTGATTTTTGAGTTTCCTGATTTTCATCTTGCATTGTAACAAGAGGAACCAGCGGTGGAATTGGTTCGCCTTTGCCATATGTTGCAACAGCTGTATTGCCCATATATGGCGCGCTAAATGAAAGATTACAAAGGAGTTCCATTGAAAGCAATGCAGAAATGTCATATTCGCATGCAGAACAAATTCCTTCTTCATTATTTAATGAATGGTTAAGACATAGTGTGAAACGGTTTTCATTCAAACGCCTTGTTGCACACATATCAGGACATGGAGCAGCAAATGCATTGCAATCATAATGTTCCATCAACTTCTGTGCAAGATAGTTAGCACGAACTGAAGGCTCCACATCCTCGCGCTTCATATTGTTATAAACTGCACCAGCAATAAGCTCATCTGTTGCCTTATCAATAATCTTCTGATCTTCATCAGTGATATTCAGAGCATGTCGTCCAGGTAAAGTTGGATTTGAATCATCTGGAACATTAACACTTTGATCCAAGAATTCATGAACATCAATGTAGCGGAATTTTGTTCCCAAGCGCTTTGTAACATCATCAAGATTCAAGAAGGAGTCCTGAGTACTCAATGAAATAGAGCCATTTACAGTAGCGCATCCACGCGTAACACCCAAAACTTTTGTCTTAGCAAGAGCTTTGCGAGCGCGCATAATACGTAATGTATTAGCAGCATCTTCTGGAGTTTCAAAAACATATGCTTCATAACCTCGAGCCCATAATGCTGCCGTAGCTGTAGTATTACCACAGCAAAATTCCATATATGCAACTGGCTTTTTATATTTGCGAACAAATTCAAGAAGGAAATCAATGCCAAAACCAAAGTTTCCAAATATATACATATCAACATCGTCAGCGTTAGGACCAGCAGCATCAATTAAATGCTGTTCTGTAAGCGGGAATGTTTCATCGCGCAAAATTTCAGTTGGTTCCAAAATGTTTATAAGTTTTGGATCACATGCTTCGACCAAGCTTTCATATAAAGCTTTCTTGCTTTCTTTGATATTCATCATATCAGCTTCTTTAAGAAGTTGATCTCCAGAACCAAAGCGGCACGGACCTTCGAATACATACTCATGATACAAGCCATACATTACAGGCTGTACATTGAGCTTTACGTCGATAGGTTTTTTAATGTTGAAGTTATAAGCCATTTTTCCTCCAAATCCGATTGCTTATATTCACAGGCTTTCGTTTTCTAATTCCTCTAAATATTTTGCGATAGCCTGGACCAACTGAGGTACAGTCTCTATATAAGGGACTTCATCGTAATCAAATTTAAATCCTAATTTTTTTTGTATTGATATAAATAAAAGAACTTTACGTGTGCTAGCTGATGATGCTCCTGTGCATGCCATAGAAATATCATGCAATGGTTCATCTTTTTGCAAATCAATCAACTTTCTAATACTGTAATTTGAAAGTTCGTTTATATTGTCACTCCAGAATTCGTCATCAGCCAATACATAGCGATAACGAATATACTGCTTTAGATGTTGATATAATTTCTTTTCGTCCTTATAGCACTTCCCCATCTGTTCAATCTCAACTTCAGAAAGTTTTTCATATTCATTTATAATTTCTCGTAAAGGGCGTGACATATCAACTCCAAATCTTAAACCAACCCTATAACATTGTACGTTGTAGGGTTGGTTTAAGAAATGTGCATTTTGTTTACCAATAATTAAGAAAATGAAACATTTTGCATTTTGCAAAACTGGGTATTTCCTACTATACTAAAACTATTTTTAATACATTTTCTAGGAGTAATTACTGTGCCGGAAAATTTTGAACAAGCTCAAGAAAATATTATTCAATCTATAAGTGAAGCTGGAGATATATTTTCTCAATATACATATCTTATTAGCCTTGCTTCAAAGCTCCCTGAAATGAGCAACGAAGAACGTTTATTAAGCACAACTGTTGACAAATGTCAGTCACAGGTATGGATTTATATCAGCTTTAATAACGATGGCAGTATATGCATGCATGCCGACAGTGACACACTCATTGTCAAAAGTGTTCTTTATTTAATGAAAGTGCTTGTAGATGACAGAATGCCAGGCGAAATTCAAGATATCAAGTTCAATTTCTTACAGGAAACAGAACTTATTGATACATTTTCTGACACAAGACTTAATGGATTTGATGAAATACTTAAAACAATAAAAAGACAAACCTTAACTGAAAGCGTATAGAAATGTTAACAAATGAGAAAGTCGAATTAATTCGAAAAGATTTTCCAATTCTGGAAGAAAAAATACATGGGCACAACCTTATATATTTTGATAATGCAGCAACAACACAACTGCCCAATCAAGTAATAGACTGTATTAAAAATCACTATCTTCATGACAATGCTAATGTACACAGAGGAATTCACTCTCTTAGCGAGCGTTCAACTTCAAAGCTTGAACACGCAAGAAAAATTGTAGCTTCTTTTATCAATGCAAAAAAATCAGAAGAAATATGTTTCACATATGGAACAACATCATCAATAAATACTGTAGCTTCACAATGGGAGCCACAATCTGCTGATTGCGATAGCGTTGTGGTGTCTGCAATGGAACATCATTCTAACTTTGTCCCTTGGCAACAACGTTGCATAAAAGAGAATTGGAAATTCCTAGTTGCTCCATTAAATGAAAATTATGAACTAGATATAACAGGCTTAGAAGCTTTGCTTTCAAAAAATAAGGTTGGAATTCTAGCAATTACACACGTATCTAATGTTCTTGGTTGTGTAAATGATGTCAAACTAATCACTGAAATGGCTCATTCGTATGGTACTGAAGTTTTAATTGATGCAGCACAAAGTATAAGGCACGAAAAAGTTAATGTTCAAGAAATAGGCTGTGATTATATTGCTTTTTCAGGACATAAAATATTAGCGCCAACAGGAATAGGCGTTTTATGGGGAAGGGAAGACTTTCTTAATCAATTAAATCCAAATTCTTTTGGCGGAGAAATGGTGGATAAAGTCTCATCAGAAAATACAACATTTGAACAATCTCCATTGCGTTTCGAGGCTGGAACTCCAAATTATGTTGGCGCAATAGCTCTTTCTGAAGCGCTTCAATATATTACAAAAGTTGGTAGAGAAAATATTTGCGTATACGAACAAAGTCTCATTAAATATATTGAACAAAACTTGCGAAACATTAAAAGAGTTAAAGTTTTGGGAAATCCCCAAAAAAGATCTGGATGCATTTCTTTTTCAATAGACGGAGCACACCCATTTGATATTGCAGTATTGCTTGATAAGCTTGGAGTTGCTGTTCGCTCAGGCAATCAATGTGCGCAACCTTTACTTCATGAATGCGCAGGCATAAAGAATATTACTCGTGTTTCTCCAGCTTTTTATAATACACATGCTGAAGTCGACACATTTTTTGAAGCTCTAAACAAAGTTTTAGCCGTGTTATAAATCTATCAACCATAGCCGCTTTCAAATACAGGAAAATAATTGGGCTCCATGTTTTTATAACATGGAGCCCATTACACATGCCCTCTTTCGCTACACGGGAAAGATCTTTATAATTTTTCTAATGGGAAGTCACCAATATTGAGGCTTTCAGTTAGTTCAATGTTGTCTTTTGAAACAGCTTTATATCCTTCTGCATCAATTTTTACAGAATATGTTCCTTTTTCCAATTTCTTGAACCAGAAATCTCCCCAGTGATCTGATTTAGTAACTTCTGTTGAGCCATCTGAAAATACAAGAGTGATTGTCGCGCCTTCAATAATTTCGTCAATTTCAGGATCCCAGACTTCACCACCGATAAACAAACCAGGTTCATTCAAATAGTAAACACGAGGTTTGGAATCACCTTTAATAATTTGTGCGCCTTTAGCAATTTCTTCTTGAAAATCTTCTTCCTCGCCAAATTTAAGGGCTTCTGTTACGCACATTTCAACACAATGTGGAGTTTGTCCTGCATCGACAAGATGAGCACATCCATCACACTTTTGAGGAATATCAAATTCATCATTCCAATAAATAACATTGTATGGGCATGCTTCCATAATTTCACGATGACCTTTTGCTTTTACAGGGTCGATAACAACAAGACCATCTTCACGCTTTGTAACAGCATCTGTTACAGCACACATTGGATTATCGCAGTGTTGGCACATGACTGGCTTATATTCCAATTTAACCTTAGGAACTTGACCATGAGTCTTTTGATGAACTTTCATCCAAAAATGTCCAGTTTCTGGCTGAGCCTTTTGATATGGCATCCAATCATTTCCGCAGTGTTCATCTTTACATGCGATTTGGCAACCATGGCAGCCATTGCAATATGCTTGATCTATAACAAAAACTTTCATAATCTATCAACAGTCCTTTCTTATGCTAACCAGTTGCTCAAATCTGGGCCTTCAATAGTGAATGTTCTGGAGAATACATCAGGATATTCTTTTGTAAGTTCATCCAAGTCAGCTTTAACAACATTGACCAAGTATCCTGAAGTTACCTCGCCCGCGCAGTTCTTTGATGCAATTTCTTTTGGAGCGATAAGGTTGTTTGCGCCACCTCTATCAGACTTACCAGGAACAATTGGATCCAGACGTGCACCATGATCTTGGCTTACAGCACCAGGCATAATTCTTTCAGTGATATAAGCACCGCCAAGTACCCAGCCACGGTCATTCTCCACTTTAACAACATCGCCTGTTTTAACACCAATTTTTTCAGCATCTTTTGGATTAATCCATACAGGTTCATACAAATACCCATCAGGGCCTTTTACTTTACATGGTTCAATTTCACGGAACCAAGCATTGTCATCAAAGTTAGCATGAACGCGGAATCTTGGGTGATTCGAAACAATCAAGTAAGGATATTGCTTTGCCTTTTCGCTCTCGCGATATTCATGGAATCTTTCAGTATCCGCAATGTAATGAGGATAAGGGCGACGTTCATCATCATCTGGGAAGTGCTCTGCAAGACGTGTTGAATAAATTTCAATCTTACCTGTTGGTGTATCAAGCGGATGTCCTTCTGGATCTTTATAGAATTCATACAAACCAGCAGGATCATCTTTCCAGTCTTTAGCATGAGGTATGCAAGTGTAGCCATTTTCCATGAAGTCTTCAAAAGAACGATAAGGCTCAGCTCTTGACCCTTCATAAGTAAGTTTAATTGAAGAGTCTACAGTACGTCCATCTGTGTAACGCTGTAATATATCTTTATATCTCTCTTCATCGCCATAATATTCTTCAAGGCGTTGCGCGACAGCCTGAACGCACATCCAGTCTGACTTTGATTCACCAAATGGCTCTACAGCTTGTTCGCACAAAACCATTGTATTCCAGCATCCCGATGAAGAATCATAACCAATGTCATCCACTTCAAAACGAGTTGATACTGGCAAAATAAGATCTGAGAAGTGAGCATCATTTTCAAACCAAGGGTGTTGAGTAAGAATAAACTCAAGGTTTTCAGAACGAAGTGCATCGATATATTTGTTGCCACAGTTCCAGCACGTTGACCAACATGGAGCATCGGACCAAATCATATGTAATGTTGGGTCTCCTGGCTGTGGGAATTGGAATGGCAATGTCTGGTCGTCTGCAGGCATCATGCAAACAGTGTGACCATACCAATGAATTGGTTCATCAGGAGATGCCAAAATACCTTCAGGAATAAGCGTCTTAGGAATAAAGCGAGTATTGTTTGCTTGAAGCATTGAAGCATTGTATCCGCCGAAACCAGTTAACCATTGCTCATCGCGAGGCATTGGATTAAAGTCAGGAACTTCATAGATGTTCCATTCAATAAACTTCATATAATTGCGACCCGGTTTGCCAAGTCCTTGCATAGCAAGCAAGCAAACTTCCATACGGCCTGGTTCATGACTATAGCATGAACGAATGTAAGAACCACCATTGCAGTGGCCAGTAGAAGTTGGGAGTTTTGCCCAGTTTCTTGCAAGCGCCTTAATTGTACGAGCAGGAACACCACAAAGCTTTTCTGCCCATTTTGGAGTCTTTACAACGCCATTGTCGCCGCCCATTACTTCGTATTTTAACCAGTCAAAACCAAGTGTATGAGTTTCTATATATTCTTTATCATATAAATCTTCTGTAATCCATACATATGCAATGGCGAATTGCAAAGCAAGGTCAGTATTAGGATAAACAGGAATCCATTTATCTGCATGAACACCTGCTGAATAATTCAAGTCTGGTGCAATAGCGATTGATTCAATTCCAATATCCGTAAACCAATATGAGAGCATTGATGGAATCTGTCCAACCCAGCCCCATGTTGTTGTTTCATTATCGCAGCCCCAATAGAGCATCATCTTGCAGTTCTTTGTAATATCATAGAAAAGATTCTGAGTCTTGCCTTGCCCAAGAGGTTCTTGTCCCCAAACATGCTTTGCACCCCAGTACCAACCTTCCCATGAGTCAGGCTGTCTGTTCTGCATAACAAAGCCACCGAGTTCATCAACAAGTTTTGTCATACAACCATGGCATGGGTGAACAATTTTTGTTTCACCATGACCATCTTGCTGCACAAGAATTGAGCCAGGACCATATGTTTCATACTGGCGGTGAATTTCTTTGGCAATAATGTCTAGAGCTTCATCCCAAGAAATTCTTTTATATTTATCAATACCTCTAAGTTCTTGGTGACGTTCTCCATTTGGATCAAAATTCTCACGAATCAATGGATAAGGGATTCGATTTTTTGAAAAAGCATGTTTTTTGTAAGCAAATGAAAATGGTGGTAATGGTGACTTATCCGGTTCAACAAAAACTTTACCATTGTGTTCAAGCCTGTATCTGCGCAAATCTTTGTCTAAATCATATGAAGCGCCATAATCAAGCCTTCTTACTCTTAAGACTTTTCCATCTCGCACATCTACAGCAGCAACATTAGAACCGATGCCAAAGCCATCCCAGTCAATATTGTCATAGACTGTTTTGTCAGCTCCAAAGCCTTTTTCAATCATTTAAACCTCCTATATAAGTAAACCCTACCTTTTTCAACCCGTCGCTATGCTAAAGAAAAATTCTCTAAAAGCATATGTGCAATTGTCACAATAAAATAAAATTAGCATTGGTACATTTTTTCGCATGCCATTGGACATAAAAATGGAGCCGCCTAAACAGGCGACCCCATAAATAAAAGCGATTTACAAATAAGCAAATTTATTTTGCTAACTCAGCTTCACGAGCTTTCTTGCCTTCAATCGTAGTGCCAGTTTCTGGAATGAAAAGAACACACAAACCAGAAAGAAGAACACAAATACCAGCGCCAACATAATATGCAAGATTTGTAGCACCAGTAAGCGATGTGATAATCGGAGCAAGAATATATGCTGGAATAAGCCATGCACCAAGATTTTGGAACATGCTTTGAATACCACCAGCTGCGCCAAGATGCTCTTCTTTGATATTTGGAATAAGTGCTGGCAAAGACTTGCCTAAAGGTAGTAAGGTGCCCATATAAATACCTTGAAGAACCATTCTGGCCCATGTGAACCATGAATAAGGAAGAATCAAAACAGTAATCATGTTTATGCACATCAAAATAGCGCATATAATCATAACTGGCTTTAATCTTTTAAGCTTGCCAACAAATATAGGCATGATAATACCACCCAAAGCTACACAGATGCTATTTGTCATAGCAATTGTTGAAGCTGTATTCGGGTCCCCAGTCAAATCAGTAAAAGCTGAATTTATAAATGTCTGTTCTGTTACAGAACAGCCAAACAAGAAGAACATAAACAAAGAAACAATCCATACATATTTATTTTTAATAACATCACCAATATGTTCAAGAACTGGCTCATGCGCAATTGCTTCAAATTCACTTGTTTTGCCAAAGATAATCCACGCCAACAAAGCAATAACAACAAGAACAAGAGCAAGTGTAAATGACTGCGGAACAGTCAACAAAACACCCAATTTAAGAGCTGCTGCAGCGCCAACAGATGCGCCTGTTGTATAAACGCCCATGGCAACGCCAAGACCCTTTTTAGGGAACCAAACCCTGAGCAATTTTGCAGAATTTGCATTTAATGCAGCGAGTGAAACGCCTAACAACAGGCATGAAATTAGCATAGAAGCAAATGTAATATTTATGACACGAATTCCACTACCAACAATTGCTATTATCAGTGCGATTATCATTACTTTTCTAATTGATGTTCTGTCAGCAATTGTCCCGCAAACAATACCACCAAGAAAGCCCATCAAATATGGCATTGTTGAAACCATTGCAAACTGCATTGAGCTTAGCCCGTATTCAGGCCCCATTAAAGACCCGGCAGCACCAGCGGAGATAAATACACCAAATTGAATACATGCTAGGACAAGCGATGCCATTATCATAATAACCCAACGATACTTATATTCGGTTATTTCTGATGATTTTACTGAAGCACTCATAAAAAACCTCTCTTTGCATTCCCAAATAAACCCTAAACCACATCGCAAAAAGATCAAAAGCAAGACCATATGACACTAGCCGGTTTAAAAAACCAGCCGAATAAAAATAAAAACTCCCCCATATGTTTGCTCAACCATAAAATCGCCAAGCACAGCAGCAAGCGACCTTTTTACTAACCACCAATACCCAAAATTAGCGGCTAAAAATATAATATGATGTATAAATTCAAGCTTCTATAACATTAGTTACAATGGAAAATGATATATACTGTAGAGAATGTATAGTGACTTTTCAATTTTGTGTGACTGTACAAATTGTTTAAATATCAACAATGTGTTTTATTCCCTATAATAAATTATACTTGAACAAAGATAAATTAAGAGAAACTCCTTTTTTTGCCTGAGAGTTCAAGCAAAAGTGATTTAAAAAAAGACCCAACATCTATAAAGATGCTGGGTCCAAAACAAGCATTTGTTTAAAAATTAAGCACCAGGAGGTGCAATTGGTGGAAGACCTTCCAAACCTTCCAAAACTGATGCATCGCCAGAAGATACAGGTGCAGCAGTGACGTTATATCCTGTTTCCTCATTAGGATGTTGTTCATCAAGTTCTTTCTTTTCTACATCAGCCATTTATAATCCCCTCCTTTTAAATTAAATGGAATAAAACATAGTGGAATTATATACTTTTATTAATTGTATTTGTAATACCAGGCTTAAGAACTAAAGATTCGCCACATTTTGCACACACTTTTGCTTCCTTATCATTTTCAAAACCACAAGATAAGCAAATCGAAAAAACAAATTCTTTAGGTTTTTCACCGCGGCATCGACCACAATTAAAACAATAATGACAAATTCCCATAGCTAAATACACCATTAAATAAATGGCGTTGCTTCCGTTTATTGAAGCAACGCCACATTGATTAAACATTAAAACCTAAACAGAGAAAATTACCATCTTGGTCTTGTTAACCTTTTTAGCAAGCTCTTCAAGAGTGCCATATACCATTACGCCTGCTTGGCAATGATGTACACATGTTGGGAGCTTGCCCATTTCAACTCTGTCAGCGCAAAGATCGCAAAGTGATGTTGGAACAGGGATGTGATCATATTCCCAAGTTCCACATGAATTTTTGCGAGGTCCGTCTAGTAAAATCTTGATACCAAAATCTCCTTCTGGCATATCATGTTCCATTTTGCATGCTGTTTCGCAGCCATGGCAACCAGAACAATATTCATAATCAATTAAAAGACCATATCCAGTGTTTTTGCTTGTCATATCAATATCCCCCTTCCTTAATTGCTTTTTCTCATGTCATAGAATGACGGTGTATCTGACAGATGGCTTGGACCATGTGTGTAACCATTAGTTGAAGTTACTTGCCATGTTGGCTGGTCTTCCAAAGTATCATTTTCTGGTGTTACAGGATAAACCTTGCAAATGCCACTCTTAATTGGAGCACCATAACCAGAAGCACCATTTTCACACATTGGAATAAGGTTGTTAGGGTTAGAGTCAAAAACGCCGAACAATGATGGTTCTGCAGCTTCGCGTTCTGGATACCACCAGCCATGTTCTGTGTTGATAACTCTTGGGTCAACACCTGGGTGTAAGTGAGCAGTTTGCTTCATCTTACCCATTTGGTTTTCAATCCAGCACCACTGACCTTCTGTAATACCAAGCTTTTCAGCAGCATCAGGATGAATAGTAAAGCGTGGCCATGGATGAAGCTCACGAGAAATAGTGCCCTTTTGCCTCCATTCAGAATGGAAGAATTCGAATGAACGAGTACCAGTTGTAAGAACAAATGGATATTCTTCAAACAATTCTGGCGTTGAATATGGAGATGTGGGTGGCTCTTCATAGAATGGCAATGGATCGTCGCCCCACTGATAGAACAGAGTAATAAAGAATTCATATCTACCTGTTGGAGTCATGAAGCCAGGAGCTCCGTCAGGACGCAATAAGCCTTCCTTATACTTGTAATAACGGAATGGAGAATAATGCATGCCGTGATATTTTTCTTCCAAGTCTTCCATAGTAAAGCCAACGTTACCAGCCTGCATACGCCAGTTCATATAATCGCGAGGAACCTGTACCCAATCCGGCCAGTTTTGTGGAGCGATTTTATGACCAAGCTCAATCATGATAGCTTCGTCTTCTTTTGCTTCATAATATGTTGAGCATTTTGTCAAAGAACGCATTGGGTCAAACCAAACACGGATACAATCGCGTTCGTTAGACATAGCGCAAGGAAGCAACAGGTCAGAACATGCAACAGCAAAAGGTGTCTTGAACAAGTCAATATCAACAATAAAGTCAACTTTTTTCATTGCACGATAAATACGTGGAGCATCTTGGCCCATGTTTGTAATTGGGTTAGAAGACTGAATCCAAAGCATACGAACTGGACGAGGATTGCCCATTTCATCTAAGCCTGTTTCACAAGCTTCCAAAATGCAGTCAGACTGTGATGAAGCACTAAAGCCGTATTTCTTCAAGTTGTATATTTGGTTACCAAGGCGTTTTTCAACCATGCCGTCTGCCAAGTATTCAATGCCAGAGTTATAGCTAAAGTCAAGGCCTGAAGCTTGGTCAATCAAAATGTTGCCACCAGGATTGTCAATGTTACCAGTAACACCAGCAAGGCAAGCAATAGCTTGAGCAGTCTGAGTACCAATCTTAGACATATCAACAGCTAAGCCCCAGTGAATTGTAGAAGGCTTTGAATTTGCATAGAAACGAGCAGCTTCAACAAGCAAGTCTTTGTCAATCCAGCAAATTTCAGCGCACTTTTCAGGAGTGTACTCTTGAACACGTTCTTTTAACTGATCATAACCATATGTCCAGCACTGAACAAATTCATGATCAATCAAGTCTTCATTGATAATTACATTTAACATGCCTAATGCCAAAGCAGCATCAGTACCTGGACGAAGCTGGATCCAATATTTAGATTTTGCAGCCATCCATGTAAGTTTAGGGTCGATAGTAATAAGTTCAGAGCCACGCTTCATAGCTTCAACAATCCAGTGACCCAAGAAAGCATCTGAGTTGTTGATTACTGGGTTTGTACCCCAAACAACGATGCATTCAGGTGGACGCCAATCAGCATCTTCTTCATAGCGAGTTTCTCTAAACTGGCTCATGTCAGCAACCCACTGGTTGCCCATCATTACATAGCACAAAGCTGTACGTGGAAGCATGCAAGAATCACCAGACAAGAAGCAAAGTGTCAAGTCTGGGCCACCGAAGTTTGCATATTGGTTATGAGCAATAACCTGAGAAACGTTTCTGCCTGTACCAATCATTGAAATGATTGATTCTGGGCCAGATTCTTCCTGATATTTCTTGACATGTTCGCCAATAATGTCATAAGCTTCATCCCATGAGATGCGTTCCCATTTATCTTCGCCGCGTTCGCCTGCTCTCTTCAAAGGATATTTAAGACGATCTGGGTGATTTACAAGCTGTGGTAACTCAAGGCAACGCATGCACAGGCGACCCTGCGAAAATGGACTGTTTGGGTCGCCTTCTGTTTTGACGAGCTTTCCATCTTTGTCAGTATAAAAAATAATCTGACAACCTTCATGACAACCAGGGCCTGACCACATTGTTGTTCTTGTGGCAGTTAAATCTCCTTCTTGCCAGTGAAGCTGTTTGGGGTATAAATCAAGATTATATTCGTTGTTATACTCCATCTTTCTCTCCTCTCATTCATTCGTTATTTATTTTTATAACAAGCCAGCAAAAGCCAGCATTGTTTTCTTTATTTTGGTCGGCGTGCTTATTCGCACGCCGACCAACCCTCAATCAATTTAAAGAACTAATCGGAATTATTCTTCGATTGTATCTTGTGTTTTTCCTGCCATTGCAGCCTTGCTATATTTGCCACAGCGTGCCATGAAGATAATTGCGCAAATAATACCGATGACGCCAACAACGCCAAGGATAACTGCTGCGCCAGTCCATGCTGCACCAGGAACGATGCATGCAGATACTGCTGGTGAAGCTGGGATGCCACCAAAGTTTGAGCCAATTGGAAGAGCTGCCATAATCATTGCAATGCCAGCAGGAGTCTTAGCGCCCCATTGTGCATTTTGGAAAATTGCTGGTGGAACTGCATTGATAATAACGCCGCATAATACAGCCATAACAACCATCATTGCTTGGCCTGTGAATACGAATTCACAAATGCCAACAATTGTTGTAAGGATCATGATTCCGACCATTACAGCTGGCTGATTCTTTGCCTTGCGCAAAATTACACCAATAATCAATGCGCCAACAATACCAGTGATAGTTGTGATTGAGCTAACAGAGTTTGCTGTAGCCATATCCATTCCTGCACTCAACTGCATATATGTTGGAGCCATTGCTGACCAGCAAGAGAAGATGAATGCAAAGCATGCGAAGATGATGACTAACAACCATGTGTTCAACATTGTAAGACCAGACCAAGGCTTAACATTGTCGCCTTCATTTACAAGAGCTTTTGCTTCAACTGGGTCAATCTTAATAAATGCGATTGCAACGATAAGAGCGATAACGCCTACTACAACGTTAACCCACCATGCGCCTTCCCAAGCAGTACCTGTAAGGTTGCAGATAACAGCAAAAAGGTTAAGCATGATTAAAGAACCAACTGCAGTCCAGCAAGACCAAATTGAGTTTGGCAAAGCGCGCTTTGCAGGATCTTTAAAGAGAAGTGTAATAAGTGTTGGGCCTGCAGTAGCCAAGAAGCCATTACCAAGACCACAGCAAAAACGTGAAACCATGAATACTTGAACTGAACCCATTGCACCAGCAACAAGACCAAGAACTGAGTCAAGTAAAGCGCAAACCAATGCGATAATCAACATACCCTTAGGGCCAATTGATTTTTGAATAGCACCAGTAAAGAATGCAATAATCGTACCAGCAACAGAACAAATTGACATAAACCATGCTGCAACAGTCATGTCGCCGCCGCAGAATTCTTCAGCCAAAGTTAACATTGCACCTGGAACTTTAAAGAAGCTCAATGCAAATACTGCGCCCATAATGAAAATCAAAATGAACGTTGGCCATGAAGCGCCTGTCTTACTTTTTTCCATTTTTCCTCCTTGTTTAAAAACAATTTACAAAAAACCAAGAGCCATAACATTTTCTATTTGTTAACTAGGTGCGTTTTATTTCAACTCCTCCCAAGCGATTTGCACACCTCGCTCTTTGGCTAGATACATGCTACTCACTGCTTTTGTTATATAAAATTGACTACTCTTACAACAAAACACCTAAATGTTTGTAATTATTTTGCAGTGACACATACAATCTTACTTTTGAACAAAAGCTAAGGTTCAACTAGCTAATGTACCTTACTTTCCTCTGTGACATATGTATAATTTGCTGTATCGATAAGCCATTTGTGTGCTTTGTTTCTTCTTGCCTCTTCTAGAACAATGTACATACGCCCAGAATCTTTCATTTCATTCATTAAACGTTCTTCATTTCCTGGAGCCATTTGCTTTAAGACATCATTAATATCTTCATCCGTAAGATCCATCTCCAAATTTCTATAAAGAGAATCTAGCGCGAAGCCTTGGCGAAGGGCACGGCGAGCCTCCAACATCATGGTTGCTGAATATTCTTCTTCAGTTGTATTTTGCTCTTCAAAAAATTGTTCTCTAGACACGCCCATTTTGTTCAGATTATCATTAAAATTCTGTGTCATGTTGCCCATGACAAATTCAAATATCTCGTCCGGAATTTCGCCTTTAAAACGATCCAAAATTGCATAATCAACAGCTAGGCTTTTGACGGCATCTAATTTTTCGTCATATTTACTTTGAACTTTTTTTCTTAATTCGTTTTTAAATTCATCTAAGTTCTTAAAGAACGGATATTTCTTTTTAAACCAAGCGTCATCCAGCTCTGGAATTATTCTTCGCATAAAATTATTAAGCTTGACACGTGCGGCATATACAGCCGTATCATACTTGTCCGACGAACCATCGACTTCAACTTTAAATGAAAATTCTTTAACTTCTCCTTTTTTCATCCCAATTATATTGTCGATAAATTCCTTTGGCATGGTTCCATAGCTAGCTTGCATCATGACATTATCATTTGTTAGCTTCTTTACCTTTTTACCATTTAAAGATACGAAAGTATCAAAACGCGCATAGTCCCCATAGACCAATTCTGTAACAGAATCATCTTTTACAGCCTCAAATTCGGCATTATTGGTCGCGAAATTTTTTAATTCCTCTTCTAGCTCTTCATCTGAAACTTTCATCCTTGGAATTGTTACATCCACTGGCCCATAACTTGAAAGTTCAAATTTTGGCTTAAGCATGACCAATACAACCAATTCAAAATCTTCGCCAGCAACTGGTTCACTTCTGCAAAAGAACTTTGGTTCAGTTATTGTTTCTTCATCAAGTTTATCGACAACATAAGGCACAAATCGACTTAAAACATAGCCCTTTACAATTTGATCAAGATCTTCTTTGGTACGATTTTCATCTATCAGCTGGTCTCTTAAATCTTCAACAGACGAATTTGAATTTAAGCCTTGAACAGATGCTAAACGTTTAACAGCTTCATCCATAAATTCAGAAACATATTTTCCTGGGGCAACAACAGTGATCTCTAAATGTTCATTATCGATATTTTTCTTTTCATAGCTTATAAATTCCATAGTTAATCCCCTCTAAAAAATGCAAAATATAAACGCTGTTGCAAGAATAACGCGAAAGCAACAACAGGAAACTTGCAATAAACAACGAAAAGCAGTATAAAAATTTGTTAATTTTTTCACTTTTTTGCAAAATTAGTTTTCTTTTCACCTCATAAAAAATCGACCCAGTTTTTTGAAAACTGGGTCGATAAAACCTTAAGACATATTGCTATGCTTTAAGCACCAGGAGGTGCGATTGGCGGAAGACCTTCCAAACCTTCCAAAACTGATGCATCGCCAGAAGATACAGGTGCTGCAGTGACGTTATATCCTGTTTCTTCATTAGGATGTTGTTCATCAAGTTCTTTCTTTTCTACATCAGCCATTTCTTATTCCCCCTTTTTCAGTCAATAGGCTCCAAAAAAGTAATAACACTATTTTACACAAGTTTTCCAAAAATCAACATACTTTTTAAACCTAAACAGAGAAAATTACCATCTTGGTCTTGTTAACCTTTTTAGCAAGCTCTTCAAGAGTGCCATATACCATTACGCCTGCTTGGCAATGATGTACACATGTTGGGAGCTTGCCCATTTCAACTCTGTCAGCGCAAAGATCGCAAAGTGATGTTGGAACAGGGATGTGATCATATTCCCAAGTTCCACATGAATTTTTGCGAGGTCCGTCTAGTAAAATCTTGATACCAAAATCTCCTTCTGGCATATCATGTTCCATTTTGCATGCTGTTTCGCAGCCATGGCAACCAGAACAATATTCATAATCAATTAAAAGACCATATCCAGTGTTTTTGCTTGTCATATCAATATCCCCCTTCCTTAATTGCTTTTTCTCATGTCATAGAATGACGGTGTATCTGACAGATGGCTTGGACCATGTGTGTAACCATTAGTTGAAGTTACTTGCCATGTTGGCTGGTCTTCCAAAGTATCATTTTCTGGTGTTACAGGATAAACCTTGCAAATGCCACTCTTAATTGGAGCACCATAACCAGAAGCACCATTTTCACACATTGGAATAAGGTTGTTAGGGTTAGAGTCAAAAACGCCGAACAATGATGGTTCTGCAGCTTCGCGTTCTGGATACCACCAGCCATGTTCTGTGTTGATAACTCTTGGGTCAACACCTGGGTGTAAGTGAGCAGTTTGCTTCATCTTACCCATTTGGTTTTCAATCCAGCACCACTGACCTTCTGTAATACCAAGCTTTTCAGCAGCATCAGGATGAATAGTAAAGCGTGGCCATGGATGAAGCTCACGAGAAATAGTGCCCTTTTGCCTCCATTCAGAATGGAAGAATTCGAATGAACGAGTACCAGTTGTAAGAACAAATGGATATTCTTCAAACAATTCTGGCGTTGAATATGGAGATGTGGGTGGCTCTTCATAGAATGGCAATGGATCGTCGCCCCACTGATAGAACAGAGTAATAAAGAATTCATATCTACCTGTTGGAGTCATGAAGCCAGGAGCTCCGTCAGGACGCAATAAGCCTTCCTTATACTTGTAATAACGGAATGGAGAATAATGCATGCCGTGATATTTTTCTTCCAAGTCTTCCATAGTAAAGCCAACGTTACCAGCCTGCATACGCCAGTTCATATAATCGCGAGGAACCTGTACCCAATCCGGCCAGTTTTGTGGAGCGATTTTATGACCAAGCTCAATCATGATAGCTTCGTCTTCTTTTGCTTCATAATATGTTGAGCATTTTGTCAAAGAACGCATTGGGTCAAACCAAACACGGATACAATCGCGTTCGTTAGACATAGCGCAAGGAAGCAACAGGTCAGAACATGCAACAGCAAAAGGTGTCTTGAACAAGTCAATATCAACAATAAAGTCAACTTTTTTCATTGCACGATAAATACGTGGAGCATCTTGGCCCATGTTTGTAATTGGGTTAGAAGACTGAATCCAAAGCATACGAACTGGACGAGGATTGCCCATTTCATCTAAGCCTGTTTCACAAGCTTCCAAAATGCAGTCAGACTGTGATGAAGCACTAAAGCCGTATTTCTTCAAGTTGTATATTTGGTTACCAAGGCGTTTTTCAACCATGCCGTCTGCCAAGTATTCAATGCCAGAGTTATAGCTAAAGTCAAGGCCTGAAGCTTGGTCAATCAAAATGTTGCCACCAGGATTGTCAATGTTACCAGTAACACCAGCAAGGCAAGCAATAGCTTGAGCAGTCTGAGTACCAATCTTAGACATATCAACAGCTAAGCCCCAGTGAATTGTAGAAGGCTTTGAATTTGCATAGAAACGAGCAGCTTCAACAAGCAAGTCTTTGTCAATCCAGCAAATTTCAGCGCACTTTTCAGGAGTGTACTCTTGAACACGTTCTTTTAACTGATCATAACCATATGTCCAGCACTGAACAAATTCATGATCAATCAAGTCTTCATTGATAATTACATTTAACATGCCTAATGCCAAAGCAGCATCAGTACCTGGACGAAGCTGGATCCAATATTTAGATTTTGCAGCCATCCATGTAAGTTTAGGGTCGATAGTAATAAGTTCAGAGCCACGCTTCATAGCTTCAACAATCCAGTGACCCAAGAAAGCATCTGAGTTGTTGATTACTGGGTTTGTACCCCAAACAACGATGCATTCAGGTGGACGCCAATCAGCATCTTCTTCATAGCGAGTTTCTCTAAACTGGCTCATGTCAGCAACCCACTGGTTGCCCATCATTACATAGCACAAAGCTGTACGTGGAAGCATGCAAGAATCACCAGACAAGAAGCAAAGTGTCAAGTCTGGGCCACCGAAGTTTGCATATTGGTTATGAGCAATAACCTGAGAAACGTTTCTGCCTGTACCAATCATTGAAATGATTGATTCTGGGCCAGATTCTTCCTGATATTTCTTGACATGTTCGCCAATAATGTCATAAGCTTCATCCCATGAGATGCGTTCCCATTTATCTTCGCCGCGTTCGCCTGCTCTCTTCAAAGGATATTTAAGACGATCTGGGTGATTTACAAGCTGTGGTAACTCAAGGCAACGCATGCACAGGCGACCCTGCGAAAATGGACTGTTTGGGTCGCCTTCTGTTTTGACGAGCTTTCCATCTTTGTCAGTATAAAAAATAATCTGACAACCTTCATGACAACCAGGGCCTGACCACATTGTTGTTCTTGTGGCAGTTAAATCTCCTTCTTGCCAGTGAAGCTGTTTGGGGTATAAATCAAGATTATATTCGTTGTTATACTCCATCTTTCTCTCCTCTCATCATATAAACTTTAATTTGATAAACCTGCTTCTTGCTTTACAATTCTTTTGTTTCAGCTCCCCTCAGAAACTTAATCTTAAATTTGCCAAGCAAGACATTAACTGAAATTATGATAATTGCTGATTTTTTAATTCTGAATTGACTTTATGCACAACAAGACACCCATAAATTTGCTTTTTTTGTCAATGACAAATCGAAATTCTGCCACCAGCATATATTTACAAATTGGATCTTGGACGTTAGTTTATTTAGAATTTTTAGCAAAAATAAAACATTTAGTTTATCGTGGGTAAGCAGATTGACTATTAACTTCTTACTGAAGCTGCCAGCTTTTTCACCTTCGCCCACAACCAATGAATCACAAGTGGGATTGCAATGCCTGCAACAATATA
>CAVDAL010000063.1:0-6582 GCA_963606965.1 Acutalibacteraceae bacterium
TCGTTAATTATTAGATAAAACCTCTACAAAAAGAAAATTCAAGCGAAGAATTAAACATCTGCAAGTTGCCAATGAAAATGGCGAAGCAAGCTTTGAAGAACTTAAGCAAACTGCGGCCAGTTACAAGGCTCACTTGTCGCACGGCCATACATATAAATTGCAAAGGCGAGTTCTTTGTGACTTGGAACAATGAATTACCATTTCCATGCGTTATCATTTGAAGAAATACTTTCTCAGGAGGTTTTATGAAGCGTCTTTGTTTGGCTTTTAGTTTTGTTATTGTGCTTGCGTTTTGCATGACAGGTTGCGGCACAGATTTGTCCGATTCAAAATATGTTGGCACATGGAATGCCACCACTGCAGAATATGCTGGTGTTGAACTCAAAACATCGGATATTTTTGGCGAAATTTCTGTCACATTTGAAAGCAATGGCAAAGCCACATTCACTGTAAATAAAGAAGACGCAACTGCCACTTGGTCAGAATCTGACGACGGCAATGGCGTCATCCTCAAAAATGATAACGAAGATGAAAGTCTAGACGCAAGCACAGGTGCAGAAAGCATTACATTTACAGAAACAGGGGATGGCACTTTAACTCTTGAATACGGAGGCGCCACGCTCACCTTTGAAAAAGCAAGCTAAACCTCTGGTGGCAAAAAGCGAAAAATTGCAAGCAACAAATTCCTGCCTTTCGGCAATTCGCAATTGATTTTGCCCTTCCACACGTATATTATTGAAAAGTTCACGTCAGAGCCCCGTGAAACTCTGTACGAAAAGAACGATATTTTATTGGAGGATTATCCGAATGAAAACCTATCAGGCAAAGCCTAGCGACGTCCAGCGCGAATGGCTTTTGGTAGATGCAACAGACATGACTCTTGGTCGCCTTGCATCTGAGGTTGCTCAGATTTTGCGCGGCAAGAATAAGCCTATCTACACACCACATGTAGACACAGGCGACTTTGTTGTTGTTATCAACGCAGAAAAGATTAAATTGACTGGTGCTAAAGCGGCAAATAAAACTTATTTCCGTCATACTGGCCATCCAGGCGGCTTGAAGAGCGAATCTTTTATGGAAGCTATGGAAAAGCATCCAACTCGTGTTATCGAACATGCAGTTCGTGGCATGCTTCCAAAGAATACTCTTGGTCGTCAAATGTTCAAAAAGCTCAAGGTTTATGTAGGTCCTGAGCATCCACATGCGGCTCAGAAGCCTCGTAAGATAGAGCTGGAGGGTTAATCATGGCAGAAAAGAAACATGATGCAGTATATTGCGGCACAGGTCGTCGCAAGAACGCTGTTGCTCGCGTTCGCCTTGTTCCAGGCACTGGTAAAGTCACAATCAACAAGCGTGACGGTGAAGAATACTTCGGCCGCAAGGGCTTGCTCGATTCTGCTTTGGTTCCATTCAAGGCAACAGATACAGTCAATCACTTCGATGTAATCGCTATTTTGAATGGTGGTGGCATTTCTGGTCAGGCTGGCGCTTTGCGTCATGGCATTGCTCGCGCATTGCTTGAAGCTGGCGACTATCGTGCAGACTTGAAAAAGGCTGGCTACCTTACTCGCGATTCACGTATGGTTGAACGTAAGAAGTACGGCTTGAAGAAAGCTCGCAAGCGTCCACAGTTCTCAAAGCGTTAATTTTTCGCTTATTGCAACTGCTGCAATTGCCTGCAGCTATTATGTGGCAAGCTTGTACCGAAGCTTCACAAATTTATTAGTAATAAGGCTCGCGCACCAAAAGCGCGAGCCTTAACTTTGCCTTAGAGCAGCAATTTTGCTCTATTTTGTTCATTCCTCCGCTCATAGCGCCGTTTAACTAGTTTTGCAAATTTCTTGCGCATTAAATGAATTTTGCGGTATCATGTTCATTTGCGTGTGTCCGTCTTTAAACAGGAAAGAGTAATTTTGGCAAAACAAGACGCAATTGAGCTTGAGGGAACAGTGGTTGAGCCACTGCCTAATGCAATGTTTAAGGTCGAGCTTGAAAATGGCCATCAAATTTTGGCGCATATTTCAGGCAAAATGCGTATACATTACATCAAGATTTTACCAGGAGACAAAGTTAAAGTTGAACTTTCTCCATATGATCTTGACCGCGGCAGAATCACCTACCGCTACAAGTAAGATTTTTCGAGGAAATAGTTTAACAAGTGCGCGCTGGACAATCCACTGCGTATAAACTAGCCTCCTCAAAATGCGCATCTTGCATTTCGCATTTTGCAGTTCGCACCTCGCAGCTTGCATTTTGCAATATGCAAAAATGCGCATGGTAATGTTGGGAATAATCGCCTGCGGCTGGGCGTTGAAATAGAGAAGGTCCACACTTTCGGAAAGGACAAGATTATGAAGGTACGTCCTTCGGTTAAGAAAATGTGCGATAAGTGCAAAATCATTAGACGTCATGGCAAGGTTTACGTAATTTGCGAAAACCCACGTCATAAACAACGTCAAGGTTAAGAAGGGAACGACATTGGCTCGTATACTTGGTGTCGACCTGCCTCGTGACAAGCGTGTTGAGGTTGGTTTGACTTACATCTACGGTATCGGTCTGACAACTGCAAAGAAGGTTTGTGCAGAAACTGGTGTCAACCCTGACACTCGTTGCAACGATCTTACAGAAGAAGAAGTTGTCAAGATGCGTGATTACATCGACGCAAACTACATGACAGAAGGCGACTTGCGTCGCGAAACATCACAAAACATTAAACGCTTGATGGAAATTGGCTGCTATCGTGGCCTCCGTCATCGTCGCGGTCTTCCAGTCCGCGGCCAACGTACACACACTAATGCCCGCACTCGCAAGGGTCCGCGCAAGCAAATTGGCGCAAAGAAGAAGGGCTAAGGTGAGGTAGTATCATGGCAAAGAAACAAGCTCGCACACGCATTAAGCGTAGCGATCGTAAGAATGTTACTGTTGGACAAGCTCACATCAAGAGCACATTCAACAACACAATTGTTAGCATTACAGACACACGTGGAAACGTGATTTCATGGCGTTCTGCTGGCACAGTTGGCTTTAAAGGTTCTCGCAAATCAACTCCATTTGCTGCACAAATGGCTGCTGAAGAAGCTGCCAAAATTGCAATGGAACATGGCTTGCGTAAGGTTGCAGTTTTTGTAAAGGGTCCAGGCTCTGGCCGCGAAACAGCTATCCGCTCTTTGCAGGCAGCTGGCTTAGAAGTCTCTAGCATTCAAGACTGTACACCAATTCCGCACAACGGTTGCCGTCAGTGCAAGCGTCGTCGCGTGTAGATTAGGAAAGGGAAAAGTTATGGCACGTTATACAGGAGCTGACTGCCGCTTGTGCCGTCGTGAAGGCTCTAAACTCTTTCTTAAGGGTAGCCGTTGCTACAGCGACAAGTGCGCTATGGAACGCCGCCCTTATGCGCCAGGTGAAGCTGGCCAGAAACGTGTTCGTGAAACTGAATATAGAACTCAGTTGCGCGAAAAACAAAAGACAAAGCGTATCTATGGTTTGTTAGAAAAACAATTCCATAGCTATTATGAAATTGCAAACCGCCAGGAAGGCATTACTGGTGACAACTTGCTCCGCATTTTGGAAAGCCGTCTTGATAATGTTGTTTATCGCCTTGGCTTTGCAAAATCTCGCGATGAAGCTCGTCAAACAGTTCGCCACAACCACATCACTGTTAATGGCAAGAAGGTAAATATCCCTTCATATCGCGTTAAACCAGGTGACTTGGTTGCTGTTGCTCCAAAGGCAAAGGATTTGCTTCCAATCAAGAGCGCTCTTCTTTCATCAGAGCGTTTTGAAGTACCAGGCTGGCTTGAAGTCGACATGGAAAAATTGCAGGGTTCGGTTGTATCATTGCCAACTCGCGATCAAATCGATCTTGACATTCAAGAACAGCTCATCGTCGAACTTTACTCAAAATAAGCTTGATGATTTATTTGTATTATTCGCATCCAGTCTCAAGGAGGCTTTAAAATATGACAGAGTTCATGAGACCCAAGGTTACAGTCGAAACTGTCGACGAAAACACATCGCGCTTCATTATGGAGCCACTCGAGCGCGGCTATGGCTACACTCTTGGCAATTCAATGCGCCGTGTTTTGCTTTCGTCACTCGATGGTGCCGCTGTAACTGCTATACAAATTGAGGGCGTACAACACGAATTTACCTCAGCCCCCGGTATTGTGGAAGATGTTACAGACATTGTTCTGAATATCAAGGGTCTAGTTTTTTCCTCTATGGGAACAGGCGATGAAGCCACTGCAACATTGTTTGCAGAAGGTCCATGCACTGTTACAGGTGCAGATATTGAAGTGCCAGCAGAATTTCAACTTGTTAACCCAGACCATGTTATTGCAACATTGTCTGAGGGTGGCAGACTTGAAATGACACTTCGTATCGGTGTTGGCCGCGGCTATGTGCCAGCAGACCGCAATAAGAGAACAGAAGATCCTATTGGAATCATCCATACAGATTCTTTGTTTTCACCTGTTCGTCGCTGCACAATGGACGTTACTGACACTCGTATTGCTCAGCGCACAGACTATGACAAATTGATTTTGGAAGTTGAAACCAATGGTGCAATTGATCCAACAGAAGCAATTTGTCAGTCTGCAAATATTGTTACTCAACACATGGCAGCATTCTTGTTGCTTGATGAAAATGTAGATGAAGAAACAGCAAGCATCTTCGCTCCTGAAGGTCCAAGCAAAAATACTGAGCTTGAACGTCAGATTGAAGAACTTGACTTATCTGTTCGCTCATACAACTGCTTGAAGCGCGCAGGCATTCATTCTGTTCGTCAGTTGGTTGAGTACTCTGAAAATGATTTGTTAAACATTCGCAACTTTGGTGCTAAGTCTATTGAAGAAGTTAAAGATAAGCTTCAATCAATGGATCTTGGTCTGAAGATATAACGAGGAGATATATTCATGAGGCATTACAAAAAAGGCCGTAAGCTTGGCACTGATTCAAGCCATACAAAGGCCATTAAGAAAAATCTGCTCGTCGCTATCTTTACGAACGATCGCATTAAAACAATTGATGCTCGTGCAAAGGAAATGCGTACAGAAATTGACCGCATTATCACATGGGCAAAGAAGGGCGATTTGCATTCTCGCCGTTTAGCTATCGCAGCTATGGGCGACAAAGAGCTCGTTCGCGAAGTTTTCGAGAAGGCAAAGCAAGGCATGTGGGCAGACCGCAATGGTGGTTATACTCGCATTTTGAAGCTTGGTCCTCGCAAGGGCGACAACGCTCCTATGGTTATTCTTGAATTAGTAACAGAACCTGTTGCTGGCGCAGCTCCTGCAAAGAGCACAAAGAAAGCTGCAACAAAGAAGGCTGCTGCTAAGAAAGAAGAAGCAAAAGAAGAAAAGGCTGATAAGGCAGCAGAAGAAGTTGCTGAAGAAGCTGCAGAAGAAGCTGAAGCTACAGAAGAAGCCGCAGAGGCAGAAGCTGAAGAAGAAGCAGAAGCTGCAGAAGAAGAGGCTACTGAAGAAGCTGTTGAAGAGGAAGCCGCAAAAGAGGAATAGTCCCTTAGGGGTTTACCATGGCAGCAACGCTTGCTTTTGGAACATACATCCCAGGAATTACTCCTGTTCACAAATTAGACGCACGGGTCAAAATTGTTTTGGCCTGTGCGTTTGCTATTGGTGTATTTTTAGTCCAGACATGGTTTGGTTTGGGCTTTCTTGTTTTACTGACTTTGGCTTTATATGCAATTGCAAAAGTACCAATTGCAAAAGCAGCCAGTGGCCTAAAGCCAGTCATTTTCATTTTAGCTTTCACAATAATTGTCCACGCATTTTCAATCAATATTAATGCAGCGCAAGCCCCAGGTTTAAGCTCTGTTGGCAGCCTTGGTTTGACTCAAAATTTTGTTTTTTGGGGCAGCTTTGGCGTGACTTTAGACGGTTTTATCACAGGCATTTATTTTGCATTAAGAATCGCAGTTTTAATTGCTTTATGTTCGCTTTTAACATTCACAAGTTCAATGGTTGAGCTTACGGATGCTTTATTGGAATTGATGAGTCCGCTGCGCAAAATTAAAGTCCCTGTTGATGATTTTGCAATGATGATATCTATTGCTTTGCGTTTTATTCCAACAACAGCAATTGAAGCTCAAAATATAGTTTTGGCACAAAAGGCGCGCTGTGCAAATTTTGAAACAGGCTCAATTGTCACTCGCATTAAAGCTTGGATTCCTGTTTTTATTCCGCTATTTATAAGACTTTTCAGACGAGCAGATGACCTTGCGCAAGCAATGGACGCTCGCTGCTATGTTGGCGAAGGCCGCACATGCGCAAGAGAAAATAAAATCACAAAAAAAGATATCATTATTTTATTTGCAATGCTTGTTCCTGTGCTAGTTATCTGCATTTTGCTTTAAGTTGGTGACTTACTTATTATGACTTGCATTGCTATAAAACTTGCATATGATGGAAGTGCATATTCTGGGTTTGCAAAGCAAAAAGACCCACAGATAAATACTATTCAAGGCAAGCTTGAAAGTGCTCTTGAAATAATCTTTCATACTCATATTGATACTGTTTGTGCTGGCAGAACAGATGCTGGCGTTCATGCTTTAGGGCAGGTCGT